>CANOFO010000075.1 GCA_947565305.1 uncultured Lachnospiraceae bacterium | reverse complement strand
GTAAGACCGTTCTCCTCTGCTAGTTTGCTCAACGACATAAGGTACTAAACTCATGAAACTTCCTCCTTATTCTGGGTCTGCATCTTTTACTTGGGCATGTTCCATAATCAACTCTATTGCTTTCTGAATAGCAATTTCCATCTTCATGGATTCCTTCTCAGAATCACCCATATATTCTTTCAGCTGGTCTGCCTGCATTCCGTACATGCCTGCCATCTTCTCAAGTTCTGCATCCACATCTTCCTCAGATGCCTCAATGCCTTCTTTCTTGGCAATCTCTTCCAGCACGAGCGTGGACTGGATACGCTTCAAAGCCTCCGGCTTCATCTGCTCCATCATCTGCTCCATAGTCGTGCCGCTAAACTGCATATACTGTTCCACGGACAATCCTGACTGGGAAATCCTGTTGGCAAAATCCTCCATCATAGACTGTGTCTGATTCTCTACCATCACATCCGGAATCTCCATCTGGGAAGCTTCTACAATAATGTCTATCGCTTCATTCTCCTGCGCGCGTTTTCCCTCTGCCTCCTTACGCTCTACAAGTTTTTTCTCGACACTCTCTTTGTACTCAGCCAACGTGTCAAATTCAGATACATCCTGCGCAAACTCGTCGTCCAGTTCTGGCAGTTCCTCTGTTTTGACTTCATTCACCTTTACCTTAAATACTGCCGGCTTGCCAGCAAGTTCCTGTGCATGGTACTCTTCCGGGAAAGTTACGTTTACATCAAATTCATCTCCGGTATTCTTTCCTATCAGCTGCTCCTCAAAACCTTCAATAAAGGAATGGGAACCGATTACCAGAGAATGGTTCTCTCCTTTGCCGCCCTCAAAGGCAACGCCGTCTGCAAACCCTTCAAAATCAATCACAGCCGTATCTCCCTCTGCAATTGCACGGTCTTCTACGGTAATAGTCCTGGCATTGCTCTTTCTCTCTCTTTCAATCTCTTCGTTCAGTTCTTCCTCTGTCACGGCGGTGTCAATCTTCGTTACCGTAATGCCCTTATACTCTCCAAGGGTCACTTCCGGCCTTACAGCAGCTTCCGCCGTAAAGATAAACGGCTTTCCTTTTTCAATCTGCGTAACATCAATCTCTGGTCTGGAAACAACGTCAGCGCCGGACTCCTCCACAGCCTTGGGATATTCCTGGGTAATCAGCATATTTGCTGCATCCTCGAAGAAAATTTCAGGTCCATACATTTTCTCAATCATCATTCTTGGCACTTTGCCTTTACGGAATCCTGGAATGCTGATTTTGCTCTTTTCTTTCATATAAGCTGCCTGCAGAGCCTTTTCCAATTCATCTGCTGATACCTCAATGGTGAGTTTTACCATGTTTTTCTCTAAATTTTCCACCTGTACGCTCATTACAATTATTTCCTCCTTAAATCTATATCACGCGGTAACTTTTTTTAAACAGTTCTGTCTCTGTACAATAAATACACAATCATTTTAAAAGTATATCATATATGCCGGAAAAATACCAGAACTTTTTTGATTTTTTATATCAGCATTATTTTTAATGTTACAGTTCACTCGTCAGTCAATATGGAGACAATCACATGCTTGCATGATGATTTCTCCATTTGTGCTGACGAAGGGAACGCCAGTCTATGAGCAAAGTTAGCTGCAAAGCAGCGAGAAAGCGCTGAAAGCGCCTTTGCGAATGGCGAGGAAGTGAACTGTAACAGATTTATACTGCTCGACTTACTATCTGCTCCATCTGCGCCCATTTTGCTTCCATGTCCGCTACGAGTTTCATCTGGGTACGGCATCTGTCAAGATTCTGCCCATCTCTGTGGATTTTAAAATAAGTATCGCCCTGCAGATAATCCGTGAGAAAACGCATCCCGCACTCATAAGTCATGACTTTTGCCCCCAACGGAAGCATGGCAATCTCCTCCTTGGTCAGGCTTCCCTGGCAGCCCTCCAAAAAGCCCCTGGCATACAGTTCAAAGAGATGCAAATCCAGGCTTACCTTCGACAAATCCGGCTCATCTTCCGCCCCGGTACTGGCGCCAAAACGAATGGAATCACCAAAATCATGGACAGCAAGACCAGGCATCACAGTATCCAGGTCTATTACGCAGATTCCCTTTCCAGTACTTTTATCCATCATGATATTGTTAAGCTTGGTATCGTTATGCGTCACACGCAAGGGCAGCTTCCCTTCCGCCTGCATTTGTTTCAATACACCAGTAATCCCCTCCCTCTCCTGGAAGAAAGAAATTTCCTGCCTGACACTTCCTGCCCTACCGCAGACATCTGCCTCCACTGCCCGCAGGAAAACGTCATATCGTGCCCTGGTGTCATGGAAACCCGGTATCGTCTCATGGAGCGTTTCTGCCGGATAATCCGACAGCAAATGCCCAAAATTGCCAAATGCTTTGGCACTCTCATAAAAGTCCTGTTCCGATTCCACCTGGTCGTAGCATACAGCTTCTTCAATCATATAATACATGCGCCAATTATCCCCATAGCTATCCTGATATAATGATTTCCCATCTTCGCTTAAAATAACCGTAAGTGTCTCACGTCGTTCATCGCCGCCTGATCTTTTTATTTTATCCTTCAAGAACGAAGTCACGCCTGTGATATTTTCCATAACCTCCAAAGGTTTTGCAAAAATACTGCGGTTCATGCGCTGGAGGATATACCTCGTATCGCCATCCACCAGAAAAGTATCATTGATATGCCCGCTGCCCCAGGGGCATATCCCTCCCGTTGTTCCCTCTGTGCGAAAATGGCAGACTGCCTCTTTTGCACGTTCCAATAATTCTTTATCTACCATAAAAACCCTCCAAAATATCAATCCTTGCTATCTACAGTTCCTCCCAAACACCATTCCTGCCATTTAAAACTCTTCCGGGTACAGCCCCTGTTCCTTTAATTCCGCAATCGCCTCCACGACCATCTTCTTATCTTCCTTATAGGTAACTCCATGCCATTTATCGCGGGACGTAAGCACACGGACACTCGCTTTCCCTTTCCGCAGCAGCTCGCCTACCGCCATAGGAAGGTAATATTCTGCCTTCAGCGGGTTCTTCGGCAGCTCATCTTGCAAAAAACTAACAAAACCAGTCTCCAGTTCCTGCAAAATACTTCTGGAAAATCCCCACATATTCATAGAAACGATACTGTCTGCCGAAACTTCCGTCCAGCTCTTTCCGTCATCCTCCGTATACGCAGCGCCTTCTCCCCGCTTCTCAATATGGGTGCGCTCCACAATCTCCTCAAGGAATCCCTGGTCATCCGTCCTGCAGATTCCCCTTGCCACATGCCCATGCTCGGTCAAGGTATTTTTTAAAGCATAGCCTACCATGGCATAACGGTACTTCTCATCATCCTGGTGTTCCATAAGATAATCATAAACTGCCTGATACGCATGTTTTCCATAGTAATCGTCTGCATTGATTACCACAAAAGGCCCATCCAGCACGTCTTTGCAGCAGAGAATGGCATGACCGGTTCCGAACGGTTTCTCCCTGCCCTCGGGCACATCAAATCCCTCCGGTATCTTCTCCAATTCCTGATATACATATTCCACCTGAATTTTCTTGGAAACACGGTTGCCGATACTTTCCTTAAACGCCTGCTCATTTGCCCTTTTGATGATAAACACAACCTTCTCAAATCCTGCTGCCATTGCATCATAGATTGAAAAATCCATGATGATGTGCCCCTGGTCGTCAATCGGGTCAATCTGCTTTAACCCACCGTAACGACTCCCCATACCTGCTGCCATAATTACCAATGTTGGTTTTCCCATAGTTTTGCCCTCCTAAAAATAATTGATAGTGCTGTTCTTATATATCATAACCGCTTTACTATCATTTCTAACATGATAATACAAAAAGAAGAATCATACAAGAGAAAAAATAAGGACAAAATTAGCGCCAACCCTTCGGTTCATCAGGTCCGTCTAACTTCGTCCTTATTATGGTTATAAATTGCCTCGCAATGACTATACTCTTGAGAGGTACTCCCCTGTTCTGGTATCAATCTTGATTACGTCATCCTGCTCTACAAACAGGGGCACATTGACCGTGGCTCCAGTCTCTACCACCGCCGGCTTTGTTGCTCCGGTTGCCGTATCTCCTTTAAAACCAGGCTCCGTATCGGTAATTTTCAATTCTACAAACAACGGGGGCTCAACAGCAAATACGCTGCCATTATGGGAGCACATTTTCACCATCTCATTCTCTTTCACAAACTTCAGCGCATCGCCAATTGCCTCTGCGTCCAACGCCATCTGTTCATATGTCTCCACATCCATGAAATGGTATAAATCTCCATCTGAATATAAGTACTGCATGTCCGCCCTGTCAATGCGCGCCTGTGGGCATTTCTCCGTGGGACGGAACGTTTTCTCAACTATGCCGCCGTTTTTGATATTCTTTAATTTCGTCCTGACAAAAGCTGCACCCTTTCCCGGTTTAACATGCTGAAATTCAATAATCTGATAAATACTGTTATCTAATTCAATCGTAATGCCATTCCTGAAATCTCCTGCTGAAATCATTGGATTTTCCTCCTTAAACTATACTTCGTTTGGGCACATCCTGCCCTCACACTTGTTCCATTCTATACTATAATGGAAGAATTTTCAACCTTTTTCTTCAATCTCATGAATCATGTCAATACGGGTCTGATGCCTGCCTCCCATAAACTCTGCATCCAAATACGCCTTCACGATATCCTTGGCCTGCTCATTTCCCACAATCCTTGCACCAAATGCAATTATATTCGCATTGTTGTGTTCCTTAATCAGATGCGCTGTCGTGGTATCGGAACAGACGCCGCAGCGTATGCCTTTGATTTTATTTGCTGCCAGGGAAATGCCTACGCCCGTACCGCAGATAAGGATACCGCAGTCTGCTTCCCCCGCTGCCACCGCGCGCCCTACTTTTTCTCCATATACTGGGTAATGGCAGCTCTCCCTGCTGTCCGTCCCCAGATTTACCACCTCATGTCCCAGGCTTTTTACATACTCCATAACTTCCATTTTCAAATCCACTGCCGTATGGTCATTGCCAATTGCTACTTTCATTTCATTTCCTCCTTTTCCTGATTATTAAAATTCTGCCGGCTTGATACATCTTTCAAAAACAAGTATTGTCACATCTAGCGTTGCATTGACACCGTTAGAAAAGCCTCCAACTCCCACAGTAGTTTCGTTTTTCCCCACCTCATTCACAGCCATTGTGTGAAGCCTCCAGCCATCAGCTGCATACCGTCCAAGAACATCGTCCAAATCTCTTTTGCGCAACTCACCGCTGGCATCGTCAAAAAGATACTCCGTCCGATACTCATAGTAAGCATTTTTTAACAATGTCTCCGGCTTTTGGGCATTAATTTCTGCGAGCCGTTTTTTAAACTTCTCCTCTTCCTCTTCCTTTATCATCTGCCGTTCCTCTTCACTTAGCGCATACGTCTCTCTCCGGCTGGGCACCCTGCGCAATTTGAAATCATAACTGCAGTTAAAACAGGTATCTACGTTATTTCCTACCATTTCGCCACAATTTGGACACATTATCATATGTTATACCTCCGCTTTTTCACTTCATCCTCATCCTGCCAGATACACCACTTACTTTCTCCTCAGGTAGAAGAAAAGCACTATCTTTTCCAGGTAACGTTTGAGCACTATCTGAATCTCCTCCTTGGGATGGATAGGCTTCGTCAGTATCGTGCGGATACCGGCCCGTTTGGCGCCATACACATCCGTAAAAATCTGGTCTCCTACAAACAACGTGTTATCTTCTTCCGTCCCCATCAGTTCCATTGCCTGCCGGTAACCGGAGGCCTTAGGTTTCCCAGCCTTAAAAATATACTGAACCTTGACGACATCATTGAACAATTTTACTCTCGGCTCTTTGTTATTTGACAAAAGACAGCATTGGTATCCAAGTTCCTTTAAATGTGCAAACAGTCTTCTGGCACGTTCATCCGCCGGTGCACCATGGGGAACCAACGTATTATCCACATCAAAAATAATTCCACGGTAGCCTTCTTCATACAAGCGGTCAAACTCAATTTCATAGGCGGAATCCAGATATTCATCAGGATAAAATTTTTCCAACATATTCCTATATCTCCTGAAATGATATTGCTGTCAGTTATCCAATATTTTCTTAATCTCGTCCATAAAAGTATTCACGTCCTTGAACTCACGGTAGACAGACGCAAATCTTACATATGCCACAGGGTCTAATTCCTGAAGGCGGTTCATGACAATCTCACCAATCTCAGAACTGGAAACTTCCTTTTCCTCCCTGTTAAAAATGTCAACCTCCACCGTATTGACCAGATGGCTGATTTGCACTGCAGACACTGGACGTTTGTGACAGGCACGCAGGATTCCGGCTTCCACTTTCGCGCGGTCATACTGCTCCCTGTTGTCATCTTTCTTGATGACAATCAGCGGAATCGTCTCCACTTTCTCATATGTAGTAAAACGTTTCCCGCAGTCATCGCAGAGCCTGCGGCGTCTGATTGCATTGTTATCATCCGCCGGCCTGGAATCAATAACCCTGGTGTTGTCACTGCTGCAATATGGACATTTCATGTATTCTCCTCCTTGGTATAGATATTTAACTCCCACTTATCATAATGCTATTAATTTCAGTATATCTTTCTTTACTGAACTTGTCAAACATAAACGAGGCTACCAGATATCATTAAACTTTGCCATAATATTTAAGGAGTTTACTCTCAGTCCATCCCCTCAAAAATCTCGCTCAGCGTCATTTTTATATTGGGAAATGCCCTTAGGCTTAACTCGGTCTGGGCATTATAATCCTCATCTTCTATGTCATCCTGCAAGATGTAAGCCTGTTCCAGCACATATTCCCCATCTTGGAGATAATAGACTTCAACAGATTTCCCTTGTGGAAAAACAATCCAGTATTCCTCCACGCCGGCTTTTTCGTAAATCTCTTTTTTCTCTATCCTGTCGCGCCTCACCGATGAGGGGCTCAGCGTCTCAGCGATAAACTTCGGGATTCCGCTATAGGAACCGCCCTTTAAATGCTTCCTGTCGCAGATGACCATGATATCCGGGCAGACATAATCATCATTCTCCTCTGGATGGTATTTAAAATCCAGATTTTCAATAGAAACAAGGCATATGCTGTTTTTCAACGCTTGCTTTATAGCCGCATAAATATTTCCGTTTACAATACCATGACGGTATCCCGGTGCAGGTGACATATCATAGACCACACCGTTTATTTTCTCATCTCTCCAATGTTCTTTGTTTGCTAATCCCATATTCGCCTCCTCGTAACAAATCCTCATGCCATATATTTTACCATGAATTGCTGCGCAATCACATGGTTGCCTATGCGCACTTCGGCGCGTATAATATCTGACGATATTATACCATACCCACGCAGATTAAGGAAGTTTTTATTCCCGCGAGCAATGAGGAAAATTCTATTCCCTGTTATTTTCGCCCCAAACACACAGTTGGTCCAAAACATCCATCAAAGATTTCCCTCTGTCACTCAGGCTATATTCAACCTTTGGCGGTATCTGGGGATACTCTTTCCTGATAATGAGACTGTCCGATTCCAGCTCTTTCAAATTGTTGCTGAGTGTTTTATCCGACACGTTTTTCAGATACCGTTTTAATTCATTGAATCTTACAACTTTAAACTCCATCAGGCAATAAAGGATAACCATTTTATGCTTACCAGATATCAGTGATAATGTATAGCTAAATCCTGTATCCTCAAAATTTGCCTTTTCAATATAATTCTTTATCATTTTATACTTTCCTTTATAATAGTACCTTTCCAAAAAATAGTACTTATATTTTTTCTATCGCCAATTATAATCATATATAAGGACATGAGTTCTGACAATCCCATAAAGAAATGAGGTAATTACAATGAGAAAGAAATTAAATATCACAGAAGGAATTTTTCCGATGCCAGTTTTAATGGTGGCAACTTACAATGAAGATAACAGCGTTAATGTCATGAATGCCGCCTGGGGGACAATGCAGGAAAGAGGCAATGTAGCCCTTAAATTGACGGAGACACACAAAACCGTAAAGAATATCAAGGCAAGGGGAGCTTTTACCGTAAGCATCGCCGATGCCGCTCATGTAACTGAGGCAGATTATTTTGGCATCGAATCAGGCAACAATGTCTCCACTAAATTCGAGAACAGCGGCCTCACTGCAAGCAAATCTGAAATTGTGGACGCACCTATCATCAATGAATTCCCACTTTGCTTAGAATGCGAGTTTATTGAATATCAGGATAGCCTTCAAAGACGGTTTAAAGCTGAAAAAGTAATATCGGCACACGGTAAAGAGCCGTTGCAATAGATGGTTATTCCTCTATTGCAACGGCTCCGCCCCTAACTTGTAGCACCGTTACTGTCCGTTCCGTCTGTCGGTGCATTGCCGTCTTCTGTACCTGTGCCTGTTCCTGCAGCGCTTCCATCACCTGTCGGCGCATTCTCTCCAGTACCGCTGTCTGTTCCTGCACCTGTATCCGCATTGCCCTGGATTGGCGTAATGACGATATTCTGTGCCTCCACATTTGTCTTACGTTTCACGATATCTTCTATCTGCGCACGTTTTGCATCCGTGACTTCTCCCATATTCAGAACTACGTCTGCATTGCCATCGGTGATGCTTACCACCACATCCGTAAACCCTTTCGCTTCCAGAAGCATTTCTGCCGCAGCTTCCCGCTCTGCGATATCTGTCATGGCAACCATGGCATTGACAGCATCCTGCTTCTGTTCTTCCGTAATATTCACATTGTTAATCAATTCCAGCAAAGATGCTTTGTTCTGGGAACGTATCTGCTCCCGATTCAGTTTTACCTCAGACACGAAATCCACATTGTTCACACTGCTGCTGGTGAGGACTGCCTCGCCAGGGTTTTCTGAATCGGCACTCTGCCCATTGGCAATCTGCTCTCCGGTCTGTACGCCCAGCGCCTCCGTCCCAGTCTCGGTACTCGCCTCCGCTTCTGTGCCTGTCTCTGCGCTCGCTTCCGTATCTGTAAAGATATCTTCCGCATTATACATATCCTCATCGGAAATCTCATATGTACCCTCATTCGTGTCCGCACTTGCCTCCTGCGCCAAATCACTGTCACTTCGGCTCCCTGTATATTGCAAATAGCCTGCGACAGCAATCATTAACGCCAACGCCGTAATGATAATCTGATTTTTTTTGAAAATTTTTTTCAAAATGATGCCCTCCTGTCAATTCATCTTAACTACCTTAATTTTATGTACTTCCACTGGAAATAATGCTAAAACTGCATCAGAAATATTTTTTGCTACCTGCGCATTTCCACCTCCCTCTGCCACCACCAGCACGCCTTCTACAGACGGAACTACCTCCTTGGTTACAAAAGGCGTTCCGCCGCTGCCACTCCCATCGGCATAAACAGTCTCCTCCTGGGACTGCTGCTGCGTATTCGAGCGCACAACCGTACCATCTTCTTCCTGCGTATTCTGGCTGTTCCTGCTCCTGTCTTTCTCCACCTTCTGCTCACCCTCGTCTTTCAAGGTAATCATAACCTCCACCTTCCCTACCCCCTGCATATCCTCCAGAATTTGTTTGAGCCTGCGCTCCATACGTTTTGCATAGTCACTTGTAACCTCGTCCATGGGCTGCTCTGCAGCCTGCCCGGGCTCCTTTGCCGAATCCGTTTTCTTCTCCACCGGAATGGCAATCACCAGCAGCAGGATTCCTGCAAGTCCTGCTATCAGCAGTTGATTCTTTGGTATTTTTTTCAGCTTATCCAGAGAAAATTTCGCCTTTTTCATTCTCCATGTTCCTCTCTTTTCATACAATCATTTTGGTAACATCCCACACTGCCGAAATCGTAATCTGATTCCCAGCCAGACAGTTTCACACAACCAGAATCGCAATCTGATTCTCATCCAGACGGTAAAATTCCATCAGAGTCTGCCGCAATTCATGTACGCTTGGATATTCCGCGCCATTATCCGCATAAGCTGCTTTCTGCACAAATACACTGTTATCCTCTTTCAGTTTTACGGTCAGCTCAATAGATTCCACCTCGTACTCTTGTGTCAGATGCACATTTACCTCCTGTGCAGCAAGCTGTTTCTCCTCCGCCATGCGGCTGACGTCCATGCCAATTGCATTTTCATATTCTTTCAGATAGACTTCCTTCTGGGTCGCTTCCAAATGCTCCGTGTCCAGCTTCATATTGTCCATGTCCTGAAAAAATTCTGTCTGGCTGATTTTCTGCCGCAGCAGTTCTTCATTTCCCAGAAGCGAAAGCACTGGAGATACCACCAGGATTGTCAGCAGCATACCGGAAAAAAAACGCACATATTTTTGGTAACTTTTTTTCGGCAGCAAATGCTGCACGACTGTGAGCAAGAGATAAAAACACACCAGATTTTTCACCCAGTTATAGATATAAGTCATGTCCGCTCCTTTCAGTGGTTGAACGTGGTCGCCGCCGTCACCATGGCAATCGTCACCAGAAACATTACGGTTGTCGTCACCACCACTTTACACAGAAGGCTACCTCCCTCACCGGTACCGGCAATGCATCCAATCATGCGCTTATCCGATACCGGCTGCATCATCGCCGCCAAAAGTTTATAGAGAAAGGTCATCACCCACACCTTAATCAGTGGTCCTGCGCAGAGAATCAGCAGCACAACAATCGCTGCCATGCCAATGCCGTTTTTAATAATAATTCCGGAACCAACCATAATCTCCGTCACCGCATTGATGGAAGTGCCCAGCCCTGGCATCATGCCCGCTGTCTTGGCAATTATGCCTGACTTGAAGGTGTCAATGACCGGGGTCAGCAGATTCTGCACCACATTGATTCCAATCACAACCGTAAACAGGAATTTGGTAATCCATAATATACCCGACTTTATCAGTGATGTCATCTTAGAGAGCATTTCCTCCCCTGTCAGGCAATTCATAAGTTCCAGCACCACATAAATCTGTATGCCCGGAATCACCAAATACTGCAGTGCCCACTCCATCGCATAAATCAGCAAAAAAGTCAAATCATAAAATCCTGCCGCCGTGGTAATCTGACCCGAAAACACCATGCTTGCCGTAAACGTGGGAATCATCACCTTCAAAAATGTTATCACTCTGGAGATTGCCATAACCGTCACATCCCGCAGGACAAAAAAGGACTGCATCAAAAGCACCAGCAAAATCACATATACCATATAGAAACTGATTTCTGTCACTGTCGGGCTTTCAAATACATTGGCAAAATTGTAAAGAATGGCAAATACAATACAGAGGATGACAATCTGAATCAAGGTTCCCCGAAATTCCTGAACTTCAGAAAACACTGCAGAAAATATTTTCTCTACAAGCCATCCTTTCTCAATTTCCTCCCCAGCCAAAAGCCGTTCCACCAATTCCCGGAAATCCAATTCTTCTGTAATTTCCTGCTGCCCCAGCATCTTATCAATATCTGAAAAATCCAACTCTTCCATATAGCTGTCTATCGTCTCTTCCATCTTCTGGTCAGCTGTATCCTCTGTGTTTTCTGCAGCCCTCACAGTTCCTCCCAGCCCCCACAGCCAGAGCACGGCAAATACTGCCAATATTTTAACTCCTGCCCCCTTCCACGCTCCCCGCATTCTTCCAGGCACACCCATTTCTGCTGTAGCAAATGGCTTTTCCCCTAACATATGGCTTCCCCTCCCAAAAGCTATTCCCTTGTTATGAACTTCTTGCTTTTTATGCGAGAAATTCCCCGATTGTCTCTAAGAGCACTAAAACCACAGGCATACTGATTGCCAATATGGAGAGTTTTCCGAACATCTCAATCTGCCCTGCCACCGCCTGATATCCCGCATCCTTGCAGAGATTTGCCGAGAATTCCGATACATAGGTGATGCCAATCATTTTAATGAGAATTGCAATATAACTGGTATCCAGATTTACATATTCCTGCATACTGTCAATGACGGAGATGACAAGCTTAAGCTTGGACATAATAAAATAAAAAATGCACAGGGACACTCCCAACATGGCAAAAAGCTCGTACTCCTTTTTTTGGCTTTTCAGCATGATACCCAGCAGCGCTCCCACGATTCCCAGAATCGCAATCTTAATGATATCCATGGTTCCCTCCGTTACAGCGCAAAAAGATTTCTCATCGTCTCAAACAGCTCATAGACATAAGGCACAATCCAAAACAGCACAATCAGAAGTCCGGCAAGGCTGGTAAGGAAAGCATGTTCCTCCCTCCCGCTGTGTTTCAGCACCTGGCTCAATACTGTAACTAAAATGCCTACGGCTGCAATTTTAAAAATTAAACTTATACTCATACTTTCCTCCGCATCGCTATATCAGGAGAATTATCAAAAACAAGCCGCACATCACGCTCAAGACCCCTGACAATTTTTTCCTGTCCTTTAATTCCCCCTGCGCCTTTTCAATCAGCACCTCAGTCTGCTCAATGTACAGTTCCAGATTTTTTAACTGCATCTGACCATCTAAATAGCCGAAATTTTCTCCTGCACGCCCGAGAAGCCCCCGCTCCTCCTCGTCAAACAGAAAACTATCCGCTTCCTGCTCCACCAGGCTCTTCCAAAAATACCCCACGCTCTCCTCATTTTCATCAAGACCATGCGCTGCCTTTTTGAGGAAAGAGGAAAAAGGCTCTTTATTCTGGGAGGCAATCTGCAAAAAAGCCTGCTTTAAGGGCGTCCTGGTGTAGGAAATTTCTCCCCACAGCATCAAAAACATTTCTTTCATACCCACTAACTGCCTGACATGTTCCTGAAGTTCCTGCTGCATGTTCCAGCCATAGAGGACTGACGCCACGACAACCAGAATGCTTCCTGTCAATTTCAGCATAATTTCTGCAGCCCCCCATCATATACAGAAAATCTGCGCTCCCCTTCACTTCCCAGTGCGAGCAGCACGAATCTGCCAAAAAAACCCTTTGCCAGCCAATCTGACAGATACATTTTTTCCTGCAGCTCCTCTACGTCCCGGGCGTGCATGGTCCCCAGTATCCGGCAGCCACAATGAAGCGCCTCTTCCACCGCCAGGCAATCCTCCTTGCCTCCAAGCTCGTCTACCGCAAGAATCTGCGGTGACATGCTTCGCAGCAGAAGACGCATCCCTTCCGCTTTCGGACAGGCATCCAGCACATCCGTGCGGTCTCCCAGGTCATTCTGCACAACCCCCAGAAAACTTGCTGCAATCTCGCTCCGCTCGTCCACCACACCTATCTTTTTGCCGGGCAGCGCTTTACTCCCCTCTGACAGCAAGCGGATGCAGTCGCGCAGCACGGTGGTCTTTCCTACCCCCGGCGGTGAGAGCAGCAAGGTATTATATATGCTGTCCTCCTGTATCAGCCAGGGAAGCAAATCTTTCGCACAGCCTTTTTTCTGCCTTGCCACGCGGATATTGAGGCTGCAGATATTGCGGAAAGAAAGGATTTTGCCCTGTTCACAGACTGTCCGGCCCGCAATGCCTACCCGATGCCCTCCTTGAATGGTAAAAAAGCCATTCCGCAGTTCCTCTTCCAGCGCATACATGGAATACCGGCTCATTCTTGACAGCGTCTCCTTCATATCCTCATCCTGCCAGATATAGCTCTGCTCTCTGCCATCCTGCAGCCTTGCCTCTTTCTGGCTCCAAAAATACTCTCTGCCCTTGCCCAACACCATCACCGGACGTCCAATGCGCAGCCTGATTTCTTCCGGCTCCAGGCCCTGCTCAAACGCTGCCCGGCAAAGCGGGCGCAATGCACTGGGAAATACGTTGATAATTTCCTCCATAAGCCGTCCCTCCTCATAGCTTGTATCTGTTTTCAAATATATGAGGACAAGTCAGGGAATATGACGGAAAAAAGAACTGCCCTATGAAGAAATCTTATCTTCATAGGACAGCTCTCTGTCAAATGCGCTAAGGCAGCACATGTTATTTTACGGTAACTGTAATTTTCTTTGTCGCCTTTCCGCTCTTAAGCACAAGCGTAAGTTTTCCTTTCTTCTTACCCTTGATGGTAAGCTTGCCTTTTTTCAATGTAACAGAAGCTACCGCTTTCTGTTTCTTTGTCAGCTTAGAAAGGGAAATACCTGACTTCGATGGCTTTACAGCAACCGTCAATACGGTTTTCTTATTTTTCTTAACGGTAAGTTTGCTCTTTGGTAAATCCCAGATGCCCTCCTGCCTTTGGCCCTTCTATTACAATAAAGT
>CANOFO010000074.1 GCA_947565305.1 uncultured Lachnospiraceae bacterium | reverse complement strand
TTTACCTCTTTAAAAATCGCAATTTCCTATAAAGGAACAAAGTGGGCAAGCCCACTTCAACTCCCCTAGACCCTCATTCATGAGGGGATTGCACACTTTGACGCGCCGAGTGCGGTCGCTTTAGCGACATAATACTTCTTGCACGAGTGCGCATCTTTATTTTTATCTTAATAGGAAAGACACTTTCACGCTTCAGCGTGACAAGGTCTTTCCTATAAGATGAAAAAGTCGTCTCTTGGAGAAAAACCTGTCCTTTCCAAGAGACGGCAGCTTTTACATAACATCTTATTATTAATGTTCATAAACTCCCTCAAAAATATCAGCCAAGGTCATTTTAATATGCGGAAACTCTTTCAGCGTTATCTCCGTCATTGCATTGTAGTCCTCGTCTTCTTCATCATCCTGCAGCAAATAATTCTGCTCCAAGACATATTTCCCATCCTTAAGGTAATAGATTTCCACAGCGCCTTGTGGGGAAACAATCCAGTACTCTTCTACGCCAGCTTTTTCATAGATATCTTTTTTCACCGTCCTGTCCCGCTTGGCAGTTGAAGGGCTTAAGGTCTCAGCAATAAATTTAGGCTTTCCACTGTAAGACCCACCTTTGAGATGCTTGCGGTCACAGATTACCATAATATCGGGGCACAGGTAATCATCGTTGATTTCCGGATGGTATTTAAAATCAAGGTTCTCCATAAATACAAGACACAGGCTGTCTTTTAATGCATGTTTAATAATTGTATTGATGTTATTGTTGATAATTCCATGCTGATACCCTGCTGGGGCAGGCGACATGTTATAAACCACCCCATTTACTTTTTCGTCTTTCCTGCGTTCAAATTCTGCTAATCCCATATCGTCACATCCTTTCTGCAAATCCATATTTGTTATGTTTTTATTATACTAACATCTTTCCTCATTGCGCAACGTTCAATGAAAATATGTTGACATCGCAGCACTTTTCCTGTATCATAAGCGTTACTATATCAAACGCATCTTCTTGCCACCGGGTAAGGAGGTTACGCGTCAGGCTTTCTGTCATTAGGTCTTAGAAGATGGGAGGTTTGGCGTATTTTTTATTTTTAAGGGAGGAATTACACAGATGGAATCCAAAAAACTTCTTCGGGAATTTTTACAGTATGTACTCTTAAATATCTGCGGCATGATTGGCTTATCCTGCTATATCCTTGCCGACACCTACTTTATCGCGCAAGGCCTGGGGACCAACGGATTGGCCGCTTTGAACCTTGCAATCCCTGTTTTCAGCTTTATCCATGGCAGCGGCCTGATGCTGGGAATGGGTGCGGCAACCAAATATTCGATTTTCCGCGGTCAGGAAAAACAGGAATGCGCAGACAGAACATTTGCTAATGCCCTTTGCCTTACCGTTATTTTTGCAGCAGTATTCGTGTTAATGGGAATTTTCCTTTCTGGAGTTATCACAGATATTTTAGGAGCTGACAGCAGTATTTTTTCTATGACGAAAACGTATCTGCAGATTCTTTTGCTTTTTGCTCCCGCCTTTTTGATGAACGATTTGTTGATATGTTTTGTCAGGAATGACGGCAATCCCGGGCTTTCCATGGCAGCAATGATTATGGGCAGCCTGGCAAACATCGTATTAGACTATATCTTAATCTTCCCTCTGCAGATGGGAATCCTGGGCGCTGTGCTGGCAACTGGCTGTGCTCCGATTATAAGCGTATGTGTCCTCTCAAAGCACTGGATTGCCAGACAGAATCATTTCCATATGCACAAACTTGGTCTTTCTGCAAATTTAACCAAGGCCACCTTATCTCTGGGACTTCCTTCCCTGATTACAGAAATTGCCTCAGGAATTGTAATGGTTGCCTTCAATTTCGTCATCCTCGGGCTGCAGGGAAATATCGGCGTTGCTGCTTATGGGATAGTCGCCAACCTGTCACTTGTTGTCATATCCATCTATACAGGAACTGCACAGGGAATGCAGCCAATTGCCAGCCGCGCCTACGGATTGGGTAAGAAAGACGAGCTTAGAAAAATTCTCAGATATGCCATAGTCACCATATTATTGATATCCGCCTGCGTTTATGCTGCCTTACTCTTAAATAACACATTTATCGTAGGGTTATTTAACAGTTCCAGGGACATGCAGCTGCAGAAGATTGCTGAATCAGGACTTATACTGTACTTTACCGCCATTCCTTTTGTAGGCTTTAATATTGTGCTCTCCACATATTTTACCTCCACAGAAAAAGCGCTGCCCGCACAGGCGGTCTCTCTGGCGAGAGGATTCTTCTTCATCGTGCCGATGGTATTTCTTCTGTCACATTTCTTCCAAATGACAGGAGTATATATATCGTACCCGATTACAGAATGCATCGTTTCCGTCCTGGGGGCAGTACTGTATTTAAGATATGGAAAATCAAGCTGAAAATTGAAAAAACAGACGAAAAATCCGCAATCTCCCTTTATTTCTTTTTTTCAGACTTTTTTTCAGGCTTATTTTCAGCTTTCTTTTTGCTGTCAATCATGCCTTTCAATTTTAATGCCTTATCAATATCTCCCTCCACCTTGAGTTTTTTCATGGTGAATGCAAAAACAGGGTCTAACTTTCCTTCCGCAATCTTCATCAGATTCTCTGCGGAAGCCGTAAATATGGCATCTCTGTCATAGTAGTCATACGGTTCTACATAGAGCTTGCCGTCTTTTACTTCCACATAAAAAATACCTTCTGCTTCGCCTGTGATATTAAACTGATAAGCCAGGTGCTCCGTGATGTCTGAGACATCGGCGGTCATAAATTTTTCTTTTACCTTTGCAAAAAATTCTTCATATGTCATTTTCTATTCCTCCTCTAGTTACCAATTGATTCTAATAGGCCTAAGGCATATTCCCACTTCAACCTACTTCTTGGATTACTCCTTAGGTCATTTGGTTCCCCTTTAGGTCATACCATATCATACCACTAACTACAAATAAGGTCAATGACTTATTGTATCGCTTTAAAGTTAGAAAGCAACTTCTGGCAAAATCTATTATCCCGCATACCGCAGCGCATCAATCGGTTTCTTGTTCGCTGCCTTATTCGCTGGATACAGCCCGAACACAACGCCAATAAGCCCGGAAAATACGACTGACAGCAGTGCAACCTTGCTGTTCATGGACACGCTTAAAGCAGAACTCATAATATTCCCAATTACCTGCAGCGCTATCCAGGATGAAACAATGCCTATCAGGCAGCCGGAAAGGCTCACAATCACTGCTTCCATGAGAAACTGCAGCATGATGCTGCCCTTGCCCGCTCCAATTGCCTTGCGGATACCAATTTCTTTCGTTCTCTCTGTTACAGACACGAGCATAATGTTCATAATCCCAATGCCGCCGACAAAGAGAGAAATTGCTGCAATTCCGCCCAGCAGCATGGACATGGTGTTCCCTGCCTGTTCCATTGCCTCCATGACCTCCGACTGGTTTTGAATTGAAAATGCGTCCTCATCATTGGCAAAACGCCCCAGAAGAATTTCTTCCAGTTTCGCTTCTGCTAAATCCATGGATTCCTCATCTGCGGAAGACACATAAAACTGCGTAATTTCTAAGGCATTATCCATAAGCTGTGCCAATGACGGATACGGAATGTAGCCCTCAAGCACAACCGTTTCTGAACTGTCATCGCTGCTTTTAATAGCCATTGCGGAAGATGGGGACGCAGAGTCCTCGGACAATACGCCAGCCACCAAAAATGATTTTCCATCCAGCGACAGACTCTCTCCCGCTACGTCTGCCCTCCCAAAAAATTCTACCGCCGTGTCATAGGAAAGCACAATCACATAAGAACGGTTTTCTAAATCTGCCTGCTTTAATATCCTGCCCGCATACAACTCCATATCCATAATCGAAAAATACCCGCCGCTGGTTCCATATACATTGATTGTGCCACTGGTATACCCAGTCTTGGCAGTGACGCTCCCCCTGCCCACCGGAGCCGCCTGCGCAAATTCTTCTGCTGCAAATAATTCCATGAATTCTGCAAGCTTTAAGGGGTTTTCCTTGTTATCTGAAATCCGCACACTAAGATAATTGCTTCCCATCTGCGAAATCTGGCTGGCAACAGAATTTCCTGCACCATCTGCAAGCGATACCAGGATAATCAGCGCTGCCACTCCGATGATAATCCCCAACATCGTGAGGAATGTCCGCATTTTATTGGCACATACTGCATTCCATGCCATTTTTCCTGTCTGCATCTGCTTCTTCCTCCTTATAATAATGGTATCGGCACGCAACGCTTTGCGTCACCTGCCAGTTCGTCGGAAGGCATCTTTATAAATGCTTCGCATTTGCCTTCCTCCTTTACCTTACCATCGCGGATATGGATTTTCCGCTCTGCCTCCCCGGCAATCTGATTGTCATGGGTAATCAATACAATTGTGTTGCCCGCCTCATGAAGGGTATGGAACAAACCCATAATCTCCCGTCCTGTCTTGGTATCAAGATTTCCGGTCGGTTCATCCGCCAAAAACAACGAGGGCATAGTTACCAGGGCGCGGGCGATTGCCACCCTCTGCTGCTGACCGCCTGATAACTGCGCGGGCAGATGCTTTTTGCGGTTGGATAGCTCTACCTGCTCCAATGCCTCATTGACCCTGCGTTTGCGCTCCTGAGAAGAAAGTTTTTGGTAAATCAGCGGCAGCTCCACATTTTCTTCTGCTGTCAGCCGCGGCAGCAGATTGAAATTCTGGAAAATAAAGCCTATCTTGCGGTTGCGTATCTTTGCCAGTTCTCTTTCTGAATAATGTTCAACTAAAATTCCATCCAAAATATAATCTCCCTCGTCTGCATTATCCAGACAGCCGATAATATTCATCATCGTAGACTTGCCGCTGCCTGAAGGTCCTACGATGCTGACAAATTCTCCTCGCCGGATTTCCATACTGGCGTGGTCTAAAGCATATACTTTATCATTTCCCATTTCATATATCTTGGAAACTTCATGTAACTGAATCATCTCAAACCTCCTCGTTACTGATTGTCTGGCATTCCACCACCTGGCATTTCTCCTCCGCCCGGCATTCCACCGCTTGGCATTTCTCCTCCTGGCATTTCTCCTCTGTTCCCTTTATGACCGCCCTCCATGCCGCCAAACTCCTGGGAATCTTTCTGGCCGGAAACACTTCCAAGCCTCTGGTAATAAACCTTATCTCCTTCTGACAATCCCTCGGTAATTTCCACCGTGCTTCCATCCGAGAGCCCAGTAGTCACCTCCTGCTCGCCGGTAAGATTTCCCTCGCTGTCCGTCTGCGTATAGACAAATACTTTCATCCCACGCTCCTGAAGGGCATTGACCGGTATCGTCACGACATTCTCCCGCTTTTCAATCGTGATTGTAGCAGAGGCATTCATACCTTCTTTCATGCGCTCATCCCCTGGGATTTCCACGTCCACCGTGTACTTGGCAACACCGCCGCCAGAACTGCTGGCAGAACCTCCCACCTTTATCACGGTTCCTGTAAATGTCTCATCTTCCATGGCATCCATGGTAATTTCTGCCTGCTGCCCTTCAGATACTGAATTGATATCCAACTCATCTACATTTACTGCCAAAATCATCGTTTCCGTGGAGGACATGGTAAACGCCACAACCTCATTTTCTGAATCTGTGCTTTCTGCACTGCTGCTTTCCTGACTGCTGCTTCCCTGACTGCTGCTTCCCTGACTGCTGCTCTGGGAAGAGACGCTGGTCGCCGCCAGGCCCGCACTCTGATTTCCACCTCCAGAAGCATTTCCCACTACAGTGCCATTCTGGTTTCCGCTTGCCGTTCCTCCTGTGCCATTGTTTCTATTTCCGTCCTCTGTTCCTTCTGTGCCGTTGTTACTATTTCCGTCCTCTGTTCCTCCTGTGCCGTTGTTTCCATTTCCGTCTTCTGTTCTTTCTGAGCCTTCACCTTCGCTTTCTGTTCCCTCCTGATCCTTATTTTTGTTTTCTTCAGCTTTCTCTTCTTCCCCATCTTCTTTCTGGGAATTTGTTTTTTCTGCTGCCGTGAAAGGGTAGGTGAGACAAAAACTTAACTCCTTCCCATCTCCTGAAACTGTCACGTCAGACAGTACCCCAGCCTTGACTTGTGTGATACTTTTATCACTAAACAGATAACCCTCTCCAGCTGTCAGTTTCACACACGCCTGATACGATGTCTCCGCCGCAAAATTCTTACAATTCGGTTGCCAGGAAATCTGTCCCTGATAGCTGCCATCTTCTGCGCGCAACGCCGTCTGTGGCACATTCCCTGTTTTCGGCGACTCTATGACAAGCAGTTCCTGATTAGACGTGCCCGAGTCTGCAACCTCCAAGACGAGATTCTTTTCCGCATCTGTCCCCGCCTGTACGCTGCCCGCTGATTCGTCCATATTTCCTGAATCCTGTGCGCTTCCCACCACTGTAACTGCCTTCCTCAAAATCTCTGCATTTCCTACTACTGTAGCTACACTTTTCAATGTTCCTGCGCTTCCCGTTCCTGTGGCTGTATTCTGCAATGTTCCTGCACCTTTTGCCACTGTGGCTGCAGCCTGAGAATCCTGCTCGCTTTCTGTCCCTTTGGCACTTCCCTGTGCCGATATATTCACAGACTTTATAATCCCATCTGCCTCTGCCGTGATAACGCCGCTTTTAGATAACACTGTAAGACTCTGCAGGCTTTGTACCAGTTCTTGCCTTTTGGCCAGCAGTTCCTGATATTCCACACTCTGCCCATCATTTGTAATTTTAAAGAGAACCGTTCCTTCATACACATCATCTCCCTCAGACACACAGACTTCTTCCACAGTTCCCACCGTTGCTGTGACGGCAAGCTCATCTCCTGTCCCCTCCTCATCATCGCTGCCATCTATGGACAACAGCAGCAACGCGCCATGCTCTGCCATACAGTCCGCAATTTCCTGTCCTTGCTGTACATATATCTTCTTCACATTCCCCGCTGTTTTAGATGTTACAGACTGACTGTCTGCATCATCCTTGCTGTCTTCTATTTCCTCGTCCAACTCATCCAGTTCTTCCTGTATGTCTTCCATCGCTCTGCGCACCGAAACCTGGTTGACCACAGCAAGCACATCTCCTTGGGAAACGTAATCATTCTCCTCCACATTTACTTCATCCACAACAATACCAGAAGGGATGGTAACAGAGGAACCCTCTTCATATTGCAAATTTCCAGTTCCCACAATGGTATCGGAAACAGTTCCCACTTCTGCCTGTATTTCTTGTATGGGCACTTCCCGGGCAACAGTGCGCCCTCCCTGTATCCCTTCCAGAAAATAAATTCCTAAAGCTGCCAATCCAGTCCCTGCAATCATAACTGTCAGCAAAAGGATTTTTTTCTTTCTCGATAATCTGCTCCACTTTCCTGCTTTTTTCATATCTTCAACCTCTCCTCTCGCTTAAACCGTTCCTGCCCCATTGTCCTGTGCGCCAGCCGGAGGATTCACCTCTCCGTCATTTTCTTCCCGAACAGATAACACTGTAATTTCAGCTGCTTTTTTATCATCTGTAAATTTGACCATGACAATATCCCCTTCTGAGACATCTGAAACTGTAATCTCTTCACTGTTATTCTCCTGACCAGCTCCCGGTTCTTGCGGTGGCTCTCCATCTGGCTTCTGCAGCATTTCCTCATTATCTTTGCCTGACTCCCCATCTGGCTTCTGCGGCATTTCTCCATTTTCTTCGCCTGATTCTCCATCTGACCTTTTCGGCACATCTCCATTTCCAGGGAAATCTCTCATAATCTGGCGTTTCAGCACAGTCTCTTCAGTAACCTTAATCACCTGCTCTTCTCCTGTCAAATCCAACATTGAAGGTCTTTCCCCAGCCTGGTTTTCCTCTGGCTTCTTTAAAGACTCCTCTTTTGTTCGTTCCATCTCTTTTCTTGTTCCAATCTTTATGGTAATTAAATCTTCCGCTGCCTTGCTGACCTCGCCGTAAACCGCGTCTTCATCTTCCCATCCATGGGACATTTCCCTTTCCGGTTCTCTATCTGACTTCCCACAGCCAACGAGCATTGCTGCTCCCAGGGCTGCACTTAGCAGGATTACTGTAAATTTCTTCTTCATAAGTTTCACCAGTCCTTTCTTTGTACCGCGTACTTTGTAATTCCCGCTTAGTATAATCTTAGAACTTTAAATGGAGCTTAAAACAGCCCCTGGATTCTGTGAAATTTCTGTGATTTGCCAGCATCTTCAAAAATCTGCCAGACACAAAAATTAATACCTTGTACAAACATAAACAGAGCTGACAAACAGAGAGGTACCTCTCACATTCATCAGCTCTGAATTGTTTTCTATGGAAAGCAGCAAAACGTCTGCTTTAAAACCGGAGACTATTTCTGGCAATAATCTGACACAATCTGAACCGCAATCTCCTTTGCCACAGCACTTGACACATCTTTCTCATCCGTCCTTCCCAGATACACGCAAAAATAGATGTTTCCCTCTTCTTTTTCTGCAAACCCGGTAAACCATGCATCGACAACAATGCCCTCTGCCTTGCCCATTCCAGTCTTTCCATATATAGGAATACCTGCATCCTCCTGTTCCTCCAGCAGCATAACATTCCGCAGGTAATTTCTTGTTTCTTCCGAATAGGCAGATTCCTCTCCAAAGATACGTTCCATCACTTGCGTCTGTTCTTTGGGCGAAATTTTCAAAGATGACTCCACCCAAAATCCAGTTAAAGCACGGTTATTATTATTGGTATTCAGCCTCCCTTCCCAGTCAGAAATATCACAATTGCCATATTGCAGTTTCTCTAATTCTTCCTGCATCACATTCTGCCCTATCTCATCTATCACTTGCCTGAAATACCAGACACAGGACACGCGAAACGCCTCTTCAAAACCAATATCATGGTTCCAGTTTTCATTCCAAAACTCTTCCCCGCTCCATGTGCGGACTGCGTGTTCCGGTTTAATTATTCCGTTCTCAAGGGCAATCAGGGACGAAATAATTTTAAACGTGGAACATGGTGACCTCTGGGTCATGGCAAGCTCCGGGTTAAAAATCAAATATTGCATATTGGAAACATCGTACACAACTGCCGCCCCGTTGAGACCATTAAAATACTCTGACCAATCCTCTTCTACAATTTCTTCTTTTTTCTCAATCTCTAAATTTATTTCTTCAGAATTCTCATTATCTACCATTGGTCCTTCTAAATCCCCATTATCTACCGTTGGTCCTTCTAAATCCCCATTATCTACCGCTGGTCCTTCTGGATTCTCATTACCTGCAGTTGGCTCTTCATTTTGCACGGCAGGCTTTTGCTCCTGCCTACTGCGGTCGCCGGAACAACCTTCCAAAAGAAATGCACACACCATTGCCCCCAAAAACACCTTCCAAACCAAAGACAATGCAGCAAACTGGTGAAATCTTTGACTCCCAGAAGCATAAACTTGTTTTTTCATACATTCCTCCTGTGTATCTCAACTTCCTTTTAAACTCTTTTCACATAATCGGAATAAATATAGCCCTCCTTTCCCTCCACACTGATATGCGTCCATGTACCCACCGTTCCCAATACATCAAAAAGATTCCCCTTATTCAGTAAACGGATGACATTGTCCCCAAAATCCGGCGTCCGCCGCACACGTACTCCATCACCAGTACATTCCGCAACATATGTTTCCCCATTGATGGAAATATATCTCACCGCACTGTAACCTGTAATTTCTCCATACCTGACCTTATGCCATTCATTCCCCTGTTCTAAAATTTCTACCTCCGCCCCTTGGGGAATGGATGATATTTTTTTGCCATTTGGCGTTTCCCTAATCAAAAGCGGGTCGCGATCTGTATTTACCCTTCCGTGTAAAGTCCCTGGTTGGATAGGCAGGTCATTTTTCTGTATCTGCGCCTTGAAGTCCTCCCATAAGGATGGGTCATCCATCATTTTTCTGGGACAATATTTGCCAGTCGCATCATAATGGCGGATGACCCTGTCTGCCGGTATTCCGGTAGACTGTATGAGAGATTTCGTTAATTCAATAGCATTTGCCCTTGCCTTTTTATAATCCCCATCGGAATTTACACAGATTTCAACGCTGATGGTGTTCCTGTTGTCTGCATCCGGCACTGGATGACTATCATACTTCTTGCCCACGGAATACGTGCCGTCTTCATGTTTCGTTGCCTGATATACGCCGTCTGAGCCTACATAATAATGTGCAGATATGCTCAAATGCCCTGCCGCCTGTGCCTGGGCATGTTTTCTTGCCCCTGCTCCTTTTGAAAAATTATCTGTCTCATGTATGACAATGTATTTCGGTTTGTTCTGACCCGGGTAGGTGTTTTCCTTTGAAATAAATTCTCTGTTAATGTCCATTGGCTGTCCCCACTTTCTTCTCTGCTCACAGTTTCCTTTATCCACTGTTTTATGTGGTTGACAGCAATTTTATGCCACGCAGTTTCAAAAAAGCATAAGTCGTAACATTAAAATCAAGGTAAAACAAAAATCATGGAAAACGCTAACTTCAATCGCGGGAAATCCTCTTCATACAATACAAAGACAAAACTGCCCCAAGATACACCACTGTTCCAAGCAGCATTAAAAACAGCCTGTCAAACACGATACCCGCAACTATTCCAATGGCAAACACCAATACCTGGACCCAGGTTTTCACATCATACAGGCACGCAGCAATCACTGATTCCAGCACCAAAACAACGCATACCTGCACTGGCGGCAGATGGAAAGCAAATATTCCCAACAGAATCATTGCCAGAAATCCCACCGCATACAACGCCAATATGGCATAAAACCTATGCCTCTTCTGTCTTTCCCTCATTTCATGTTTCGCAATCTTTCTATGTACACTGCCCCTCTTAAACTCAGCAATCTCTACGATTTCCAAATCGTCATTACTTACAGCAGTTTTTTTATCCTCCATGTAAACCTCCATATGGTTCTTATCATCTGTCTTGTACTTTTTCCATTATGGCAAAAAGCACCTTCCCACTACTCCGTGAAAAGGCACTCCCGAAACAGCCAAAGAAGGGACTCGAACCCTCGACCTACGCATTACGAATGCGACGCGCTACCAACTGCGCCACTTTGGCTTAACTATTAACAAATCCTTATACATTATATCCGTTTTGCTCTCATTTTGCAAGTCTTTTTTTCAAAAGTTTTCAAAGCTGTTTTCAAAAGCTGTAATGCCCCTATCTATATGGGACATTACAGCTTTCTATGTCCTGGCTCTTATTCTGCCTGTACGCTTTCCACCATCACTGCCTCAACCAGGAAACGCCTGTCATCCCGACCGCTATAGCAGGTGGACAAGGTAAGTACCTTACTATCTACTGACACTTCTGCCCCTTCCCTGAAATTCCCCTCACAGTTCCCTATATCAGCAAGGTACCTGAGAATATCAGAAGGATTGGCAAAGTCATACTCATAAGGAATAAATACATCAGAAAAATCCACTGCTGCAAAAACTTCATATGTAATTACTCTGTCCGGCAGATAGATGATTATCTGATGGTTTTCTTCAAAAAACTCTTTGTCCTCAAAATTATGCAGACTGCTGAACATGCCTCCATTTTTCAGGTTATGCCCATACAAGACTGTGACGGAATCCATAAAGTCCATATGATTGACAGCCTGAGAATAAATAGAGCCCGGAAGCCCTTCTGACAAATCAACTGTATGGTTGAGGTAATAATCATCATATGGATCCTTAGAATCCTTTTTCTGCAAAACAGGATAATCAACCGCGGTTCCCGGAACAGTAATCCAAGCGTAAATATCTTCATTCTCTGCTTTGAGCATCTCAAAGTCAATCCTTACTTCTCCAGATTCCCCTACAGATTTGACGTCATCCACCGACAAATCAGCCGTTACTTGTATGGAATCTGTCGCCTTTCCCGAAACGCCTACACGGTCCGCCTGGAAATTAACCACAGAAACAGCTATGCCAAAGCACAGTACGGCAAGAGCCGATAAGATTTTCTTTTTACCCAGTCTCATATTTTTATTCCCCTGTTTTGGGACTCTTCCTGTAAGATGAATCCGTTTTTATACTGCCGGAATCTGTGGTAAGATGGCTGTCTTTCTTGCGGATAACGGCAATTCCGTCAATTCCATTTTTCTTGTTATCGTATTTATTGTTCTTAATCTTGATATCAGCCTTTTTTAAATTGCCACTATTCTGACCGTCATCATCAATTTCTCCTATTTGATTGTCCTTCTTATCATTATCTGATGCCTCCGCTTTATCAATAACGATGACATAGTCCGATGCATGGGAGAACGACAGGCTCGTTCTTCCATCTGCTCCTATCTTGCCGGAATCCATGAAAATCAGCTTTCCGCTGCTGTCATAATAGTACAGACTCCCAGTACCGCCACTGTTCTCACTATTCAGATTCAAGGTAAGGTCAGCCCGGAAACCAAAATTCCCATTGTGGGTCAGGGAAAGCTGGGTAGTCGGCCTGCCGTCTGCCAATTCTGATACAATTCCTACAGGGATTGTATTGGCATCAATCTTCACTTCCAGGTCAATATCTTTTAAATTCGTTGCCTGCACATCTGTGCCATCAATCGTCCAGCTATATTCATCCATCTCAAGAACTATTTCGACCGATTTCCCTTTGATTGCCTCCAAAACTTCCTTAGGTACCACAGTGGCTTTTTTCATATCAATGGTAATCGTTTCGCCTGCCTCTGCTTTTTCAATATCCCCTTTAATTTGGGCAATCTCTTCTTCCGAAAGCTTCACTCCTCCCGGTTCTTCCTGCGTATCGTCCTTAATCTTTGACTCTTGCACAATAAATTCCCTGTCTTCCTCGACAGTTACTGCCTCACCTTTAGCATAGCCTTCCCAGACAATATCCTCGTATTTTTCATTTTCTGTCGGAAGCGTATATTGTGTGTCTTTGTCCACGACAACAAACTGGCTTGTACCATCTGGATATTTTAAAGTTAACAAACAGTTCCGATACAAGGCCTGAAATGTTACGGTCTTATATCCTGGCTGATTGACGCCTGTCGTACCTGTCCATTCCGCTAAAACCAATCCTTCAAAATGGTTTACCTCCTTAAACACCTCCGTAGCCGCGCCCTCAATTTCCGCCTCGGAGAGATTTTCTCCATCTATGAGGACCATACCGCTGCCAGAGCACAGTTCACCATCTTCCCCACGGTAAGTATAGACCGCATCCACGGTAGTCTTCCCTCGATAGACAGCCACGATATCCATGCTTGCCATCGGTTGGGAAATTTCTTCCAACGCATCACCCAGCAAGACCCAGGATTCCAGTTCCATTCCCTCCATATCTTCCGGCAGTTCCAATTCCGCCAATGCCTCGCTTACCCTGGTTCCTTCCAGATACGATTGATTGATTACCTTAGATGTTTCCTTGCCGTCTGCACCTATATATCTTGCATTCCATGCCACCTGGCAGTCTTTGTACTTTGCCTTTGCCTCAATCCAGCAGGATTTCCCCTCAACCTGCATACTGTCATTATGGTAATCATCATTGTAAGCCAACTCAAATCCAGCAAACTCCTGCGCATCCGCATCTGCCGGCAACTCTAAGGCATCCAGCACATCCCGGTAAGTTATTCCCTCGTCAACAAACTGTGGCAGCACTGCCGTCTTTATCCCACTGTCCTTTGTCATGTAGGTAAGGGAAACATTGGCGCATACCTTATCATAGGAAGCTGTAAGAACATAAGTCATAGCAGAAGTGCTGTTAAACAATATCTCTGTATTTTCATCTATCGCAGAAGACGATGCGTCACTCCACCAAGGCCAGCCATACCTCCACTCTGCCTCCACTCCCGCGATGGGCTGCGGGAAAGAGACGCCTAATTTCTCCAATGTGGTCCTTCTTCCCACTTCCTTAACCGTTTGTGTAGAAATTAATGAATCGGGTTGATAACTTCCATCCTCCTGTTTTGCATACCCATAAAATTCAAAAGTTACCGCCTTGACATCTTCCCGGTAAGTTTTTCCTGGCTTCACATTAAAATACCAGGGATAAGTATTATAAAAATCATTCCGAAAATCACTCAAATATGTTCTATTGTCATTTTCATCATATATATTCAATTGTGTAAGCGCCCACTCACAAGGATACATGTCCTCTGTAATAGTAATTGACCCTGTATAAGCACTGGCTTGTGCATCGTATTTCAGATTGGCATATTCCCAAGAAGAGACATTCGTTACCTGCGGATAAAAATAAGCCGTTGCAGATTCCCTGGGATGCTCTTCCCTATTTTTTGTTAAAGCTCTTATTTGATTAATTCTATCCTTTTTAT
>CANOFO010000073.1 GCA_947565305.1 uncultured Lachnospiraceae bacterium | reverse complement strand
ACATCCGTCGCTCCCTCATTCACATTTGATTCCTTACTTTCATTTGACTCACGATAGGAGACATCAGGACTCTCCCCAACTTCGTTGGGTCCCCCCTCATGTCATATGGTCCCTCCTTAGGTCATTTGATAGTATTGTACTATTTTTTGCTATCATACTGCAAGAAAATTCTGGATAAAAATCTTATACTATATTCATTAGAATATATACTTAAAAAAGGGGAACGCTAACCAATATGGCATAGATTGCTTTTCGGCGGACCGCCCAAGGAGAATGGAGGAAAAGATGAGCGTAAATGTAAGAGAGTTATTAGAAAAAAAATGCTGTAACAATATTGCAGCCTGTACGGATGAGCAGATTTATTATGGTCTGCTGGGAATTGTAAAAGACCTGGCCAAAGACAAGGAGAGCAGCAAAGGTAAGAAGAAAATCTATTATATTTCTGCGGAATTCCTGATTGGAAAACTGCTGTCCAACAATCTGATAAACCTGGGAATTTACGATGAAGTGGCGGATATGCTGGCACAGTACGGCAAAGATATCAATCTGATTGAAGAGATAGAGCCGGAACCTTCTCTGGGAAATGGCGGTCTGGGAAGGCTGGCAGCTTGCTTTTTGGATTCCATGGCAACGTTGGGTCTTAATGGGGATGGAATTGGACTTAACTATCATTTTGGTCTGTTTCTGCAGACGTTTGAAAATCATTTGCAGAAAGAAAATAAGAATCCCTGGATAGAGAAAGATAGCTGGCTGACAAAGACAGATGTAACGTATCCTGTTCAGTTTGGCGGATTTACAGTTCAGTCCAGAATGTATGATTTGGATGTCACAGGTTTTGATAACCGCAAGAACAAATTGCATCTGTTTGATATCGAGACGGTAGATGAGAGTTTAGTACAAAACGGCATCGACTTTAATAAAGAGGATATCTGCAAGAATCTTACCCTCTTCTTGTACCCAGATGACTCCGATGATGCAGGGCGGTTGCTTCGCGTGTACCAGCAGTATTTCATGGTCAGCAATGCTGCACGTCTTATCTTGCAGGAATGTGAGGAGAAGGGATGCAAGCTTTATGATTTGCCGGAGTATGCAGCAATCCAGATTAATGATACCCATCCGAGCATGGTAATCCCGGAACTGATTCGTCTGTTGATGGAAAAAGGAATCCGTATGGACAAGGCAATCGATATTGTGTCTAAGACCTGCGCTTATACGAACCACACGATTCTTGCCGAGGCATTGGAGAAATGGCCGATGGACTATCTAAATAAAGTGGTTCCTCAGCTGATGCCGATTATCCGTGAACTTGATACGAGGGTCAAAGAAAAATATGATGATCAATCAGTTGCTATCATTGACGATACAGACCGTGTGCATATGGCACATATGGATATCCATTATGGTTATAGCGTCAATGGCGTGGCATATCTGCACACAGAAATTTTAAAGAAAAATGAGTTAAATAATTTTTATAAAATTTATCCCGATAAATTCAACAATAAGACGAACGGCATCACGTTCCGCCGCTGGCTGATGCATTGTAACAAGGAGCTTAGCCATTATCTTGACGAGGTGGTTGGAGAAGGTTGGCACAAAAATGCAGATGAACTGGAAAAACTGCTCAGATTTGCAGACGATGAAAAGGTACTGAATAAATTACTGGAGATTAAAAAGGACAATAAACGTGCCCTTGCAGCATATCTCAAAACCACCCAAGGCGTGGAGATTGATGAAAATTCCATTTTTGATATCCAGATTAAGCGTCTCCACGAATATAAGCGCCAGCAGATGAACGCCTTATATGTCATCCATAAATATCTGGAGATTAAGAAAGGCAAAAAGGTTTCCACGCCGATTACCGTTATCTTTGGCGCGAAAGCTGCTCCGGCATATGTGATTGCCAAAGACATTATCCATCTGATTCTCTGCCTGCAGGAAATTATCAACAATGACCCGGAGGTAAGCCCATACCTGAAAGTGGTCATGGTGGAAAATTATAACGTGACAAAGGCGGAAAAACTGATTCCTGCATGTGATATTTCAGAACAGATTTCCCTGGCAAGTAAGGAGGCTTCTGGAACAGGTAACATGAAGTTCATGCTCAATGGCGCAGTGACACTGGGAACGATGGACGGAGCTAATGTGGAGATTGCAGACCTTGTGGGAAAAGAAAATATTTATATTTTTGGTGAGAGTTCCGATACGGTCATTGAACATTATGAGAAAGCTGATTATATTTCTAAAGATTACTATGAGGAAGACGAGGATATTAAGGAGGCGGTTGACTTTATTGTCAGTGATGAGATGCTCAAAGTAGGGCAGAAGGAGAATTTAGAGCGTCTCTACAATGAGCTTCTCAACAAAGACTGGTTTATGACGCTGTTGGATTACAAAGATTATGCAGCTAAGAAAGAGGAAATTTACAAAGATTATGAAGACCGTATGTCATGGGCAAAGAAAATGCTGGTCAACACGGCGAAAGCGGGATTCTTTTCTTCCGACAGGACGATTGCAGAATACAATAAAGATATTTGGAAATTATAATAAGAAACAGACATGTGCAAGAGGAGGCTCTTTCGGGGGCCTCCTCCCTTATTGTATGTCAGTCCTCGTTCTCTTTTTCTTCTGGAAGCCTCAGGAATAATTTGTTGATACGGTTCTTGTCCGTATCCTCCACGCGCAAGTAGACGTCCTCCGGGGTAATGATAGATTCTCCAGTTTCAGGCAGGTGGTCTAATAATTCAATCATGTAACCGCCTACCGTATCGTAATCTTCCGAGGAAAGAGATAAGCCCAGCATATTGCACAAATCCTCTAAATTCATCGTGCCCTGCACCAGGTATTCCCGCTCTCCCAGCTTTTGGATAGGGTCTTCCTCGTCCATATCGTATTCATCGCGGATTTCCCCTACGATTTCCTCCAAAATGTCTTCCAGTGTAATCAGACCGGCGGTGACGCCATATTCATCTAATACGATGGCGATATTGAAAGAGGATTTTTTCATCTCAATTAAAAGGTCAACAGTTTTTTTGTGTTCATAGGTGTAGAAAGGCTTGCGCAATATATCCCGTACGGAGAAATTCTCCCGGTTTTCATAGAGCAGCAGGTCTTTCATATTGACCGTGCCGATGACATTGTCCGTGGACTCTTCGTAAATCGGGAGCCGCGTAAATTTATCTGTACGGAAGATATTAATCAGTTCATCATAGCTGCTGTTTATGTCGGCAAATGTCATGTCGATGCGGGGAACCATGATTTCTTTGGCCTGAGAATCTCCGAAGTCAAACACATTATTGATCATCATATGCTCTTCCGGCTCAATCACGCCTTCCTTGTGCCCGACATCCATAATTGTCCTTAGTTCTGCCTCCGTGAGAGCATTCTGCCCATCTGCTACATTGACCCTGAGCAGGATTAAAAAGCCCATGGACAATTTGTTAATAATAAAAATCACAGGCGTAAGGACTTTCATAAGCATTAGGATAAGACCGGCATAGGAGAGTGCAATCTTATCTGCATGGATGGTGGCAAGCGTTTTAGGGGAAATTTCACCGAAAATCAGCACGAGGACCGTGAGGGCCCCAGTGGCAATCCCGGCTCCGGCATTGCCAAAAATCTGTATGGCAAGTGCAGTTGCTAAAGAAGAGGCGGACAGGTTTACAACATTGTTGCCAATCAGTATGGCGCTGAGCATTTTGCCGGAATCACTGGTAACCTCGAGTACGCGTTTGGCGCGCCTGTCGCCCTCATCGGCAAGGCTCTTAATGCGAATCCTGTTGAATGTGGTCAGAGCTGTCTCCGCAGAGGAGAAAAATGCTGATAAAAACAGTAAGATTACGACAACCAATAGTTGAATGGCTTCACCTGAGTCCAAAAATATCGCTCCTTTCGGTATATGTATAATTATATGTATCAATATCTAATAATATAAAGGAAGAATTGGATTTTTGCAAGGAATAGTTTGTCGGCAGGAGGAATAGAATATTTTAGGATGAATGGACATTCTATCATTTGTTTAGCAAAGGGAGGAAGCGGAAATGGAAAACAATCATTCAAGAAAAAAACATATCCAGGCACAGGGGGAAAAGAAAATCAGGGTATCGGCGCTTACCATCTTAAAAATATTACTCGCTATGTACTTGGTTACCGGAGTGTTGTTATTGGCGTTATCGGCAATGCTATATAAAATGCAGCTTAGCGAGTCCGTGGTGTCTGTAGGGATTGTGGTGATTTATGTTTTATCTGGATTTTTAGGGGGATTCCTAAGCGGAAAGGTGATGAAGACAAGAAGATTTTTATGGGGGATGCTCATGGGCGCAGCGTACTTCCTGATTTTGGTTATCGGCTCTATTTTGTTTCAGAAAGGAATCAATATGGAATTATCGAGGTTTTTCACAACCTTAATCCTCTGTACGGCATCTGGCATGGCTGGCGGCATGATGAGCTGACAGTCCGCAGATGGACTGCCAGCCAGCCGATGAGGGAACAGGTGTGGAATTTGTCAGTTCCCGCATGGGCTATCAACCTGATTCTATCAGGAAAGCAAGGCCTTACCGCTGTACCCGCCCGGAAGCATCGCCGCCTGCCAGTTTCAATACCTCGTCCAGGGAGACGAGATTGAAGTCCCCCTCAATAGAGTGCTTGAGACAGGAGGCAGCTACGGCAAAGTCAATCGTTTTCTGTGCATCATAGCCCATCAAAGAGGCAGCAATCAGACCGCCGCCGAAGCTGTCACCGCCGCCCACGCGGTCCACGATGTGCATGTGGTATTTGCGGCTGAAATAATAGTCTGTGCCGTCGTAAAGCATGGCGGACCAGTCATTGTCATTGGCAGAAATGGATTCCCGCAGGGTGATGGCAACCTTAGAAAAGCCGAAACGTTCTTTTAGCTGCCCGGCTACCTCTTTATAGCCTTCATGGTTGACAGTTCCTGCCGTGACATCTGTGCCGGATGATCTGATGCCGAACACATCAGCGGCATCTTCCTCGTTGGCAATGCATACATCCACGTATTTGCAGAGCTGTCCCATCACCTGTCCTGCTTTTTCTTTGCTCCAAAGTTTGTTGCGGTAATTTAAGTCGCAGGAAATGGTGACGCCGGCCTCTTTTGCCGCCTTACATGCCGTAAGGCACAGGTCAGCCAATGTGTCGTTTAAGGCAGGCGTGATTCCGGTGAAATGGAACCAGTCTGCGCCCTCGAAGATTTCTTTCCAACAGAAATCCTTATCGGAGGCGGTGGACAGCGCAGAACCTTCACGGTCATAAATAACTTTGGAAGGTCTTTGGGAGGCGCCTTTTTCCAGATAATAAATGCCAACGCGGCTGCCGCCCCGGGCAATATAGGAAGTGTCCACGCCATATTTCCGTAAGGCATTGATTCCAGACTGTCCGATTTCGTGGGTGGGCAGGCGCGATACAAATACTGCATGGAAGCCATAATTAGCCAGCGACACGCAGACGTTTGCTTCTCCGCCGCCAAAAGTTGCGCCCAAGGTATCAGACTGTACAAAACGTTTGTAACCTTCTGGGGCAAGGCGCAGCATCAGTTCTCCAAAAGTGATTACTTTTTTTCCTGTCATAGTAGTTCTCCTTTTCTGATAAACTGCTGTCAGCTGCGGACTGTCCGCAAGGCATCTTCAGTCAGTCGCTTTATCTCTTCAAAATTCTGTAATTTAAGCAATTCGTCCCTTACCATCCAGGTTCCGCCGCAGACAGCTATCTTGTCATTGGCAAGATAGGTATGAAGATTCTCCGGCGTGATTCCGCCAGTGGGCATAAAGCGCATCTGCGGGTAAGGAGCGGACAGCGCTTTTATCATTTCCAGGCCGCCGGAGGCTTCTGCCGGGAAAAATTTTACAAAAGTCAGGCCGAAAGAAAGTGCGGCTTCAATGTCGCTTGGATTGTTAACGCCTGGAATGACAGGATATTTCTTTTTGATGCAATGCTTCACCGTCGTGGGGTTGAGTCCCGGGCTGACGATGAATTTAGCCCCGGCCTTCATGGCCTGGTCAGCCTGTGCGGGGGTAAGGACGGTGCCGGCGCCTATGAGCATATCAGGAAATTCCTCAGACATAATCTTGATAGCATCGGCAGCAGCATCGGTGCGGAACGTAATTTCTGCGCAGGGCAGCCCGCCATCGCAGAGTGCCTGTGCCAATGGTTTAGCATCGGCAATGTTGCGGAGGACTACTACGGGCAAAATACGTTTTTTGGCAATTTCATCTAGTATATTTTCCATAAATCCTCCTTATATTCCGCCGAAGGCGTTTGGTGCGGGTGTTTCGGCTTCAGAAAGCAGCACTGGGGGAGTGACCCATACCAGGTTGTTTTCTCCCGAGGGATTGGAATGGCTGTCCCCGGAGGGATTGGAATGGTTGTTTTCGGGGTCGCCGATGGGGACATCGCCGTAACGGTTCTGTCCAGGAGGGTCGTCAATGGGCGAATCTCCATAGCGGTTTGCCCCATCGGGTGTGTCTGTACGCCCGGGCAGGTCAATTTCCGGGATATTGCCGTCATCATAGGTGTTTTGCAGATATCTATCAGTCTCTTTATCAAGCATAAAATCTTCTCCTTTCTGAAAATGAAATACTTTTAGATAGTATGTACAAAAACAGGAGAAAAATTCTTCTTGAATCTTTTGTTGTTTTCACAAATAGAAAGTATTATAATTGTTGCGGAGGTTAAAATAAATGGTAATGTATTGAAAGGAGTAACAGAATGAGGGATGAAAATAAATACGCCCTGTTGATTGATGCAGAGAATGTGTCTTCCAAGTATATTGGAATTGTGACAAAGGAGGCGCAGTCTCTTGGAAATATTACCATACGCAGGATTTATGGAGACTGGACGGCGACAGCCAAGAATTCCTGGAAGGATTCGCTCTTGGAAAATTCATTGTCGCCCATACAGCAGTACAGTTATACGGTGGGGAAGAATTCTTCTGATTCTGCTATGATTATTGATGCCATGGATATTCTTTATACGAACGATGTGGATGGATTTATCATAGTCTCTTCTGACAGCGATTTTACAAAGCTGGCAATGCGGCTCAGGGAGTCTGGGAAGCGTGTGATCGGTATGGGTGAGAGTAAAACCCCAACGCCGTTTGTGAGGGCGTGCGAGCAGTTTAAGACATTGGATGTGCTCTATAAGAACCATCATCCGGTGCAGAAAAATAGTGTGGTGGAACGCACGAGGAGACAGGAGATTAAGTGTGTGCCCGCGGAAAAGGCGTTATTGCCAGGGGGGCAGTCCAAAGATGCGCAGCCGATTACAAACCTCCGTGCGATTAAAGAAATGGTAATCTCCCTGCTGGATGAAAATTCAGATGAGGATGGCTGGATGTACCTGTCGGAATTGGGCAATATGATACAGAGAATGTATTCAGATTTTGACTGCAGAAACTATGGATTTGCTAAATTTGGTAAACTCATTGAATCGTTCCCCGAATTGCAGACCCGAAAAGATGATTCCAGCAATGGAATCACCAAAATCGTACTGGTGCGCAAGCGAGAAGACTGAAAGAATTAGTTTTCCGGGCGCTGTGTGCGCACGAGACGCCAGATGGTGTCGTGCATCCAGTCGATAGTTTCGGTCAATTTTTTGTTCTCTTCCAGTAAGAGGACATTTTCATTCCGCAATCGTTCCAGTGAATCAATCGTGCTGTTTGATAATGTATTGTTGGCCTGCATTTACTCACCCCAGTCATTAAAGTTATGCCAATTTCTGCGCGTTACAACGCATTTATTATTTGATAACATTATACCAAAATCCTCGGGAAAAGGGTGCTAAGAAAGTGGAAAAAATCTTGGCGGAATGCTGGAAAATCGTGTAAATTGCCGCTGTCTGCTGTCGAAGAAACAAAAGAATCGTAAACTATCATCTGGAAAAGAATCTTTTCCAAAAACAGCTTGTATAAAAAAAGGGGTTATACTATACTGTAACTATATCAGGAGGATAAGCAAATGAAAAAATTAGAAGAATATGTAAGAAGTATTCCTGATTTTCCGGAGCCGGGAATCATTTTCAGGGATGTAACCAGTATTTTGCAGGATGCAGAGGGGCTGCATCTGGCGATTGACGGGCTTTTGAAGAGCCTTGAAGATGTAGAGTACGATATTGTGGTAGGACCAGAGTCAAGAGGGTTTATTTTTGGTGTTCCGGTGGCATACGAGGAACGCAAAGGATTTGTACCGGTCCGTAAGCAGGGGAAACTGCCCTGTGAGGTGATTTCAGAGAAATATGATTTGGAATATGGGAGCGCTGTGGTTGAGATGCATAAAGATGCTATCAGACCAGGGCAGAAAGTAGCTATTGTGGATGACCTGATTGCTACCGGCGGTACTACTGAAGCAATTATTAAGCTGGTGGAACAGCTTGGCGGCGAGGTGGTCAAGATTTGTTTTGTAATGGAGCTTGCCGGATTAAAGGGCAGGGAGAAGCTTGCTGGCTATAATGTGGACAGCCTCATTACATATGAAGGTAAATAATAGATGAGAGCAGGAATTGGATATGATGTGCACAGGCTGACGGAGGGCAGGAAGCTGATTCTCGGCGGTGTGGAAATTGCACATGATTTAGGGCTTGATGGGCATTCTGATGCGGATGTGCTCGTACATGCCATTATGGATGCATTGTTGGGAGCGGCTGCGCTTGGGGATATCGGCAAACATTTCCCGGATACTGACGAAGCATATAAGGGGATTTCCAGCATGAAGCTTCTGGCGCATGTGGGAGAACTTCTGCAGCGGCAAGGATATGTGGTTGAGAATATCGATGCTACGGTTATTGCACAAAGACCAAAACTGCGGCCGTATATTGCTCAGATGGAACAGAATATTGCCAAAGTGCTGGCAATCGCAGAAAATCAGGTCAATGTCAAGGCGACTACGGAGGAGGGGCTGGGATTTAGCGGCAGGGAGGAAGGGATTTCCGCACAGGCAATCTGTTCCCTGACCGGATTATATGAGGGAAGCGTGGCTGCCTACGACAGTGCCAGAAGCTGTGAGGGCTGCAGTGGCTGCAGCAAGCAGCAGTAAGGGCGGAGTGCCGCGCAGATAGAAAACAGACAGAAAAGGAAGAATCATGGAAAGCAGCAGGATACGCTATCTGAGGCAGGAGGAGAAACAGGCAACCAGACCAATGTATGAAAATGCCTTTTCCGAAGATTCCCAGGAGTTTGTAGATTATTACTACAGTCATAAAATGAAAGATAATGAAATTATGGTAATGGAAGGGGCTGAAGAAGACAGTTCCTTCCATGTTATGATTCATCTGAATCCATACAATCTCAGCATCTATGGACATAGGAGACGAATCCCTTACATTGTGGCAGTGGCGACAGGCATTGCTTACCGTAGGCAGGGGAAAATGAGTGCGGTGATGGCGCAGGCTTTGCAGGATTTGGCGGCCGGGGGAGTGCCCTTTACCTTTTTGCTTCCGGCAGACCCGGCGTATTATCGGGGGCAGGGATTTGTATTTTTTCCAAGCCAGCCTTACCACAACAGGGGAGGTGTCTGTTTTGCCCGGGAATCCAGCCAGGAAGTGATAAGAGCGGCTTCTCTGGAAGTTGCCAGTGTAGGCGGATGGAGGCGTGCCAGTGCAGAAGATGCGGCAGAGATGGCAGTATTTTCCAACCAGGTATTAGAACATAGATGTGAGGTTTTTGTCAGGCGGGACGAACAGTATTGCAGCCGCCTGTTGGAGGAGCTGGCAGCGGAACATGGTGGTGTGCTGCTCTCAGAAAACTGGCAAGGAATAACCGGACTTATTTTTTACAGTATCAACAGTTCCCAAGGAACAGTAACAGCAGAAGTTAAGGAACTTCTCCTAAAAGAGGATGTCACGCACGAGGAGGCTGAACAAATCTGCAGCGACGCTCTGGAAAAAACAGGATGTATGGTGGAGAGGATATCGTTTACATCTTCACGGATGATGGTGCGCCTGGCAAGCCTTATTTCGTTTGTGCCGCTGCTGCGGAGTGAGAAACCCATACGGTATCAGGTGCAAGTGACGGATGCTCTAGTTGCCGCAAATGCTGGATGTTTCCGGATTGACATAAATTCCGGGGGCGGCAGCATAAGGCGGATACACAGGGCAGACGTAAGGGAGTATTTGGATATCACGGAACTTACGGAAAGGCTGTTTCGGAATACATCGGTTTACCTGCATGAGTGGGTGTGAGGAATTAGTGCAAGCCCAATTTTCCCCGAGTTCTTTCGGCTGGCAAATACTTAATAAGTTCAGCCCACGCCATTCGCAAAGGCGCTTTCAGCGCTTTCCCGCTGCTTTGCAGCTAACTTTGCTCATTGCTTGGCGTTCCCTCAGCCGAAAAGAATCGTGAAAAATTAGTGCAAGCCCAATTTTCCCCGATTTCTTTCGGCTGGCTGAACTTATTTTTTAGTTTCCCCATTTTCTATAATATCCGATATTTTAGTACCAAAAGGTCTTGCTGCCTTTGGCAGCATAGACATCTTGCACGAAAAGCGTCTGGAAAGCTAGCTTACCATAGCGCTTTTATGTGCAAAGCGTTTCCATCACGTTGTGCTGGAAACCTTTTGGTACTATGAATTACGAAATGGGGAAACGGAACGTATTTTTCCTATTGACAAAATCTGAATTTCTGCATAAACTAACACGAATAGGAATGATATTTTATGAAGCCGTATTGTATTAAGAAGGGAAGCGTTCATAAATGGGATTGTTTCGGCAGATAAAAGAAGAATATGAAGTTATCCGGGAGAGGGACCCGGCGATTAAGTCGCCTTTGGAAGTATTGCTGTACCCCAGTTTCCGTGTAATGCTGAGTTACCGGAAAGCGCATAAGAAGTATCTCAAAGGGCAGTATTTCCGGGCGCGGAAGATTTCACAGAAAGCTGCGCGCAAAACGGGCATTGAGATTCACCCGGGAGCGGTCATTGGCAAAGGATTTTTCATTGACCATGGCAGCGGCGTGATTATCGGCGAGACCACGATTATCGGGGATAATGTGACGCTGTATCAGGGCGTCACCCTGGGCGGGACCGGTAAGGAGAGCGGCAAGCGTCATCCCACGCTCTGCGATAACGTGATGGTAAGCGCGGGGGCGAAGATTATCGGCTCTTTTACCATCGGGGAGAACAGCAAGATTGGCGCCGGCAGCGTGGTTTTGGAGGAGGTTCCACCGAACTGTACCGTGGTGGGAGTGCCGGGAAGGATTGTCAAGCGGGATAATATCAAAGTGCCGAGAAGCGATATGGACCAGGTACATCTGCCCGACCCGGTGATGGAGGATATCACAGTGCTGCAGCATGAGAATTCTGCATTGTGCAATAAGATTATAGATTTGGAAAAGGAAATCAAGGAACTGCGTGGAGGAAAATGAATGATGAAAGTATACAATACACTGAGCAGACAAAAAGAAGAATTTGTGCCTTTAGAGGCAGGAAAGGTGAAAATGTATGTGTGCGGACCTACCGTATACAACCTTATCCATATCGGAAATGCCCGTCCCATGATGGTGTTTGATACGGTGCGCCGTTACATGGAGTACAAAGGCTATGAGGTAACTTATGTGTCCAATTTCACGGATGTGGATGATAAGATTATCAAGAAAGCCGTGGAGGAAGGCGTGTCAGCGCAGGAAATTTCCCAGCGGTATATTGAAGAATGCAAGAAAGATATGGCGGCCATGAATGTGAGGCCTGCCACGGTCCATCCGCTGGCAACGCAGGAGATTGGCGGCATGTTGGAGATGATTTCCACGTTGATAGACAAAGGATTTGCCTATGCGGTGGAGGATGGGACTGTCTACTTCCGCACCAGGAAATTCAAAGAATACGGCAAGCTGTCCCATAAGAATTTAGACGACCTGCAGGCGGGACACCGTGACATCAAGGTGACTGGCGAGGATAAGGAGGATTCCCTGGATTTCGTATTGTGGAAGCCCAAGAAAGACGGCGAGCCATATTGGGAGTCCCCCTGGTGCAATGGCAGGCCGGGCTGGCATATTGAGTGTTCTGTAATGGCGAAAAAGTATCTGGGTGAGGAAATTGATATCCATGCAGGTGGTGAAGATTTGATTTTCCCACATCATGAGAATGAGATTGCCCAGAGCGAGGCTTGCAACGGCAAGATTTTTGCCAGGTACTGGATTCACAATGGATTTTTAAATATTGACAACAAGAAGATGTCCAAATCCGAAGGAAATTTCTTTACGGTCCGCGAAATCGGGGAGAAGTATGATTTGCAGGTGCTGCGCTTCTTCATGCTCAGTGCCCATTACCGCAGTCCGCTGAATTTCAGCGCGGACCTTATGGAGGCAGCTAAGAATGGACTGGAGCGTATTTTAAACGCAGCGCAGAATCTCCAGCATCTGCAGAAAAATACTGCTGTGGATGTCATGACACAGGAGGAAGCGGGAATATTTGCGGGCAGCGCAGCCTTCGTGGAGAAATTTGAGAAATCCATGGATGATGATTTCAATACGGCAGATGCAATTTCCGCAGTTTTTGAACTTGTGAAATACTGCAATACCAATGTTACAGAGGAGAGTTCCCGGGAGTTATTGGAGAAACTTTATCAGCGGTTGGCCGGACTCTGTGATGTTTTGGGCATCATTCTTGCCAAGGAAGAGGAAATCCTCGATGAGGAGATTGAAAAGCTGATTGCAGAGCGTCAGGCGGCGCGCAAGGAGAAGAATTTCGCGCGTGCAGATGAAATCCGCGATATACTTTCGGAAAAAGGGATTATCCTGGAGGATACCAGGGAAGGCGTAAAATGGAAAAGGGCATAAATTCATATATTTTAGGAAAATTTGGCATAGAGAAGAAAGAAATCCGCAGTTATTCGCCGTTGACACTGGCTTACATTGGAGATGGCATCTATGACCTTATTATCCGTTCTATGGTGGTGGGGGAAGGAAATACCCATGTCAATGATTTGCACTGCCATACCAGCGAGATTGTAAAGGCGCATGCCCAGTCGGAGATGGTGGGGGAGCTTTTGACGGAACTGACTGAGGAGGAACTGGCAGTGTATAAGCGCGGCAGGAATGCCAAGTCCTCCACTATGGCGAAGAATGCCACAGTGGGAGATTACCGCAGGGCAACGGGTTTCGAGGCGCTGATGGGCTATCTGTATCTGGAAGATAAGACAGAGCGGATGATGGATTTGATTATAACCGGGCTTAAGAGGATTGGGAAAGGAGCAAAAGATTGAGGTACGAGGAGTTGACCATTGAGGGAAGGAATGCAGTTTTAGAGGCATTCCGTTCCGGGAAGACCATAGACAAGCTGTTTGTGCAAAAGGGCTGTCAGGACGGTCCTATCAGGACGATTATCCGGGAAGCCAAGAAGCATGACACCATTCTGGACTATGTTGCGAAGGAGCGGTTAGACCAGCTTTCTGAGACGAAAAAGCATCAGGGGGTCATCGCCTATGCGGCAGCGTATGAATACGCGCAGGTAGAGGACATGCTGGCAGCAGCGAAGGAGAAGCAGGAAGATCCGTTTTTAATTCTGCTTGACAATATTGAAGACCCCCATAATCTTGGGGCGATTATCCGTACGGCAAACCTTGCCGGCGCGCATGGCGTGATTATACCCAAACGCCGGGCGGCAGGGCTTACGGCCACGGTGGCGAAAGCATCTGCAGGAGCTTTGAACTATACGCCGGTGGCGAAGGTGACCAACCTTTCCCAGACCATTAAGGAATTAAAGGAACAGGGAATCTGGTTTGTCTGCGCCGATATGGACGGCGAGACCATGTACCAGATGGACTTAAGGGGACCTATCGGGCTGGTTATCGGCAGCGAGGGAGAGGGTGTCGGCAAACTGGTCAAGGAGAATTGTGATTTTAACGCCTCCATTCCCATGGCAGGGGAGATTGATTCCTTAAATGCTTCCGTGGCTGCCGGGGTTCTCGCTTATGAAATTGTAAGGCAGAGGATGCAGTGAGGGGAAAGAAGTGCAGAAAGAGAAAGAATTTGCGAATCAGACGGATGAATTATTGATTGAGCAGCTGCGCAGCGGCCAGCGGGAGATAACCGATTACATTATGGACAAATATAAGAACCTGGTGCGTAAGCGGGCAAATGCCATGTTCCTTATTGGAGGGGACACGGACGATCTGATTCAGGAGGGGATGATTGGGCTGTTTAAGGCAATCCGGGATTTCAATGTAGACAAAGACGCGTCCTTTTACCATTTCGCGGATTTGTGTATCACCCGGCAGATTTACCATGCAGTGGAGGCATCCCAGAGAAAAAAGCATTTACCCCTGAACACCTATGTTTCGCTGAATGCGCAGATGGGGCAGGAGGGGGAAGAGACTTTTTTAGATGTGCTGGAATCTTTTGAGAATTCCAATCCAGAACAGCTTCTCATTGAGCGGGAAGACGCCCGGGCAATCCGGGAGAAATTAAAGGATGACCTCAGCAGGTTTGAGCAGCAGGTCGTGCAGCTTTACCTGCAGGGGCTGAGTTACCGGCAGATTGCGGAGCAGCTGGACAAGGAGCCCAAAGCGATTGACAATGCTTTGCAGCGTATCCGTGCGAAGATAAAAATGTAAAGAAATGGTTGACAAACCGTATTTTGCTGGGTATAATATATCAAGTGTGGATAGGAGACTGTGATGAAGATAGATTTATCAGA
>CANOFO010000072.1 GCA_947565305.1 uncultured Lachnospiraceae bacterium | reverse complement strand
GGTTGATTGTTACTCGGCATCTCAATTTTACCACAAACCAGTGAGGAGTTGTTTTCAATAAATTGTTTAAATAGTTGATGCATTCCGGTACTGCTCAGCCCGCTGATGAGCCCGCTGAGCAGAATTTCCGGCGTGAGTTTCCATCCGCTTATCCATATGGACAGAAACACGCCCAGAACGGCAACGATTGTGGGGATGTATTTATTATCCACATCGGCAATCCATTTTTTTATGGTGTAGCCGATACAAAGGCAGATGCCAAATACAACCGGCAGGGTAAATTCATTTAAAAATTCCATTATAATTGTCTCCTTTCACTAGTGTTCCGTCATAATTGTTTGGATGGCGGATTTAATTTCCGGGCGAAAATTTTCCAGCCCCGATAGGTCACAGTTTTCTAATGCTGTTTTTGCTTTTTTGCTGTCATGGGATAAGGTATAACCGTGTATACTCATGTAGATTTTATAATGGTTCATAGTGTCGGTCACTGCCCGCCATGGCTGAAACCCTTTCTGGGCGAGACAGGAAGCACATACATGGTAACCTTTTCCACAAATTTTGCAGTGAGCGTTGATATTGTTTTCCATAAAATACCTCCATAAAACCGTATGTTTTGGGCTGCTAAGCCTGTTTATGCAGTTCCCGGACAGAATCCTTGAAACGCCTGCTGAATTCTGCAGACAAAAACAGCATGTCGCCTGATTGGATATAATCAGAGAGGTTCGATTGCCTGGTGGGGACATACTTGGCGCCGACTTTTAGTCCCGGAAATAATTTCAGTTCCACGATATGGTCATTGTCGCTGAATTTGTTTTTTACCACCTGACATAGTGAATTGAGGACTTTCGTGATATCGCGTATGGAACAGCCGGTGTCTTCGCTGATAATGTTAATAATCTCTTTTTGGCTATAGCATTTTTTGGTTTCCTGCATGGAAATTCCTCCTTTCTGTTAAAATTTTTTCTGTGAGTCTGCAGATTCCCATTCCTATGTAACTTTAATTTGTTCCCTGCCCTCAGGCTGCAAATGGGCGGTTGATTTCCGAATGGATAGACTTTATTGTGATTTTGTATCCAATGCCGAACAGGTATATGTCTGAGCCGGATTCCTCCAATTGCAAAACCTCTGTTGCCGATTGAATAATTGCCTGGTTGAAACTGTTGTTTCCGCAAAGGAATAACACTTCCAGGAGCATGTTTTTTATGGCTGAATTTTCCTTTTCTTCGATGGAAGACAATAATTTGTATAAGGTGGAAAACCCAATTGTTTCCTGGTTGATTTCGTCTATCAGCTGCTCCCGCAAAATCATTACATGCTGGCTTTTGTCTTCTTTGGATTCTAAGGCGGAGGCATAAATATTCTTGCGGTCTGCCGTATATTTTCCTAACAGATTGTGAATCTTATCAATCTGTTTCTGGTTTACGCTGGAAGTGCGGAATTTTTTGCGGTTTAATACAGAGGAAAATGGCAGCCACTCCATTTTATAGGGATTTTTTGTTTTAAAATTATTTACAATTGTCTGCAGGTAATCCATAGTGGTATGGTATTTCTGGTAGTGTTTTTTGTCTGGGTCATAATATCCTTTCTGTTTGGAAATATGGGAGAAAAAGAGCGGCATTTTCTTTCTGCCTTTTATGCAGTTTCCGTTTTCATCCTCTTCGTATTCTCTGAGCAAGGGCTCATATTTGCGGCGCAGCTTGTCCAGTTCCTTACCGTTATCTATGGCAAATTCTTTTTTGGCTTTGTCGATTTCAATTCCTGACATAACGTCTAATTGGCAGATGTCATAGTATAACTCCCTGACATCTTCATATCCTGCACCGCGATACATTTCATCCCACAATAAGGAGTTCAGTTCCTGGGATAAGTTGACAATCTCACCAATTTTATTTACTGATATTTTAATGTCCAAATCTGCCTGCTCTTCGGGCGTGTAATACCGTTTGACTTTGCGGGCGGATACGAAAGAGGTTGGCGTTTTGAACTGTTCATAATTCCTTTTAGCTGCCCGGATAAGGAATTCGTTGTCGGTCAGCAGCACGGTGTCACTGTCGAAATCTGCGCCGGAAAGCCTTTGCAGGACGTTTTCAGCAATCGAATTGACGCATACAATCTCGTCTGTTAAATGAAAATAACGGTCAATCATTTTGTTTTCGGCATTGTGGGGCAGCCACACGTTTCCAATAGTTACGTGGGGGCTTCTGCTTGCCAGCAATGTCTTGCCGTATGCAAACCGTGTGCAATGGATGTTCCCGATGCCGATTTGGCTTTTTCCTTCAAATGTTCCAATAGATTGCTGTAGCATTTCCATGGGATTTCCCAGGAGGGCAGCATAATTGCCGTTAACAAGCACATGCCCATTTTTAAGGTTTTTATAGTATGCCCGTAAGAGGTCAACCAAAAAATCCTGATAGTATTTTGTTCTGGTAAAGTCATTATTGAGGCACATCAGCTGGTATACGACATCATTTTTGCTTTGCATGGGTTTGTCTGTAATGTGCACTTTGTCAATGTCGGGATATTTGATATAAGCCCTCACGACTTCCGGCCGTTCTCTTAGCATTTGGGCAAATTCTAACGAGGGCTGCAGAAATTCTTGCGTTTCCTCCTTTGTCATCTGCAGGGTATTTAATAATTGGTAGTGTGTCTGTACCAACCGACCGCCAAAAAAAGGCGTTTTTTTATCGTGCTTGACAATTCCGAATTGGGGATACATATGGTTTAGCCAGTTCTCCCATGTGCCAAACTTCAGGTATTTGATGCTGCTGGGAGTTGTAATAAGCTTAATGTCCTCGATTTTTGCAGCCCTCGTCTTTCCGTTTAGCTGTGATATGTCCGTGATATGGTTATCCTGAAACCATTTTTGGATATTGCAGTGGAAGCAGCAGGATTTAAACATCAGGTTACGTAAGAGCAGCATCCCATATCCGGCATATTTTCCAAAAGCAGATGTATCTAATAGCGATTGCCCATCCCAGATGGAATTTGTGATTTCACGGTTTTCTTCTGCTGTTTTCAGCCAGCCCTCCTCATCGTAGGTGGCTACGACGTCTTCCCGGAAAACACTGTCATAATCTTCAATCAGGAGAATATTTTCCGGTTTGAGGGAAACGGTATCAATGATACTGCTTGAGGGCAGGGCAATATATCCCTCGTATGCTGCCAAATCAATCTCCTGTCCATGTTTGACAGCAAGCCCGCCGGAACTGAATTTTAAGAGCGGCTCAAACAGGTCATCCCTGATGAAGAGGCATTTTCCGATTCGTGCGGAGCCGGCAGACCTCTTCATGCGGCAGTATTGGAGGCCGTTGCAGGAGAATCCGGTTTTGTACAGCTCTTTTCGCAGTTCTGTGCTGGTTTTCAATGTTTTTGGCTCGCCCATCTTTATATATTGCAGCTGAATTTCTTTGAGGGTATTCTTCTTTCTTTTATCCCTGATTTCTACTTCCCCAAAGGAAAAGGGGGCAGGGATGTCTGCCGGGCAGCTTATTTTTTCATCAAGCCTAATGCCGATGATTTCACCGTCTGTATTTCGGGCAATGCAGTCATCGAATATTAAATTCCGGGAATCGTACCCGAATTTGACATAAGTGTTTTTATTTATCTGATTCCACTCTTTTACCGAGTATTGAAACGTGAGGTTGATGACATTTGTGGAGTACATGTGATTGCCGATTTTAAAGGCAAAATTTTTTCTTCTGTATTTTTTATAGTAGATATTCAGCAGTGCCATGAAATCCAGGCTGTAATCCAAAGTATTGGTAAATTTCCGTAAATTGTATTGCCCATCCTTGAGTTTTAAATTGTAACCGTTGGAATTGCCCTCCAAATAATGTGCTGCCAGGTAGATGTCCTTTGCATCGATAGATGGTATGTAGATTTTTGTATTCATGCAATCGCTCCTTTTTTGATAATGTTTGTAAGGTCTGTAATATATATTTCAACATTTTGCGAACAAATGTTCTGAAAAAGTATTGACAAACAAGAACAGATGTTCTATACTTGCTGTTATCAAGGAGGAAGAAGGGAATATTGTTATGGAAGAGATTTTGAACGAATATTATAAAGACAATGCCAGGAAGCTTCACCAGATGGTGGACAAGATATTATGCAGATTTGGCGGTTTGTCGGATAGGGATAAGGATGATTTCTATTCACTTGCTAATGAAGTGTTCGCAGATGTGATGAAGAGGTATGACCATTCACAGCCGTTTGCTTCTTTTTTGTATTCCTGCCTGTCGAACAGAATCAAGACAGAGATGACTGGAAGAAACAGGGAGAAGCGCAGAGCTGACAGGATATCCGTATCTATCGACGCGCCTGCCGGTGAGGAAGAAGACGTTACGGTAGGCGATTTGATTGCTGGAAGTTTCAGCGTGGAGAGAGAAGCTTTTGAAGGAAGGGAGGAGGGGTATAGCAGAAGGATGTTAGCTTATCTGGGCAAGCTTTCCAAACTGCAGAGGGAAGTGCTGATGCTATATTCTGACGGTTATCTTCCAGGTGAGATTCGGGAGAGGCTGCAGATAACAGAGAAGCAGTATGCTGACTGCCATACGGCAATTCATTCATACCGGAATATATCAATATTGTTCTAAGCAGTTCAACAGATAAAGGAGGGGTTTCTATGGCCAGACCGCGTAAGCAGACGTATACGATGGATATGTATTTAAAGAAGATTAAGGAGGGGGATATTGACAATAATGCAGATGTGCAGAGACGTTTTGTATGGAGCAAAGAACAGATTAATGAATTGATTGTAACCGTTCTTACTGATGAGTATATTCCGCCGATTATTCTTGGAGAAGAGGGGGATTCGCAGCTGCATATTGCAGACGGCGGCTGCAGGAGCGCTGCATTAAACGAATTCCGCTATGGAAATTATAAGATTACATCGGCGGTTGATGATTCGATGATACCATATAAGAAGAAAGGCAAGGACGGACATGGCAATGTGATATGGGAAGATGCAGTGTTTGATGTGAGGAATAAGACGTATGGCAAGCTTCCCGATGAGCTGAAGAAGAAGTTTGACGAATATCAGATAGAGACAGTTATTCACGAGGATTGTGATGGAGGCAGAATTTCAAGATATATCAAAAAATACAATAACCATACGCCGATGAATACAGAACAGAAAGCTTTCACGTACATAGACAGGTTCGCCGGGAATATCCGTGAGATAACGGACAGCAGGTTTTTTCTGGATTACAGTAATTTCTCAGAGCAGGAGAAGACAAAGGGCGTGGTTGAGCGGGTTGTGATTGAGACTATCATGTGCATATACCATTTTGATAAATGGAAGAAACAGCCCAAAGCGCTTTGTAAATACCTTAATGACAATGCGACAGAAGAAGAGTTCGTAAATCTTGCCAGTAATCTGCACAGATTGGAAAAGATTATAACGGATGATGTCAAAGGAATCTTTAATAAAAAAGATGCGTTTATCTTTCTGACTTTATTTGATAAGTTTACACTTCTGAAGACGGATGATTTTAGGTTTGCCGGATTTCTCAGGAAGTTTCAGAAGGATTACAGGACCACCAGGAGAAATGGAAAAGGTCTTTTGTTTGATGAGATTGATAAGGAGCTGAGTACGAAGGATAAGCCAGTTATTATGGCGAAGCTTTCCATGCTTGAATGTTTGATGATGGAATATTTGTGACTAAATATTGCAACAGTTCAGCTCACGCCATTCGCAAAACCGCACTTACGTGCTCTCCGTTGCTCCGCAACTCTTTTTGCTCATAAAATGGCGTTCCGCTCATAGCCAGCATAACATGCTCATTCATGCGAGCATGATTCGCTCAATATGCCTGGCTATGGCTGAACTGATGCTAAATATTTTTCAAAACATTCAGAATACCTTTGCAAAAAATGGATATTCTGCTATAATAATAGAACGAATAAGTTTAGGAGGCGTAATCATGGCAGAAGACAGGAAAGCATATATGATAAAGGATGATAATTTGGGGGAGGTACGGATTGCAGATGAGGTGGTTGCCATCATTGCCGGACTCGCCGCAACAGAGGTGGAGGGAGTAAGTTCCATGGCGGGCAACATTACCAAGGAACTGGTCAGTAAGCTGGGCATGAAGAATCTGTCCAAAGGAATTAAGGTAGATGTACAGGGGAATGTGGTAAGAGTCGATGTGGCGCTGAATATCTGTTTTGGTTATGCAATCCCTGAAGTGTCTGAAAAGGTACAGGAGAGGGTGAAATCTGCCATTGAGAACATGACTGGATTGGAAGTAAGCAATATCAATATTCGCATTGCGGGTGTGAATATGGAGAAACGCAAATAGGGAACCTTTAAAAGTAAAGACGAATGCAGATATGGGTGTCTTTGGGACACCCATATTTACATTCGTCAATAGGAGGAAAGATGAGCCGTAGAGAAATCAGGGAACAGATTTTTAAACTTTTGTTCCGCACGGAATTTTATAAGGAAGAGGACCTGCAGGAACAGCGTCAGCTGTTTTTGGATGAACTGGGTCAGGAAGAGAATGAGGATACCCATTATATACAGCAGAAATATGAAGATATCCTGAGCCATCTGGCGGAAATTGATGCGATGGTCAATGAAGTGGCATTGGGATGGAAGACCAGCCGTATGGGCAAAGTAGATTTGACCCTAATCCGCTTGGCAGTGTATGAGATGAAATTTGAGGAGGATGTTCCGCAGGGAGTGGCAATCAACGAAGCGGTAGAGCTGGCGAAGAACTATGGCACAGATGATTCGTCCTCGTTTGTCAACGGAATTCTTGCAAAATTAACATGACAAAGAATGTATATACCGTAGGGCAGGTCAATGCCTACATTAAAAATATGTTCACCCAGGATTTTATGATGAACCGTATTTATGTGAAGGGTGAAGTGTCAAACTGCAAGTACCATACGTCAGGACACATTTATTTTACGCTGAAAGACGAGACAGGTGCATTGCAGGCAGTGCTTTTTGCCGGTAACCGTAAAGGGCTTGCATTTTCTATGAAAGATGGAGACAATGTGATTGTGCTGGGATCTGTCTCCGTTTATGAGCGGGATGGGAAATACCAGCTCTATGCCAAGGAAATTATCTTAGATGGAGCCGGGCTGTTATACCAACGTTTTGAGGCTTTGAAATGGGAACTGGAAGAGATGGGAATGTTTGCTCCTGAATATAAACAGCCCATTCCACGCTATATCAGAACGTTGGGAATTGTGACCGCCCCCACTGGAGCGGCTATCCGGGATATCCAGAATATCAGCAGACGCAGGAACCCCTATATACAGACAATTCTTTATCCGGCGCAGGTACAGGGGGAAGGTGCAGCGGCAAGCATTGTCAATGGAATCCATGCGTTGGAACGCTTTGGCGTGGATGTGATGATTGTCGGCAGGGGCGGTGGCTCCATAGAAGATTTATGGGCGTTTAATGAGGAGATTGTGGCACGTGCTATTTTTGAGTGTTCTGTGCCGGTTATTTCAGCCGTTGGGCATGAGACAGATACTACGATTGCTGATTATGTAGCGGATTTGCGGGCACCCACGCCTTCGGCAGCGGCAGAACTTGCGGTCTATGATGTCAGGGAACTGCAGGGACAATTACTTACCCTGCGGATGGAATTGAACCGCAGGATGACTGATAAATTAGAGCGCTGCCAGGAGCAGGTAAGGCAATATGAAAGGAACTTCAAACTGCTTGCCCCGGCAAACCGTGTCAATGAGAAACGGCAGATGGCAGCAGATTTGGCAGAAAAACTGCAGTCATTGCTGATGCAGCATCTTACCGTTGCCAGACATGAATTGGAACTGTATGCCGGAAAACTGGAAGCATTATCCCCTGCCAAAAAAATGAGCCAGGGTTATGCATTTATTGCAGATGGAACTGGTAAGGGCATACGCAGCGTAGAGGATTTGCGTCAAGGAGATTATTTTAATATCCATATGGGCGATGGCAGGGTCAGGGCGCAGGCATGTGAAATCGTAAGAAATCCTAAGACAGATACAGTATCATCCGCCCCAAATGAGGAGTGAAGACATGGATAAAAACGAAAATCAAAAAGCATCTCTGGAAGAGACATTTCAGGAACTTTCAATTATTATAGAGAAAATGCAGGAGAGGGAAGTGACTCTGGAGGAATCATTTTCCCTTTATGAGCAGGGAATCCGCAAACTAAAGCTTTGCAATGAGAAAATAGACAGCGTGGAAAAGAAAATGCTCCTGCTGAATCAGCAGGGAGAACTGGAGGCATTTGATGAGTAACGATTTTAAGGAAGAGATAATTGCCCGCACAAAACAGATGGAAGCAGTGATTGAGCGCTACCTGCCGAAAGAAGAGGGCTGTCAGAAGACAGTGATTGAGGCAATGAATTACAGCGTTAAGGCGGGGGGCAAACGGTTGCGTCCCATGCTGATGTGGGAGACGTATAAGATGTTCGGAGGCAGGTCCAAGGTTATTGAACCGTTTATGGCAGCGATTGAAATGATTCATACATATTCGCTGGTACATGATGACCTTCCTGCGATGGATAATGATGAGTACCGCCGAGGTAAGAAGACAACCCATGCGCAGTATGGTGAGGCGATGGGGATTCTTGCCGGAGATGGGCTTTTGAATTATGCTTTTGAGACGGCTGCGCAAGCATTTTCGATTGAACCAGGGAATGTTCAGGTTGGAAAAGCGTTGTCGGTGCTTGCTGGCAAAGCTGGAATCCATGGAATGCTGGGAGGGCAGTGTGTGGATGTGGAATCGGAGGGTAAACCTGTGTCGGAGGAGACGCTGCGTTTCATCTATCACTTAAAGACGGGAGCTCTTTTGGAGGCTTCTATGATGACAGGGGCTATTCTTGCAGGGGCGACTGGCAGCGAGCAGAAGAAGGTAGAGCAGGCAGCAGGAGAACTGGGGCTGGCATTCCAGATTCAGGATGATATTCTTGATGTCACGAGTACGACGGAGGATTTGGGAAAGCCTGTGGGCAGTGATGAGAAAAACCATAAGACGACTTGGGTGACCTTGTTTGGTGTGGACAGGGCAAAGCAGGATGTAGAGGAACTGTCAAAGCACAGCGTATCATTGATGGATGCACTGGTTGTGAAAAATGAATTTCTTACCCGGCTCATGTTAGAGCTGGTTCACAGAAAGAAATGATGGGAGATGATTTTCCTATGGTGATGGAGAAGATAAAAGAACCCAATGACATTAAGAAACTGGACCAGGAACAGCTTTTGCTGTTGGCGGAAGAGATACGCAAATTTCTGATTCAGAAGATTTCCGTAAACGGTGGGCATTTGGCTTCCAATTTGGGGACGGTGGAACTGACAATGGCGCTGCATCTGGTCTTTCAGTTGCCGCAGGATAAGATTATCTGGGATGTGGGGCATCAGTCATATACGCACAAGATTCTTACCGGAAGGCAGGATGGATTTGAACATCTGCGGGAATATGGCGGAATGAGCGGCTTTCCCAAGCGCAATGAGAGTTCCTGTGACTGTTTTGACACGGGGCACAGCTCCACCTCTATTTCTGCGGGGTTGGGATATGCGGAGGCAAGGGAAATTACAGGAGAGCAATACAAAGTAATTTCTGTGATTGGTGATGGTGCGATGACTGGCGGAATGGCGTACGAAGCTTTAAACAATGCTTCGCGCATGAAGACAAATTTTATCATTGTACTGAATGACAACAATATGTCCATCTCTGAAAATGTAGGGGGGCTTTCCAGGCATTTAGGGAACCTGCGTACGGCAGATGCCTATCAGGGGCTGAAAGAGGGCGTCACAAATTCCCTGAATAAGATACCTGTTTTTGGGGAACGTATTGTGACGCGTATCCGGCGTACAAAGAGTGGAATTAAACAGCTTGTGATTCCAGGGATGCTGTTTGAAAATATGGGCATCACATATTTAGGTCCGGTGGACGGCCATGATATAGGGGCAATGAAACGGATTTTGCGGGAGGCATCGAAGGTAAATGGTGCGGTGCTTGTACATGTCCTGACGAAGAAAGGAAAGGGATATCTGCCAGCCGAACGTCACCCGGCGAGATTCCATGGTGCAGAGCCCTTTGAGATAGAGACCGGACTTCCGCTTAAACGCAAGCGAGAAGCTAATTATACAGATATTTTTTCAACGGTAATGCGCAAGTTAGGGGAGCGTGATGAGAAAGTAGTGGCAATCACGGCTGCCATGAAAGATGGCACAGGGCTGAAGCGATTCCACAATATGTTTCCGGAGAGGTTTTTTGACGTAGGAATTGCAGAGGGACATGCAGTAACTTTTGCGGCAGGACTGGCAGCAGCCGGGCTCAAGCCTGTGGTGGCAGTTTATTCCTCTTTCTTACAGCGCGCTTATGACCAGATTCTCCATGATGTCTGTATTCAGGATTTGCCGGTGGTATTTGCCATTGACCGGGCTGGGCTTGTAGGAAGCGATGGTGAGACCCATCAGGGTATCTTTGATTTGTCATATCTCTCCTCCATACCTAATATGAGCATTCTGGCGCCGAAGAATAAATGGGAACTTTCCGATATGCTGAAATTTGCCGTAAATTTCAACCATCCCATTGCCATCCGCTATCCGAGGGGAAAGGCATATGATGGGCTGAAAGAGTTTCGGCAGAAGATTGTTTTTGGAAAGAGTGAGGTTATTTACCGGGAGCAGGAAATTGCGCTGCTCGCAGTGGGGAGCATGGTAGACACTGCCAGGCAGGTGCATGAGCTGCTGAAATCTATGGGATATTTCTGTTCGTTGATAAATGTCCGTTTTGTGAAGCCTTTGGACAGGGAACTGCTGGACAATCTTGCCCAAGACCATGACCTTCTGGTGACTATGGAAGAAAATGTGGCAACTGGCGGTTTTGGAGAGCATGTGGTACGGTATTTTAATGAGAAGAATATGGTAAATGAGATAAAGATACAGAATATTGCCTTGGAGGATGTCTATGTAGAGCATGGGAATGTAGAGATTCTCAAAAAAGAGCACGGTATCGATGCGGAGTCGGTGGTAAAGCGGATTGTAGCAAACTATGTCCGTAAATAGACAGCTGTGTACAAATAGCATGGGCGGAATAGTGATGAAATAATTTTAGAAAGGTTATTGCATGAAAGAACGATTGGATGTGCTGTTAGTACAGCGCGGGCTGGCACCCTCCCGGGAGAAGGCAAAGACCATGATTATGGAAGGAAATGTATTTGTGGCAGGACAGCGGGAAGATAAAGCCGGCAGCGTTTTTGACGATAAAGCTAAGATAGAGGTTCGTGGCAACACGTTGAAGTATGTAAGCCGCGGCGGTCTCAAATTAGAAAAGGCGATAGAGAATTTTGAGATTAATCTGCAGAATAAGATTTGTATGGACATCGGTGCATCTACCGGGGGATTTACAGACTGCATGCTGCAAAACGGAGCAGACAAAGTCTATGCGGTGGATGTGGGATATGGACAGTTTGCCTGGAGCTTACGGCAGGATTCCCGGGTAGTATGCATGGAGAAAACGAATATCCGCTATGTTCAGCCGGCTGATATTGACGATGTGCTGGATTTTGCATCGGTGGATGTATCTTTTATTTCCCTGGAAAAGGTACTTCCGGCGGCAAAAGACTTATTATCGTCCCAGGGGGAAATGGTCTGTCTGATAAAACCGCAGTTTGAAGCGGGGCGAGAGAAAGTGGGGAAGAAGGGTGTGGTACGTGACCCCAAAGTACATAGGGAAGTGATTGAGAAAGTTCTTGCATTTGCGCAGAAAATTGGTTTTTCTGTATTGAATTTAGAGTTTTCTCCCATAAAGGGACCAGAAGGAAATATCGAATATCTTGTGCATATCAGCAAAGAGTCAGGTATTTATAAGCAGACGGTGGATGTGTCTAAGGTAGTTGACAGGGCGCATGAAGCATTGAGAGCAAAGGAACCGCAGCGGAAAGAACCGCAGCAAGCTGACGGAAGTGCGGAGCGGAAAGGAAGAAAGGGGCATGTTGTGCAATGAAGCATTTTTACATCATTGTGAACCCAAGGCGGGACCAGCAATTGAGACTTACGAAAGAGATTTACAATTTCATTCTGCAAAATGGCGGAGTGTGCGATTATCAGGTAAATCGTGAAGAAGAGGGAAAGTCTTTTGATGGGAGTAAGATTCCAGAAAGTACGGAATGTATTCTGGTGGTGGGTGGAGATGGCGCCTTGCTTCGGGCCGCGCGGAATATGGCAGAGCAAAACATCCCTCTGATTGGCATTAACACCGGACATGTGGGCTATCTCTGTGAGTTGGAAGAAGAAACAGCAATTCAGGGGATACGGCGTTTACTGGATGGGGAGGATTACGTTGTAGAAAAGAGAATGCTGCTGTCGGGCAGAAGCGTAAGCCAGGCCGGGACAGGTGAGGAGAGGCTAGCGCTCAATGATATAGTCATTCACCGCTGTGGGGCGCTGCAGATTATGGATTTGGTTATTTCTGTCAATGGAGAATATCTGAATACATACAGTGCAGATGGGATTATCATTGCTACGCCCACCGGTTCCACAGCATACAGCATGTCGGCGGGCGGACCGATTGTGGACCCTAAAGCGGAACTTTTGGTGGTGACGCCAATCAGCCCCCATACGCTCAATGCCAAGAGCATTGTGTTGGGCGCGGAGGATGAGATTACCATTGAAGTGAAATCACGCAGCGGAGGACAGGAAGAAAAAGCGGAGATTAGTTTTGACGGAGCCCCGGTAGGCGCATTGAGAGCAGGCGAACAGATAGTTGTGAAGAAAGCACAATCATATACAGGTATCTTAAAGCTGAGCAGTTTGAGTTTCCTTGAGAGACTCAGGGAGAAATTACAGGGATACAGGCTGTAAGTTGGAGGATAGGATGAAATCGAGACGCCAGACAAAAATTTTAGAGATTATAGCAAAGCATAATATTGAGACCCAGGAAGAATTGTCTGACCGCTTGGAGCGGGAAGGCTTTCATGTGACGCAGGCGACCGTCTCAAGGGACATTCGGGAATTAAAACTTACGAAGGTGGCAAGCAAAGGCGGACGGCAGAAATATGTGGCTTTGGGCAAGGACAGCGCGGATATGAGTGAAAAATATATCGGTATTTTTCAAAATGGATTCGTTTCCATGGATATGGCGCAGAATATCCTAGTGATTAAGACTGCAGCAGGTATGGCAATGGCAGTTGCGGCTGCGTTGGATGCGATGGACCATGATGAGATTGTAGGGAGCATTGCCGGGGATGATACGATTATGTGCGCAATCCGCACGGTAGAGGACACGGAACGCCTGATGGAACGGCTGCGGAGGATAGTAGGAGGAGAATAATATATGTTAGTAAGTCTGCATGTGAAAAATCTGGCGCTGCTGGAGGAAGCCGAGGTGGAATTTGGCAGCGGATTAAATATCCTTTCCGGAGAGACCGGAGCCGGGAAATCCATTATCATCGGCTCCATCAACCTTGCCCTGGGCGAAAAAGCGCCCAAAGAAATGCTGCGGGACCAGGCAGAGTATGCGTTGGTGGAATTGATTTTTCGTGTGGAAAACAAAGAGCAGCTTCAGCAGCTGCAGGAGATGGATATTTATCCTGAGAATGATGAAATCATTATGTCAAGGAAAATTACGGCGACAAGAAGCGTAGGCAAAATTAATTCTGAGACCGTCTCTGCATCCTGTATGAGGAATGTTGCTTCCCTCCTCATTGATATCCATGGGCAGCACGAGCATCAGTCGTTGCTGCACAAGAGGAAACATTTGGAAATTCTGGATGAATTTGCCGCAGATAAACTGAATGGAAAGAAGCAAATTTTGAAAAAATGTTATCAGGAATATCAGGAAATTCTGGAGGAGCAGAAACAGGCAGTGCAGGACGGCGAGGGAAGGGAGCGCGAACTTTCTTTTCTGGAATATGAAATCAAAGAAATCAAAGAAGCGAATCTGGTTTTGGGCGAAGATGAGGAGTTGGAGGTTACCTACCGTAAAATGGCAAATAACCGCAGGATTATGGAATCAGCGGGGAATGCTTATGAGATGACCGGAGGGGAAGCAAGCGCCACGGAACAGATTGGACGTGCGCTCCATGAACTGCAGTCGGCAGCGGAATATGACCCGGATTTGGGGGAACTGTGCGGACAGCTGGAAGAGATTGATAATTTGCTGAATGATTTTAACCGGGAACTTTCTGGATATATGTCAGATGGTGAATTTGATGAGGAAACTTTTTATGAGACGGAGAAACGTCTGGATGTCATAAACCATTTGAAAGATAAATTTGGCGGAAGCATAGAGGCGGTACTGCGTGCCAGAGAGGAAAAAGAGAGTCGTTTCGCGCGTTTACAGGATTATGAACAATATCTTGTGCAGCTAAAAGAGCGTTTACATAAGGCAGAGGAGAAATTGTCAGAAATTTCTACAGAGGTTTCGCAGATTCGGCAAAAAGCAGCTAAGAAACTGACAAAGCAGGTGAAAGAAGCATTGGTGGATCTGAATTTCTTGGATGTGAAGTTTGTCATGGAATTTGCGGATACCGGAAAATATACTGCCAATGGAAGGGATGAAGCAGAGTTCCTGATTTCCACCAACCCTGGGGAACCATTAAAACCTCTCAGCAAGGTGGCATCCGGTGGAGAACTGAGCCGGATTATGTTGGCAATCAAGACAATCCTTGCGGAGAGTGACCAGATTGAAACTCTGATTTTTGATGGAAAACCGAAAGAGCAGGATTTACGGAGGAAGATAGGCAAATGGATTACAC
>CANOFO010000071.1 GCA_947565305.1 uncultured Lachnospiraceae bacterium | reverse complement strand
GAGGGAGAAACGGAGACAGAGGATTTGCAGACATTGGTAGAACTGATTGAGAGCGGGTTAGGAGAGTAGCTATGACAGAGATGAAAGTAGAAAAAACCGCTTCCCGGGGAATAGCCATTGCACCAGCGTATATTTACCGCGAAGTAGATTTGACGCCGGATACATATCTGGTGGAAGAGAGTAAAGTCCAGCAGGAAGAGCTGCAGTTTCAGGAAGTGAAACAGGCAGTGCTGGCAGAGCTGGAGCAGCTGTCGCAGGAGAACCCCATCTTTGCAGCGCATATGGCAATTGCCGATGATTACACTTTGCAGGAGGGCGTAATTGGCAGAATCAAATCCGGCAAGAGAAATGTGCAGCAGGCGATTGCTGAGACTGTGGAGGAAGTGGCTGAGATTTTCGGGCAGATGGAAGATGAATATATGAGGGAGCGCAAGGCGGATGTCCTTGACATCGGCAAACGATTCCTGCTAAAATGTAAAAAAATCACTGTGCAGGATTTAGCAGCCATCGGTGAGCCGGTGATTGTGGTGGCAAAGGATTTGTTTCCTTCCGATACAGTCAAGATGAATCCAGAGTTTGTCAAGGGAATCATCACTGAGGAGGGCGGCGTCACCAGCCATGTGTCAATCATGGCGAAGAATTATGGGATTCCGGCATTGACAGGGGTGTCTGGTATTTTAGAGAAACTAAAGAGCGGCAATCTCATCTGCATGGATGCGGGCAGCGGCAGGATTGCCATAGAGCCTGAAGGGGCGGTTCTGGAGGATTACAGGAAGCGCCTGGAAGCAGATTTGCAGGAGCAGGAGGAAATCAGGAAATACCGTTCCATGGAAGCGGTAACGCCCGGGGGCAAACGCATTTCCCTCTGCATCAACGTGGGCAATACGGAGGAAATCAAGCTTGCCCTGGATAAGAATATTGATGGAGTTGGGCTGTTTCGCACAGAGTTTCTGTATATGGAGAATACGCATTTTCCCACAGAGGAAGAGCAGTTTGCAGTATACAAGGAAGCAGCGGAACTTTGTCCCAGGGAGGTCACGATTCGGACGTTAGATATCGGTGGTGATAAGAACCTGCCATATTACGAATTTGAGCCCGAGGAAAATCCTTTTCTGGGCTGGCGCGCCATCCGCATATCTTTGGATATGCCGGATTTATTCCGCACACAGCTGCGCGCTATCCTGCGCGCCAGTGCATTTGGACATATCCGCATTATGTTCCCGATGATGATTTCTGTGGAAGAACTGGTACAGGCAAAAGAAATGGTTGAACAGTGCAAGGAGGAGCTGCGAAAGGAGCAGGTTGCCTTTGATGAGGATATTGAGACAGGGATGATGATGGAAACGCCGGCGAGCGTGTTATTGGCGGAGGATTTTGCCAGGGAGGCAGATTTCTTCAGTATTGGGACAAATGACCTGACTCAGTATATACTGGCAGTGGACCGTGGGAACAAAAAAATCGCTTCGCGCTATGATTCTTTCCATCCGGCGGTAGTAAAGGCAATAGCTGCCATCATCTGCGCGGGTCATAAATATAACCGCAAGGTGGGTATGTGCGGAGAATTGGCGGGCGATGTGAATGCGGTTCCCAAGCTGCTGGAACTGGGGTTGGATGAGTTCAGCATGTCAGCAGGAAATATAGATTACGTGAGAAGAGCCATCCTGAATGGATGATATAATTAATGACAATTTTGTAGCTATTGCAAAGCCCCTCGGAGATGAGGGGCTGTATTGCTATATGCGTACAGCGGGAATGTGAAGAATGGAGGATGACATGGAGAGAGACAAAGAGAAATATCTGCAGCTTTTATCGAAGGAGTACCCCACCAGGCAGGCGGCATGCCGGGAAATCATTAACCTGAATGCCATATTGAATCTGCCCAAGGGCACGGAACATTTTATGAGCGACCTCCATGGGGAGTATGAGGCATTCTGCCATATCATCAATAATTGTTCTGGCGTTATCAAGGAGAAAGTTGGGAGGATTTTTGACGAGCAGATGAGCCCAAGGGAGAAGAATGAGCTCTGTACCTTGATTTATTATCCGGCAGAGAAACTGAATGCCTTAAAAGAGCAGGGAATCCTTGTGGAGGACTGGTATCGGGTGACGCTGCGGCATCTGATTACGGTGGCAAAATGTGTCTCTTCCAAATATACGCGTTCTAAGGTCCGCAAGGCAATGCCGGAAGAATTTGCCTATATTATTGATGAACTTTTGCATATGCAGGTGGACGAGGATAATAATCAGATTGAGTACCACAGGCAGATTATAGACACAATCATCCATATCCATGCGGCAGACGAATTTATTATTGCGCTGGCAGAACTGATTAAGCGTCTTGCCGTAGACCATCTCCACATCGTGGGGGATATTTATGACAGGGGAGCCCACCCGGAGAAAATTATGGATTTGCTGATGCAGTACCATTCTCTGGATATCCAGTGGGGAAATCATGACGTGTTGTGGATGGGGGCGGCGGCTGGCGTTCCGGCCTGTGTGGCAACGGTAGTCAGGAATAACATACGTTACCACAATATCCAGGTACTCGAGAGCGGCTATGGAATCAGCCTGCGGACGCTGGTCGTGTTTGCGGGGCGCTGGTATCAGGATGAAGATATTATGGATGCGGCACAGCAGGCAATATCGGTAATTTTATTTAAGCTGGAGGGGCAGATAATCGCAAGGCATCCGGAATACCAGATGGACGACCGCCGTATGCTGGAGAAAATAGATTATGCGAAAGGAACGGTGGTCATTGAGGGCAGGGAATATCCGCTGAACCGCAGGGATTTTCCCACTGTGGACCGACAGGACCCTTACCGGCTGACGGAAGAGGAAGAAGAGGTGCTGTCAGATTTGCGCCAGTCGTTTTTGAACAGCGGCAGGCTGCATCAACACGTACGTTTTCTATGTGAGAAGGGCAGCATGTACCGTCAGTTCAATGGCAATCTTTTGTATCACGGCTGCATTCCGCTTGATGAGGAAGGGAATTTTGAGGGGATTCAGCTGGAGGATAAGGTATATAAAGGAAAAGAATATCTCGATTATGCAGAGGCGGCAGTGCGTAAGGTCTGCCTTTTGGCTGCATCGGAGAAGGAAGAGGATTTTATTTTTTATTTATGGGCAGGGCAGAACTCTCCGCTTTCCGGCAGGAAAATAAAAACGTTTGAGCGGATGTATCTTGACGACAAAGAGATAAGGGTGGAGAAACGGAACCCATATTATGAATACTACCATAAGGAATATATCTGTAATATGATTTTGCGGGAATTTGGACTGTTTTCCCCAATGTCCCACATCATCAATGGGCATACGCCAGTAAAAGTCAGCAAGGGTGAGGTTCCGGTGCGTGCCAATGGGAAGCTGATTATCATTGACGGTGGGTTCTGCAAAGCCTACCACAAGGAGACTGGGATTGCAGGTTATACCCTGATATATAACTCTCATGGGATGCGGCTGAAAGCCCATGAGCCTTTTGAGAGCATCAAAAAGGTTTTGGAGGAGAATCAGGACATTGAATCCAGCACAGATATTTTTGAGACGGAGGAGAAGAGAATCCGGGTACGAGATACGGATATTGGCAAGTCCATCCAGGAGCAGATAGACGATTTGCAGCTGATTTTGGCTGATAAAAATTGACATCATGGCAGACAGACAGTATAATTAATAAAAAGATAAAATTTTTTAATTTCTCGCAATAAAAAGTGCTTCTTTTGCATTGTCTAAGTATCAGATAATTCAAGGAGGTGCTTTTTATGGGAAATGGATAGAAATATTACGGTAGAATTTGCACTCATTCTCCTGTGAGAGTTGAGGTATGGAAAGGGGTATCCCAATGCAGGAAGACACGCCCAAACGTAAAGTCCATATAGATGCCCATATTTTTGAACGTATTATGCAAGGAGAACAGGAAGCGTTTCGAGAACTGTACGATATTACATACAAGCCGCTCTATGCTTTTCTCCTTTCCTATACTATGAACAGGGAAGATGCGCAGGACTTATTGCAGGATACTTATATCCAGGTTTATAAAAATTGCCATCTGTATCGGGAGCAGGGAAATCCTATGGCATGGATGATGAAGATTGCCAAGAATCTTTTTTTGATGAAATGCCGGAAAAGCAAAGGGACAGAGGTCAATTTTGAGGAGCTGGAGGGCGCACTGGGTTTTGAGGATATGTCAGATGTGGAGAATCGGATTATTTTGGAGATGATGTTTGCGCACCTTTCTGCCGAGGACAGGAATCTGATTATCATGCACAATATCGGTGGCCTCAAACACAGGGAAATTGCAAAGCTGCTGGAGATGCCTCTGGGGACTGTGATGGCGCGGTATCACAGAGGGATTCGGAAATTGCAGAAGGAATTTGGTGAGAAGCTATGAAAAAGAAGGAATTGAAAAAGAGAATAGAGGATGGATTTTCGGAACTGTCACCAGATTTATTTGAAGCAGTGTTGGAAGAGAGCAGGAAACAGAAGGTTGTTTGGTCTGAGGCAGAAACAGAGAAGCCTTCCGCGAGCGGAAAATTTTATATGGGAAGGTTCCCCAAATATGCAGTGTCTCTGTGTGCAAGCCTGGCAATCATCTTTTTGTGCATTTTTAGCATGTTGGGAGATAATGAGAAGTCCGTGTTTATGGTTCTCGATATCAACCCCAGCATTCAGGTTGAGATGGACGAGTCACATCAGGTAAAACGGTTAAAGGGATTAAACCAGGATGGAAAAGATGTTGTAAAAGAACTGAAGTGGGAAAAAGGAACCGTACAGGAACTGGTGGATGTGCTCATCCAGGATGTGGTAGAGAAATCTTATCTCCGTGAAAACGGGGGAATTCTGGTGACGCTTGCTGCAAGGGATAAAGGTATTTGTGAAAATCTCGAACGTACGCTGGGAGAAGGGATCGACCGGAAACTCACAGAGTTGAAGGTCTCTGGCGTGACGACAGCTTTTCAGGAGGTTCAAAGGAGTTCCAGGGAGAAGGGACGTAAACGCCTGGAAACAGAACTGAAAAGGAGCTGTGGATTGAATGAAAGCCAAGTGCAGCAGATGTCGGTAAATGAGCTGATTCAATATTGCCAGGATTATACTTCCCTGGAACTGAAATTGTCAGAGGCATCTGAAAAAGAACGTGCTTCTGGGCAGAAGAAAGAGGATAAGCTGCCGAAACCGGAGAATGCTTCACAGTCGGAAGGCTCTGACAAGAAGCCGGAGGAAAGTGCACCGGGAGAAGGCAATCGGCAAGAGGAATCAGATAAAAATAAAAATGGAACGGATGGATTCGGTAAACAACCATCTGGGAAGCCTGACAGCGAAGAGCAGGCTTCTCAGGAAGATAAGAAGAGTGAAGAAGGGAATACAGGAAACCAGAAAGTTGAGAAACCCAGCGGTTCGGCGGGTGCAGTTGGTCCTGCACCGACAGAAGAAGCCGTTCCGTCCGATACGGATGGCGCTTCGATGCAGCCAGGAGGCGGAGAGCCATTGGGCTCAGGAAGCGCTTCAGGACAGCCGGGAAGCGGCAGCCAATCAGGTACAGGCGGGGTTTTAGACTCATCTCAGGATACTGGACAGTCAGGCGGCGGAGATGAATCGGATCAGCCGGCAGTAGTGTCTCCGGGGCAGCCGGGAAGTTCTGGACAGTCAGAGACTGTGACGCCAGGACAGCCGGGAAGTTCTGACCAGCCAGGGATTGTGACACCAGGACAGCCGGGAAGTTCCGGTCAGTCCGAAAAAGAAATACCGGGTCAGGCAGTGTCTCCTGACCAGCCAGGGAAGGAGGCAGCTATACAACCGGTGAAGGAAGGGCCAGGTCAGTCTGGCAGTTCTCACCCGCCGGAGAAAGAGACTCCGGACCGGTCGGAAAGAAAGACTCAACCGGTGCAGCCGGAGAGGTTAGACGCACTGGACAGTCAGGAAAGTGATTTTATATTGGATAGCCTTTAGGTATAAATGAGGCGGAACTCCCTTTTTAAAGGGCTCCCAGACGGCGGAAGTTGTCTGGGGGTTCTTTTTTTCTTGAAAAATACAGACATAACAGGTATATTATTATTGACAGTATTTAAGGAAGCACTGGTTAAACCATTGCTTCCCTAAAAATAAAGAATAAGAAAAGAGAGAAGATATGGTTAAAATTTTGTCAGACAGTACCTGTGACCTGTCACAGGAGTTAACAGAGAGATATGGCATCGAGATTCTTCCGCTGCATGTGCTGATGGGAGAGGGGGATTACAGAGATGGGGTGGAAGTTACCCCGGATGAAATCTTTCGCTGGTGTGATGCCAATAAGAGTACGCCGAAGACGGCTGCTCCCTCCATAGAGGATGCGGTGGAGAAGATTAGCAAACTGTTGGAGGGCGGCAATGAGGTGTTATGCTTTTCGATTTCGGAGACGATGTCTTCGTCGTTGAATATCATGCGCCTTGCCATCGAAGAGTTGGAGGCGTCTGACCGCGCCTTTGCCTTTGACTCCAAGAATTTGTCTACTGGAATCGGGCTGCTTGTCATTGAAGCTGCCTGCATGGCAAAAGATGGCATGGCTGCACAGGACATTTTAAAGAAGCTGGAAGAACTGCGCCCGCTGGTGCGCAGCAGTTTTGTGGTGGACACGCTTACTTACCTGCATCGCGGCGGCAGATGCAGCGGGGTGGCAGCATTGGCGGGCGGGATGCTCAAGCTTCACCCGAAAATTGTGGTCATTGACGGTAAGATGGAGGTGGCGAAGAAATACCGCGGCAGTCTTGCCAAGGTGGTGAAGGCATATGTGCAGGACATGGAAGAGGAACTGAAAGCGGCGCGTCCGGCGCGTGTATTTATCACGCATTCTGTCCGTGACGCTGCCTTGGTACAGGAGGTTGCAGATTATCTGCAAAGCCTGTCTGTATTTGATGAAATCTTAGAGACCAGGGCGGGCGGCGTTGTTTCCAGCCATTGCGGACCAGGTACGCTGGGAGTGCTGTTTATCGCATAGGTGGCAGGTCTGATTGGTTGGAATCCTTAGATTTTCCATGTGGCGATGCACAAGATTCAGAAACTCCAATATATTATCATATAAGGGCTAAGGCAGCGTGATGTCCTTAGCCAATATAATGACAGATAGGAGCTTTGGGTATGGAAAATAAGGGAAATACACTGGTAAATGACTGCAATTTTATGGGAATTAAGCCGATTATGATGGATTTGCCGTATCCCGCGATTCAGGTGCGGGGGAGAAATCCGGCGTACGCAAATCTGCTCAGTATCGATTATTGCGGCGCAGTCTCTGAGATGTCTGCAATTACCCAGTACATCAACAATGAGAACCGCCTCTCCTGTGAGAAATGCCCTGTGGCAAAAACCTTGCTGGGGATTGCCATGGCTGAGATGATGCATCTGCAGAAGTTAGGGGAATTGATTGTCTTATTAGGGGGAAATATCAATTTTGTTGCGAAATACCGTAATGGTGGGGCGAAGATGTGGACGCCGGAATACCTGCAGATTTCAGAAAATCTTAAGAATATGCTGCTGGCAGATATAGAAGCCGAAAAAGCGGCAATTGCCCAATATGAGGCACACATCAAGATGATAAAAGACGACTGTGTAACTGCCGTGCTGGCAAGAATCATCCGTGATGAGGAATACCATATCATGCTGCTGCGCACTATGCTGCAGGCGTTGTAAATAATATCAGAAAAACCGGTACCACGGACAGTTGATTTCCGTAGTACCGGTTTTGTGTATGTTCATCAGCGTTTTCCACATCGGATTTGCGATGCGAAGCAGCATAATTCCGCTGCCAATCCGTGCGCAACCAACAGAGTATTAAAAAATATGATTTAATCAGTATTTCCTTAGAATCCCGCCATTATCATTGCCATCATCTGGTCTCTGCGCACAGCCTCCTCGGAACCTTTCAGCTTTGACGATATGCCTTCCAGCTCCATTTTGCTGGCGGCTGCGCGTGAAAGCTTCTCCTTGAACTCCTCTTCTTCGCGTTCTGCTTTGGCTGCCCTACGTTCTGCACCCGCCTGAATCTGCAGCCTGAGGGCGTTCTCCATGGAATCCAGTACTTGTGTGATATCCGTCATTCATTTTCCCTCCTTGTGTTGGTTCTGGCATGTCTGCCATTGATTATATCCGGCTTTGTTATCTTTGTAAAATGTATCGGGTTCTTTTGCAGGTTCTATAAGCCTGCCGTTTATTTTTTTCTGCCGTTTTTCCCAAAATATTATTTTTTCAGGTATTTTTCATCCATGCTGGCTTTTGCGCCATATAAATCGTTATACATAATAGGATGGGAAAGGAGGATTTTGTGAATGCGGATTTTCTTTTAATACAGAGGATGAAGCAAGGCGATGAAGCATCTTTTGATGTATTTGTCCGCAAGTATTACGGAGAAATACTGAATTATTGCCATTACCATTGCTTTGACAGGGAGTACGCAGAGGATTTGGCGCAGGAAACATTTCTGCATTTCTTTGCAAAATTGTCCCAATACCATTATATGGGAAAGACCAAAAATTATCTGTATACCATTGCAGGCAATCTCTGCCGGGATTTTTATAAGAAGACAAAGGACATCCCGATTGCGCAGGAGGAGTTGGAGAAAAGAGAAGCTTCCGGGTCTCTGGATGGTGTTTTGGAAAAACTTACAGTGGAGGAAGCGGTAAAATCCTTGCCGCAGGATTTGCGGGAGGTGATTATTTTATATTATTTTCAGGAATTGAAGATAAGGGAGATTGCGGATGTACTGCAGATTAATTTATCGCTGGTAAAGTACAGGCTGACACAGGCTAAAAAGAAACTGGGACAATGGATGGAAGAGGAGGAAGCTTATGAATCTGGAAGAAAAGCTTGTGGCTTATAAAAAGTTGGAGCGTATAGAGCCGAGCGAGACAAAAATACAGGAGGCTGTCAGCAAATCAGAGCAAGTGTTTTTGGCAGCAGAGCAAAAGGAAATGTTATCTTACCATGAATTTTTGTGGGCACAGCTTCATGTAATCAAAAAGAAATGGTGGATTTTCCAGTTCTTGCTGTTGCTGGCGTTGTGGCACGTGTTGGCGTTTGAGCAGGAAAGCATCTATGTCCAGAGAGGCATGGGAATCATGGCGACATTGTTTGTAATCCTGATAATTCCTGAGCTATGGAGAAACCGGTCCAGCCAGAGCATGGAGATAGAAGCAGTCTCCTATTATTCCCTCAGGCAGGTCTATGCGGCGCGTATGCTCTTGTTTGGTCTGACGGATATTTTCCTGGTTGCAGCCTTTTGTCAGATGGCTTCCGTAGGCCTGCATGTGAAATTGGCAGAGCTGGTTGTTCAATTTCTTTTTCCTTTGAGCGTGACATCGTGTATCTGTTTTGGTACGCTGTGCAGCAAACGGTGTTTTAGTGAGGCTGTGGCAATTGCCCTGTGTGTGGTGTGGAGCGCGGTATGGCTCTGTGTTGTCCTCAACGAGAATATTTATGAAAGGATTACGTTCCCCATTTGGCTTGGCCTTTTAGGGCTTGCGTTTATTTGCCTGGGCGTCATGGTATACCGCACGCTAAAGTATTGTAATGGATATTTGGAGATGTTCTTTGATGGAATAGAAGCTTGAAAAATTGGCAAAAGAGTTGGAGGTTCATTTATATGGAATTGAAGTTTGAAGATTTGACAAAAAAATTTGCAGGGTTCACCGCCGTAGACCATATCAACCTTGTGATGACAAATGGCGTCTATGGTCTGTTGGGGGTCAATGGAGCCGGCAAAACGACCTTAATGCGGATGCTGTGCACATTGCTGGAGCCTAGCAGCGGGACGATAACTTACAATGGAAATAATATTTTTAAAATGGATAGTGAATACCGTAAACGGCTGGGATATCTGCCGCAGGAGTTTGGTTTTTACCCCGAATTCACGGTGAAAGATTACCTTTTATACATTGCGGCGATTAAGGGAATCCGGTCAACTGTTGCCAGGAAACGTGTCAGGGAACTGATTGCAAAGGTCGGTCTGTCCAAGGCGGCGGACAGAAAAATGAAAAAATTGTCCGGGGGCATGAAACGCCGGGCCGGGGTTGCGCAGGCAATGCTCAATAATCCTGAGATTCTGGTGCTTGATGAGCCTACGGCGGGGCTTGACCCCAATGAGAGAATTCGTTTCCGCAATTTAATCAGTGAACTTTCCGAGGAACGCCTGGTGCTGCTGTCTACGCACATCGTTTCCGATATTGAATATATAGCCAATGAAATCTGGCTGATGAAAGATGGCACAATCATGCATAAAGGAACGGCGGATGAGATTATCAATTCTATGCCGGAAAATGTCTGGCAATGTTTTGTGGAAAAAGGCATGGTATCGGAATATATGAAAAGATACAAGATTTCCAATATGAAAGCTGAACCGCAGGGCGTGGAGCTGAGGATTATTTCATTAGAAAAGCCTTCTGAAGATGCGAGGCGCATAGAGGCCTCCCTGGAGGATGTGTTCTTATATTATTTTGGAGAAAAGGCAGGTGATGAAGATGCTGCGGTTTGAGATTAAGAAAGTCTTTTGCACATTTAAAAACAAAATGGCAGTTGTGCTGCTTTTGGTTATCCTTGTAGCAGTGAGTATGCTGACTATGAACAGAGTAGAGTATACTGACAGCGAGGGAAACCATATCAGCGGTATGTTGGGGGCGAGAAGCCTCAGGGCGGAAAAGAAAAAATGGAAAGGCGAGATTACAGAAGATGTGCTGGAAGCGGTTGTCAGGGAAAATGAAGCCATCAACAATTCCCCGGAGGCTTTGTCAGACGATATTGCCGAGCAGGACAAGGCCTATGCCAAAAAACAGGGGATTTCGGGAATTGCAGAATTAATTAACAATGCATACAGCGAGTGGCGGGATTATAATTATTTTGCCATAGACAATGTTTCCGCCAAAGAGGCGAAACGTGTCTATGAAAGAAGGGTTTCTAATCTGAAAACTTATCTTGAATCGGGGGAAGAGACGTTCACAGATTCCGAAAAAAATTATCTGATAAGACAATATGAGGATTTGCATACTCCATTTTATTATGACTATACCGATGGCTGGAGCGCATTGCTGCAGAATATATCAACATTTATTCTGGTGTTGGCATTGATTATAGGATTTCTGGTCTCTGGCATATTTTCCAGCGAGTTCCAGACCAAAGCAGACGCCATCTTTTTCTCTGCCAAATTGGGAAGAAGCCGCGCGGTATTGTCCAAGATGGGCGCTGGATTTCTGATTACAACCGTTTTTTACATCATTTTCATGCTTTTGTATACGTTGGTTGTGCTGGCCGCGTTGGGGACAGATGGAGCCAACTGCCCGATTCAGATGGATATGTGGAGGAGCGTATACAATATTACATTCCTGCAGGCCTATCTGCTCATTGTAGCTGGTGGTTATGTCGGCACTCTGTTTGCGGCAACGCTTTCCATGCTAGCTTCGGCAATGACGCGTTCCACGGCAACGGCGATAATCGTGCCGTTCATTGTACTCTGTGCGTTTCCTTTCCTGAGCAGGGTTATCACATTGCCCGGCATATGTTCTTTTTTCCCGGACCAGCTGCTGGAAATATATATTACATTAAAAGATTTTGTGCTAGTGGAGCTGGGCGGCAAGGTGGTGAATGTGATAGCGGTCATCATCCCCATATATGCATTGGCATGTCTGCTGCTTGAACCCATTCTGTACAGGGTCTATAAGAAAGCGCAGGTCTCCTGACAGGAAAGCAGAAGTGCGTAACAGGAAAAAGGAGCAAGGTATAGCAAAAAGCTGCTTTGCTCTTTTTAGTGCGCCTTGACCGTAAAAAAGTGCTGCTTGCAGAAATTGGAATTGCCATCTGTGCAGATACTTGGTAAGATAAGGCAGATGCTGGCAGCAAGCATGTGGAAAATCATTTGCAGCATGGCAAAGCGGTGGGAATCAATTTGATGGGAGGCAGGAAGGTTGAAATATACGTTAGAGAGAATCCCTGAGGGCGAGGATGAGGTTATATTGCGGTACTGCCAGATGACGCCGGAAGTGGAGCGGATATGGAACCTCCTGCATGGGAATCAGAGGAGGCTCACAGGGTGGAAAGGGAAGACACGTGTGGTGGTGGATGTCGATAAAATCCTATACATTGAAAGCGTGGACAGCAGGACTTATGCTTATACCAGCGAGGACGTGTTTGCCGTGGATGATACGCTGAATAAATTAGGGCAGTTCCTGAATGCTGTCAATTTTTTCCGCTGCAGCAAGTCCATGATTATCAACATAGACAAGGTGCAAAGCCTGAAGAGCCTGCCCTCTAACCGCATTGAGGCAGTTATGTGCAATGGAGAGCATGTGATGATATCGAGGACGTATGCATCTGATTTCCGTAAAAGGCTAAAAGGAGGCAGAGGGGATGAATAAATGTGGTCGAGTAGAAAGGGTAGATGGTAAATACAGGCGAGGAGGCAGAGGAGATGGCGAAACGCAGGAAAAGCTGTCCGTATGGGAGCATTATCTGGCAATGGAAATAGCAATTGAGTTTAAGGCATGTCTCTATTTTTTTGCTATCTTGTTTTTCTATTGTATGTACCGGTTGTTGATTGGGAACGCACAGGCCAGCATCCTCCATATGGCGGAAATGATTTTTCTCACTTATGGGATGGGATATGTGCAGGTATATCTTCTGTCTGGTTTTGACGAGGGAGAACGGTTGGGAATGAAAGAGTGCTTGTATCTTGTGCTCTGTTCCCTTATTTATGCAGGCATTTCTTTTTACGCGGGCTGGTTTGGCAGAGTGATTTGGGTCAGTATCTTATTTTTTCTTTATGCGGCGTTTCTCTATGTTTGTGTTTTTGCTGTTTACAAGTCAAAGCGGAAGATAGATGACAAAATTATGAATGAGAATTTGAGAATGTTTCAGGCAAGGAGGGCGGATTATGCAGAACGTGATTGAGATTGACAGCCTGACCAAGAATTACGGAAAACACCGAGGGGTAACAGATGTAAGTTTTGAAGTGGGGGAGGGTGACATTTTCGGTTTCCTGGGTCCCAATGGAGCCGGTAAGTCCACTACCATCCGTTCGATGCTGGGATTTATCCGGTTTCAGGCGGGCAGAATCCGTATTTTGGGTAAGGATATCTGCAAGGATAAGGAGGCTATATTGAGTGAGATTGGCTATATGCCCTCGGAATCCATGTTTTATCCGGCGATGAAAGTGAAAGAGATAATCCAGATGGCTGCTGATGTGAGGAAGCAAGACTGCCGCAGGGAGGCAGAAAAGCTCTGTGAGCGGCTGCAGGTGGATATAGATAAGAAAATCAGCGATTTATCTCTGGGGAACCGCAAAAAAGTGGGCATTGTCTGCGCCATGCAGCACAGACCGAAATTATTTGTATTTGATGAGCCTACCAGTGGATTGGACCCATTGATGCAGAGTGAATTTTTCAAGCTGATTCAGGAGTATGTGGCAGAGGGGGCGACCTGTATGCTGTCTACCCATGTCCTTTCCGAAATAAAAAGCTATTGCAGGAATGCAGCAATTATGAAAGAAGGAAAGCTGCAGTGCGTGGACTCTGTTGCGAATCTTACGCGGACAAATGCCAAAAGGGTCAAACTGCTCCGGGAAGGTAAGCGGGAGAGCTATATTTACGAAGGGGACATCAATGAACTGCTGCAAAAGCTGGCAGGGTATGATATTGAGGATATTTTGATTGAAGAACCTTCTCTGGATGAAATATTTATGCGTTTTTATTAACTTGTATGAAAGTATTAAGGAGGATTGCTGTGTTTACTATTTATAGACATGAGATGAGAGAATATGTGAAGAGCCTGTTTATATGGGCTTTGTGCGTGGGCGGCGTGGGAGTGCTGTGTATTCTGCTTTTTTCCAGCATGAAGGACAGCATGGCAGGGCTGACGGAAAGCTTTGCTTCGATGGGGGCATTTTCGGATGCATTCGGCATGAGCCAACTGAGCATCGCTACGCTGAAAGGGTTCTATGCCACGGAAGTGGGTACTATCCATGGGCTGGGCGGAGCCATGTTTGCGGCGGTAATCAGCGCCAATATGCTGTCCAAGGAAGAAGATGGGCATACCAGTGAATTCCTGTTTTCCCTGCCGATAGCAAGAGCAAAAGCAGTGCTGGCAAAATGGTCTGCCGTCATGTCCCATATCTTGCTGTTCAATTTGTTCTGTGTATCGCTGTATCTTGTGGGTATATTTGTCTTGGGTGAGGAGATGGATTTGCGGGGATTTTTTCTGTACCATGGTATGCAGCTTGTGATGCAGCTTGAGATTGGCGGAATCTGCTTCTGTCTATCCGCGTTTCAGAGGAAAAATAAATTGGGATTGGCGTTGGGGGCAGTGCTGCTTTTCTACGCATATGATTTGATGGCGCGCGTAATCCCGGATTTGTCTGACTACAAGCTGTTCGGACCATTCTCTTATGCGAACGCTGCCGATTTATTCAGTACAGGGGAAATCTATGGGGAAGCAGCTGCATTGGGAATAGCTGTGCTGGCTGCTTGTGTGGGCATTGCCCATGCGGCGTATGTGAGGAAGGATTTGGCGGTGTAGGGTGTTATATGCTCTGAACGATTTCAGTAAAGGTCAGCAAGGAAACTATGAGCGACAAAAAATGGGAAAAGGGCTGCCGCTCTATCCGATTGAGCGCTGTTTTTTAGAAACAGGAGAGAAATTTGAGGACGGTTCGCACATACTGTATGTAAATGGTGTTTACCGTGGAGATACGCCAATCGGGAAGTTAATGCATGACTTCTCTTGCACAGACGCAG
>CANOFO010000070.1 GCA_947565305.1 uncultured Lachnospiraceae bacterium | reverse complement strand
GGCTAGTTGTTGCCTTTGTCGTCACCGTCTAACCATTTGATGATGTAGTGGCAAGCTACACCGCCCAGAACGGCGATTAAAAAAGATGTAAGAAATTCCAACATTGACACCTCCTCCCTGTTGTGGGTATCGGTAAGCAACATAAGAATTTTACCATATTATTTGATATTCTTCTATCTTTTCTGCAACAATGATTTGTAACTGGGTTTCATACTTATATGGAATAGCAATACACTATCGAGCACGGAAGGAGGAGTGGCAAATTTATTTTCGACACATGCAACGAGGCGTCCCTCTTCATCATAACCATACACAAAGCCAGGGTTTGTGCGTTTTTTTATAAACCTTCCATGAGATATGTTTCCGATGAGGAGTTTCTCTAAATGGCATTCCGTCAGAATACCCCTCGGCAGTTCCATGCCACCTTTGGAATACCTTTCATAAACAATCTTCCTCTCTGTCTCTTCTTTGAAATACGTCTCTTTATCCTTATATTTCTCATAATAACCTTGCAAAGACTTCATCCCCTCGTTCCTAAGCCTTCTGAGCCTCTGGTATGAATCGCTTCTTTTGTATGACGCAACCTGTTCTTTTGAAATCATTTCCACTTTCGTATTACTCCTCTCAGATTTACACCCCATTCAGTTCTTCATACAGTTTACGGAAATCATCACAATAATCCCTATCACATTTATAATACCCATCATTTGTAACAATACGGTCTGATTTAATTGTGATAATATCAATCCTTTCTTCATTTTTATCGTAAATCTGTATAGAAAATACAAACCCATCATCATTATCTGCAAATGTTTTCCTTACACGCAGCGAATGAAGCAGTGCAATAACTTTCTGCATATCTTCTTCTGACGTGACAACCGTAAGATTGTCACCTGGATAATATATTTCTATTTTGCTGAGTGTCCTGGCCTCTATATCCTGTAATATCTTCGCGCTTCTCCCGGCTATCCAGACTATAAACACAACAAGAAAAATTACAACACATGACGTCCCTATAATGATTCTCCTTTTCATATGATATCCTCCCAAATATTATTTAAAAATACTGCCACATTCTTATCGCAATGCGTGCGGACAAATATTTCCGCACGCATCCAGAAGCACTTTCATTATCAATATTTTGAAACAGAATAAGTCCATGTAAATGTTTCATTGCTATATGCAAATGACGTTCCCCCAGGCTTAAATTCGACTGTTATTGGCTTACCTTTCCCTCCATTGGGTCCAGGATTCCAGAACACAACATATTTGACACCGGCTGCAATTGTATAACCATAAGCTGCAACGGCATGACCGCTTCTGGAAGATTTTGCCGAAACATACACAGGACATTTCTTTTTTATATTATTTTTAAGTTCGGTCCATGTCATTCGGTTGACAGCGCTAAAATTAAGGTTTTGATATGATACCCCAAAATTTTTTAATGCCTGCTGTGCAACAGATACATTAGTTCCTTTATCATAATCAACACCCATTTTATCTGCCACTTTTTTTGCTGTAATATTTTTACCTCTCCTGTAATTACAAATTGTTGCAACAGAAGCTGCCCAGCAAAGCCCTAAATTCCCCTGCCCCTTTTTATTATATAGAGAACAGATTTTTGAGCTATTTGTTGAAGTAGAAAAAGACGGCGTGTATGTATCATTTTTATTTTCATTTGTTATCTCAATATAATTTGTATCTGTTTTTATAAACTGCTCGTCTATTTCGGAAACTTCCTGCTGTTTCGCCTTATACGTCTTATTCTGGAAGTAATTGATATTCCAATCCCTTCCACCCGCTATGCAAAACATTTGTCCCTTTTTTTCAGCAAATACATTATCTTCCGACTTATAAAAAATAATTTGATGATGATATAGACTCACCAGATTTGTTATTCTTGCCATACACCTTGCCAGAAAAAGACAGCTTATAGCTGTGCCCTTTTTTTACCGTTGCAGTTTTTGTTCCACTATAATAGGCTTTTGATTCTGATATTGCCCAGCTAGCAACCTGTCTGCCCGCCGTATTGTCATACAGCTTCATTAAACCGGAAATCTTAGTTGTGCCATCTATTCCTCTCACAAAAACCTGACACTTTGCTGTTCTACCGTTAAAATCTAAACGCATCTGGCATCTGCTACTTTGCACATACATTGGAGAAACACTCTCTGTCTGCATTTGCATTTCTCCTACATATTCCACACTATCTTCTGCATATGCCTGATTTGGCTGTACACAAAACAGCATTGCCCCTGCTAACAGTACTCCTACGGCTTTTTTCTGCAAATCCTTCCTTATCATTGGCTCCCCACCTCCCCTTTATATTTGAAACTTATCCAAGCTTCTACTTAATAAACGTGCGAACAGCAAAAAACACTACACTATTTTACAAATTTTTATAAATTTTTTCAGTAATCTCATTCCACAAGATGAATCTCCTTCTGGATTTTCAGCAATTCCTCCTGCGTGAAATTCCCCATAAGATTGAATTTTAACAGTCCATCTTCGCTAATCCAGGTCATTGAACTCTCATCCACAGTATTCCTTGCCCGCAGGTAATAGATGATTTCTCCCTTGCTGCCTGTAATTTTTAGAAAATCCATATCTTCATTGTTTACCTCCAAACCATCGTCTATTGCTCCATAGCTAAAATCCAAGCACTGACCTTCATTATTATAGTATAAAATATCTCCTCCTAGTGATGCGTACTCATCCAACTCCAGCCTATATCCTTCCGGCACATATCCCAATTCATATCTGGGCACTTCTATATTTCCGGCATCCTCCACAAACTGGAACGAAATATGGTCATGGTACCACCGAATCAGCCATTGCCCCGCCTTTGATATTGTCTGGGGATTGGTCGCGCCAAAAAGTATCAGGGCAACTGCCGCCGCTGCTGCTACAAACCGCCTTACCTTTTTCCTGCGTGCCTTCTTCTCCTGCCCCTGAATCATCTGATTCATCTTCTCATAGAATGATTCTGAAAGCTGATAACGCTCCCGCAGCTCGTTATTATCCGGGATGAGGGACAGTTCATATTCATGCACCAGGGAAACCATGTCTTTCATTGCCTGGTTTTCCTGCCGTTTTTCATCCATTCGCTTCATCCCATACCTCCTTGAACTTTTTCTTGCCCCGGAACAAGCGCATCTCTACCGTCTTTACAGGTACCCCCTGTATCCTGGCAATTTCTTTGTTGCTCAATTGATAATAATATTTCAGCGCCAGCGTTTCCCGAAGAATTTCCGATATCTCTCCCATTGCCTTGTGGACAAACGCTGCCCTCTCCTGCCGCTCCGCCATACGAGAAGCGTCATGTTCCGGCGTTTCATCATATAAGACGATATCCTCCCATTCAGCTTCGCTATAACGGTTGGCACGGCGGATACTGTCCAGAACTTTGTTCTTCACTATAGAAACGCACAAACCCGTCATTTCACTACACGATAAATGTGAATACTTTGTGAAATTTTCCGCCAGGGAAAGAAAAGAATCATGCACCGCGTTTTCTGCGTCTGCCTGATTTTGACCCATAGCCCGGGCAATATGGTACATTTTCAGATGATTACTCTCATAAATCTCCCGAAAATTCTTCCTGTCTTCTTCTGTCTCCAATAACATGAAATATATCATTTTTTCTCCTATCTGAAATACCCTTAAATAGCCTTGTATGATTACAGGGCGCTTAGCATCAGAATTTAACTAAGCGCCCTGTGGCATTACGTGAGTCAGCTTTTCATCTCTTTGTCAACAATTATATCCACTGCCTGCTTCTCGGCAGATATCGTAACATTTTTGTGTTTCCCTCCGTATTCCCCATCAAGTGTCCATGCAACCTCCTCGCAAGCCTCCACGCTCAGGCAATGGGTCTTAAAAGTATATATAAGGTCTGTATTGTCAATCAGATTTGTCAGGCTGCCGATAATCTCGTTCAGTTCTATCGGATTTCTGGGCATACGGATCAAGGTCACCTCAAAGAGACCGTCATCCAATTTAACATTCTTACCGGTGATGTTGCGAAATCCCCCGGCGGAAACAGAATTCGTGACCATCCCATAGATGAATTTCCCTTCAATCTCCTGGTCCTCATAAGCAATCCGAAGCTGGTAGGGCTGTGCTGCCGGAATCCTCTTCACGCCCTCTAAAATATAGGCAAGATGCCCAATGCGGTTCTTCCGCTCCTGGCTGGTAGCATAAGATACATCTGTAAATAGGCCAAAAGCCGCAATATATACAAAATATTCACCATTGAAATTACCGACATCACAGGCAAAAGGCACACCGCATACGGCAAGTTTTGCTGCTTCCTCCATGCTTTTGGGAAGCTGCAGGGAACATGCAAAATCATTGGTGCTTCCAGAGGGAACATAGCCGATAGGTATCTTTTTCTTGCGGCGCATCATCCCGGACACCACTTCATCCAAGGTACCATCTCCGCCGCTGCATACCACCAAATCATATTGACCCGCATGTTCTACCACCTGCTCCATGGCATCCTGCGGTTTCTGCGTAGGATGAATCGTCACCTCATAGCCATTTTTCACAAACTGGTCTACGATAGCCAGCAGTTTATTTTTAATCTGCCCCTTCCCCGAGAAAGGATTAAATACAAACAAGAGTTTTTTCTTCACCGAGAATCACCCCTTCCCTGACTGCCTTAATTCCTCCGCAATTTCACATAATTTGCGCAATCTGTGGTTCACGCCCGATTTTCCTACCGGCGGCTCAAGGTATGTACCAAGCTCCTTCAATGCTGCCTCCGGGTACTCCAAACGCAGCAAAGCAATCTCCCTTAAACTGTCCGAAAGGCTGTCAAGCCCCCGCACTGCCTTGATATAATTGATATCTTCAACTTGCTTGACGGCTGCGCTCACGGTCTTATTGATATTTGCTGTCTCACAGTTTACCTGGCGGTTCACAGAGTTGCGCATTTCTTTGAGGATGCGGACATTCTCTAAATTCATTAACGCCACATGGGCTTCCATAATATTGAGCATATCCACTATCTGGGAACCCTCCTTCAAGTACACAACATGGCTCTTTTTGCGCTGGACTATCTTGGCATCCATGCCAAAGCTGTTGATGATTTCCTGCAGCTGTCCGGCTTTCTGCACCCCGCTGCAGACAACCTCAAGATGATAGGATTTCTCTGGGTCGCTCATGGAACCTGCACTTAAGAACGCTCCCCGGATAAAGGCCCTGCGGCAGCAGGTATTCTGGACCAAAAGCCTGTTGGCAAGACCTCCACTGCGGATATCTTCTCCTTTCTCGTTCTGCCATTTCACTGCCAGCAGCACCTTGCGGATTTCCTCTGGCACTGTCAGGGAAATCACAAAGATTCTGCTCTTGTGAAGATAAACATTCTGCCGCGCTGCTATGCTTACATTTGCATGAAAGGTTTTTCTCATCAATATAAAATATTTGCGGGCAAGGGAAATGTTCTCCGTATAGATGCGCAAAATTTTACGTCCCTGCATCTCCTCTAACTTGCCCACAAAATTCAATATCGCTGCGATCTCAGCAATTTGGCAATGTCTGCTCTTAGGAAACTGCCGCGATAGTTCCTCTTTCACTTCACCTGAAAACGACATAAGTGCACACCTACCCTTTTGCTTATCCTAAAATATCATGTAACGTACTTCTTTGGTTGTTCTAAGAGACCTAAGGCATCTTGTGTGAATCCTTTTGGATGTCCCTGTGCTCAATCTTGATTCCGTATCCTTCCCTGTCCGCAAGCCTCTCAAAGAGAGCGTTTGCCAGCGTCACGGACCGATGTTTGCCACCAGTACAGCCGACTCCTATTACAAGCTGTGTTTTACCCTCGACGATATAATTGGGAATCAAAAATTTGACCATATCTTCCAGCCTACGCATAAACTCCCACGCCTCTGGAAACTGCATCACATACTCCTGAATCTCACGGTCATTCCCAGTTTTGCTGCGAAGACCTTCTACATAGTATGGATTGGGCAGGAAACGCACGTCAAATACCAAATCGCAGTCCGTAGGGATTCCATATTTAAACCCAAACGAAACAATCGTGATAAAAAGGTTCTTATAATCCTGGTTGCGGACAAAAATCTTCTCCAGCTCTGCCTTCAGTTCCCTGGTAAGCATGTTGCTGGTATCCACAATATAGCTTGCCTGCTTGCGCAGAAACTCCATCCGCTGCCGTTCTTCCTGAATCCCTTTGTCCACCCGCTCATTACCGGCAAGCGGATGGCTTCTCCTGGTTTCCTTATACCGCTTTACCAGCACATCATCCTGAGAATCCAGATAAAGAATATCGAATTTCATACCTTTCTGCTGCAGCCTGTCAAGCACATCCTGCAGCTCTCCCAATGTCTGGCCGCTGCGGATATCCACCCCCACAGCAACTTTCTGCAGCTCAGCATCCTGCAAATCCGCCAGCTCCGCAAATTTCTCTATCAGTGCAATTGGCAGATTGTCCACGCAAAAATATCCTATGTCTTCCATCATCTTTAACGCCGTACTCTTTCCTGCCCCGGACATTCCTGTCAAAATTACAAACTTCAACCTGCCACCATTCCTTTCTTCGCATTTTCCCGAAAGGCTTGCCTTTCGCTTTCTCCCTCTTAAAATTCCCCTACAAAACGTACCTCTGTCTCAAGCCTAACGCCAAACTGCTCTTCCACCTTATCCTGGACATCACAGATTAGCTGGCGGATTTGCGCCGCCGTTGCCCCTCCGCGATTGATGACAAAACCACAATGCTTTTCCGACACCTGGGCATCCCCTACCCGGTAGCCCCTGAGTCCTGCATCCTGGATAAGCTTGCCGGCAAAATATCCCTCAGGACGTTTAAACGTGCTCCCAGCGCTGGGATATTCCAAGGGCTGCTTTTCGCTCCTCTGGCTGCGCAGCGCTGCCATCCGCTCCTCAATAGCAGCAGCGTTGCCTTTCTCCAGTGCAAGCAATGTATCAAGCACAATCATATGATTCTCAGGGATACAGCTATGGCGGTAGCCAAGGTCAAGTTCCTCCAGCAAAAGTACCCGCTCCTCACCCTCCGCCGTAAGGACGGTTGCCTGTTTGATAATCTGCTTCATCTCTCCGCCGTAAGCGCCTGCATTCATGACCACAGCTCCACCCACGCTTCCGGGTATCCCGGAGGCAAACTCCATCCCGGTAAGTTCGTGGTCTGCAGCTTTCCTTGCTACCACAGACAACAACGCCCCGGCTTCTGCCTTTATCTCATTGCCATTGACTGACACCTGTGAGGATTCTTTGCCCAGTTCAATGACCATGCCGGGAATTCCTTTATCCCCCACCAGCAGATTGCTTCCGTTTCCAATTACCATCCAGGGAATCTTTTGTTGGCTGCACAAAGATATAATCTCTCCTATCTGCGCCCTCTCAGGGCAGACATAATACTCCGCCGGTCCGCCCACGCGGAATGTGGTATGCCTGCCCATATCCTCCTGTCGGAAGCATCTTCCGCCGCTTCCTGTTATCTGCTGTAACTGTTTCCAAACTACATCACTCACATTAAGCCTCTTTCAAAAACGCGGTGTACCCCAGCTTTGCCTCATAGAGGTCCACCTTGCTGATAATCTCCCACGGTGCGTGCATATTCAGCACAGCTACACCGCTATCTATCACCGACATGTTATAGTTCGCCAGGATATAGGCGATTGTCCCGCCTCCTCCCTGGTCCACCTTGCCCAGTTCAGAAGTCTGGAAAGATACCTGGTTGGCATCCATGATTCTGCGAAGTTCTGCCATATATTCAGGGTTGGCATCGTTAGAGCCGCTCTTGCCTCTGGAACCGGTATATTTATTAAACACCAGCCCATTGCCAAAATAGGCTCCGTTTTTTTTCTCAGTCACAGAGGCGTACAATGGGTCATAGGCCGCGCTCACATCCGAGGACAGCACCTTGGAATTTGTCATTGCGCGGTTAAACAATACCTGGCTGTAACCACCCATCGCTTCCATAATCTCTGCCACTGCATAGAAGAAAAATTTAGACTGCATACCGGTTGCGCCCACGCTGCCGATTTCCTCTTTATCCACCAGAAGGCACACCGTTGTCTTCTCACATACCCCAGCCTCCAAAACTGCCGCAAAAGAAGGATATGCACATACCCTGTCATCATGACCGTAACCCATGACCATGCTGCGGTCAAATCCGTAATCTCTGGCTTTTCCCGCCGGAACCACCTCAATTTCTGCTGACAGGAAATCTTCTTCCTCTATATCATATTGCTCTTTTAAAATAGACAGTACATTTGTTTTTACCGCATCCTTGGCTTTTTCCTTCTCATCCTCACATTCAAAGGGAATGCTGCCAACCAAAAGATCCAGATTCTCCCCCTCAATCACTTTGGCAGCTTTCTTGTCTAACTGCTCTGAGGCGAGATGGATTAAAAGGTCGCTGATGCCAAATACTGGATCATCGTCTTTCTCACCGATATTTACAGTCACCTTTGTTCCGTCCTTTTTCACTACAACGCCGTGAAGCGCCAAAGGAAGCGTCACCCATTGGTACTTCTTGACCCCGCCGTAATAATGCGTATCCAAGAGCGCCATCTCTGTATCTTCGTACAATGGAACCTGCTTCAAATCCAATCTGGGGGAATCAATATGAGCCCCTAAAATATTCATGCCGGCCTCGAGCGGCTGTCTGCCGATTACGAACAGCGCCAGCGTCTTATCCATGTTCCTGGCATACAATTTGTCGCCCATCTGCAGCTTACGCCCTTCAGAAATTACCTTCTCTAAATCCTCAAACCCGGCTTCCCTGGCCTGAGCAATCAATTCTGCGACACACTCCCTCTCTGTCTTACAGTCGGAGATAAATTTCTTATAGTCCTCCGCAAAGGCAAAGACAGCGTTCCTCTTCTCCTGTGGATATTTCTTCCATGCATTTTTTCTTTCCATTTTTGTACAATTCCTCCAAGTTTTAATCATTCTCTTCGCTTTCGTCTTCCTCTTCTGAACCTTTCTGGAGATTCGCCTGTACGCGGCGGTATAACTCCTGCGCTGCGTTATATCCCATCTTCTTCTGTCTGTGGTTTACTGCCGCTGACTCACAGATTACGGCAAGATTCCGTCCCGGACGGATAGGCAGGGAATGGCACACCACCTTGTTGCCCAAAAATTCTGTATATTCCTCATCCAGTCCCATGCGGTCATATTCATTTTCTTTTTTCCAATCCTGCAGTTTAATCACTAAATCAATGTTCTGTTTCTCTTTTACGCACTCAACGCCGAACAACGTCTTAACATCAATGATTCCGATGCCGCGCAGCTCAATAAAATATCTGGTGACATCCGGCGCCGTACCCACCAGGGTGTGCTCATTAATCTTACTGATTTCCACTACGTCGTCACTGACAAGCCGGTGTCCGCGGCGGATTAATTCAAGCGCTGCCTCGCTCTTTCCAATTCCGCTTTCCCCCATAATCAGAAGACCTTCGCCGTATACATCCACTAATACGCCATGGATGGAAATACAGGGCGCAAGCGCTTCGCCCAGATAATAAATCAGCTCTGCCATAAATTCAGATGTGCCATAACCCGTAGATAATACCGGCGTGCTATACTCCGTTGCAATCCGCAGGAAATCCTCATCCGGCTGCAAATTACGGCTGAAAATCACACAGGGGACATTGTGGGCAAAAAATGTCTTATAGATATCCAACTTCTCTTTCTCTTCCAGCTTCTGCATGTATGCATGCTCCACCATGCCGACAATCTCAACCCGGCTTTTTTCAAAATAATCAAAATACCCTGCCAGCTGCAATGCCGGGCGGTTTACCTCTGCCGTAGTCACTTTACGTTTCTTGATATCTACCTCCGGATTCAAGACCTTGAGATCCATTTTCTCCACTATCTTACTTACGCTTACTCCATTCCCATTATACATCTGCATCTTCCTTTCTCCGTCTTAGGGGTATCCTGTCATTGCTTTCATGGACATCTTATCATACTACGCCACTGCCATCAACATTCTGGCGATGGAAAAAATCATAAACTGACTGTGCGGACTGCTGATTCATGGCAGGGAGGGCTGCCAGCGTCTCCACATCCGCCTCACGAATGGCATCCAGCGAGGGAAACGCTTTCATCAAGGATTTGCGCCTGGTCGCGCCAACACCAGGAATATCATCCAAAACAGAATGCACCTGCTCTTTGCTGCGCAGGGAACGGTGATACTCTATGGCAAACCGATGCGCCTCGTCCTGAATCCTTGTGATGAGTTTGAACCCTTCCCCATGACGGTCAATAGGAATTTCCCTGTTATGGTAGTATAACCCACGAGTCCTGTGATTATCATCTTTTACCATTCCGCACACTGGAATATGCAGCCCCAATTCGTCCAGTACACGCAATGCCACATTGACCTGTCCTTTTCCGCCGTCCATCATAATCAAATCTGGAAAACGTGTAAAACTGCCATATTCCGTCTCCATCTTCTGTTCTTTTAACTCTTCCTGCTCCCTCATACCGTGCGAAAACCGACGTGTCAGCACCTCATGCATGGAACCGTAATCATCTGGTCCTGTAACTGTGCGCAGCTTAAACTTGCGGTAATCGCTGCGTTTGGGTTTTCCTTTCTCATAGACCACCATAGAGCCTACAGACTCAAAGCCGCTTATGTTAGAGATATCATATGCCTCCACTCTCTTCAATTCCTCAAGCCCCAACAAGTGCCCTATCTCTTTTAACGCCCCGATAGTCCTGCCCTCTTCGCGTTTTATTTTCTCCTTGTCCTGCGACAGCACCATGTGGGCATTCTGCGCCGCAAGTTCCACCAGTTTCTCCTTCGTGCCTTTCTTGGGTACGCGGATATACACTTTCTGCCCACGTTTCTGCGCCAGCCATTCTGCAATTACCTCCGCCTCCTCTATCTCCTCCTGAAGCATGAGTTCTCTGGGAATAAATGGCGTACCTGCATAAAATTGTTTTAAAAAGGTGGACAGGACCTGTGGCCTGGTATCTTCACTTCCCACAGTCACATGGAAATGGTCGCGTCCAATCAATTTTCCATCCCGGATAAAAAATACCTGCACCACAGCATCTTCCCCATCCGATGCCATGGCAATGATATCCTTATCCTCGCTGTCTGAACTTGTTATCTTCTGTTTCTGGGCAATCTGTTTCACCGCTTTTAACAATTCCCGGTATTCAATGGCTTTCTCAAAATTCATCTCATCCGATGCAAGCTGCATTTTTTCTTCCAGTTCTTTGATGACCGGCTTATAGTTGCCATTGAGAAATTCAATTACCTGGTCAATCTGTCTGCGGTACTCCTCTTTGCTGACATTCCCCTGACAGGGCGCCATGCACTGATGGATATGGTAATTCAGGCAAGGGCGTTCCTTGCCGATATCTCTGGGCAGTACCCTATTGCATGTTTTCAGGCAATATAGCTTTCTGACCAGCTCTATCGTGTCTTTCACCGCCCCGGCACTGGTGTAAGGACCGAAATACCGCGATTTGTCTTTTTTCATCTGATGTGAAAAGAGGACTCTGGGAAATTCCTCTCCCAGCGTCACTCTGATATACGGATATGACTTGTCATCCCGCAGCATGGTATTATATTTTGGCCTGTGTTCTTTAATCAGATTACATTCCAGAATCAATGCTTCCAGTTCAGAATCGGTGATGATATACTCAAATCTTGCAATCTGCTTTACCATCTGCTCTTTTTTCAGCCCCTCATTGTGGCTGGGGCGAAAATACTGGCGCACCCGATTCCTGAGGCTGACCGCTTTACCAATATAAATAATTGCATCCTTTGCATCGTGCATGATATACACCCCAGGCTTCTGGGGAAGTTTCTTTAATTCTTCCTGAATGTCAAACATTAATCCATTCCTTTTAATAATCTGTCCAGATAATCTTCCTGTTCTGCCTCCTTTGCAGCTTCTTTGGTTTCTTCTGGCTCTCCTTCGCCAATCACCAATTTCCCAACGGCAGATTCCATCAGCTTCTCCTCAGTAACCTCGGGTTTCTCAACGGCAGATTCCAAAGATTCCTCTTCCTGCTTCTTCTTCGCAAGTTCCAACTGCTCCAAAGCTGATATATGAGGGATTTCCTCTTCCTGCAGTTCCTCAGACTCTTGTTCCGCTTCTATAATATTCAAATCGGTCTGTGAATCACTGTCCACCGCTTCAATAAATACGACATCCGGCTCCTCCCATGACGTATCATTTTCTTCCACCGGAGCTTCCTCCAGTTCTTCCATGGGCATAACCGCTTCTTCCTCCAAATCTTCCATGGAAATAAATGCTTCTTCTCCCGGAATTATCTCTGGCTCCATCCAGGATGGGGATTCTTCCCCTACAGGAATCTCCATCATGCTTTCTAAGATGGTATCAACTTCCTCCGGCTCTTCTAAAATGGTATCAACTTCTCCCGGCTCTTCTAAAATGGTATCGACTTCCTCCGGCTCTTCTAAGATTATATCAACTTTCTCCGGCTCTTCTATAACTATATTATCTTCCTCGGTTACCATTTGTCCTGATTCTTCCAGAAATGCTCCTGATTCCTCCTCCGGCATTTCCTCTGATTCTTCCAATGATGTCCCAGATTCTTCCTCCGGCATTACTCCTGATTCCTCCGGCATTTCCTCTGATTCCTCCGGCATTTCCTCTGATTCTTCCAGTGATATCCCAGATTCCTCCTCTGACATTTTCTCCGCAATTTCCTCAGCATTGTATAATTCTTCCGACACTTCTTCCACCGCAGTTTTATGCAGAGGAATACTCTGTATATCATTCTCCTGTTTCTGGCTCATTCCAAATATGAATTCTTCTGGAAGAGGTTCCTCAAGGGTATCCACTACCAAATCATCGTCCTCCCCAGAATACTCTTCCTGAGATTCTGGCAGTTCATCCTTGGAACTATGTGAACTAAACCCTGCGTTGCCCTCCGCCTTGAATTCCTCCGCAGCTTTCTGGGCATCTGTCTTCTCCTCGGGTTCTGGGATTCCCTTTAATTTGCGGAAAATCTGCATAAATTCCTTACCGGTAATTGTCTCATGCTCATAGAGATATTCAGAAATTTCATCCAGGATATCCCTGTTCTCCTGCAACAATCGCACAGCTTCATCGTAGCTGTTTTTCAATATCTTCATGACCTCCTGGTCAATCTGTGATGCTGTCTCCTCGCCACAGTTTAAACTCACCCTGCCTTCAAGATATTTATCCTCAACCGTTACAAGACCCATCAGCCCGAACCTGTCTGACATGCCATACTGCGTCACCATTGCCCGTGCCATCTTCGTTGCCTGTTCAATATCATTGGAAGCCCCAGTCGTCACTGAATCAAAAACAATCTCCTCCGCAGCACGTCCGCCCATATAAGTAACGAGACGCGCAACAAGCTCATTTTGGGTCATCAGATACTTCTCTTCCTCCGGCACCTGCATAGTATAGCCAAGCGCACCCATCGTACGCGGCACAATGGTAATTTTCTGCACTGGTTCCGTATCTTTCTGCAATGCCGTCACCAGGGCATGGCCCACCTCATGGTATGCAACCATCTTCTTCTCTTTGGGACCCATAATGCGGTCCTTTTTCTCTTTGCCGGCAATGACTACCTCGACCGACTCAAAAAGGTCTTCCTGGTTCACATGTTTCCTGCCTTGCTTTACCGCATTGATAGCAGCCTCATTAATCATATTGGCAAGGTCAGAACCCACTGCACCGGAAGTAGCAAGCGCAATAGCCTCCAAATCCACCGTGTCATCCATAAGTACATTTTTGGCATGTACCTTCAAAGTATCCACACGCCCCTTGAGGTCCGGCTTATCCACAATAATCCTGCGGTCAAACCGACCGGGACGCAGCAATGCCTTGTCCAATACTTCCGGACGGTTCGTTGCTGCCAGGATTAGCAGACCTTTGGACGTATCAAATCCATCCATCTCCGCCAAAAGCTGGTTCAATGTCTGTTCACGCTCGTCATTGCCACCATATCTGGTATCGCGGCTCTTGCCAATCGCATCAATCTCATCTATAAAAATAATGCAGGGCGCCTGTTTCTGCGCCTCTTTAAACAAATCCCGAACGCGGGAAGCGCCTACGCCGACAAACATTTCCACAAAATCCGAGCCCGCCAGTGAAAAGAATGGTACATTCGCCTCACCCGCCACTGCCTTGGCAAGCAGCGTCTTACCAGTTCCGGGAGGTCCTACCAGAAGTGCGCCTTTGGGGAGCTTGGCCCCAATATCCGTATATTTCTTGGGGTTATGCAGGAAATCTACCACCTCCTGCAAGGATTCCTTGGCTTCGTCCTGCCCGGCAACGTCCTTAAATGTTACGCCGGTAGACTTCTCAACATAAACTTTTGCCGTTGTCTTGCCGACACCCATAACTCCGCCGCCGCCCATTTTGCGGAAAATCAAAAAATATAGCAATACCCATACCAGCACCAGCGGCAAGACATAACTCACCATGTTCCACAGGATTGCTGAGGATACGTCCTCCACAGTCCCGCTGAACTTCACGTTATGTTCCCTTAACAATGGGAGAAGTTCGTCATCCCTTAGTTCTGCCGTATAATAAGTGATGCGGTATAATTTATTCTCACCCTTGGGCAGAATCTTAATTCTGTTAGAAGTAAATTTCACCTCCGCAACCTTGTCTTCCTCTACCATCTTAATAAATTCCGAATAAGACACTTCTTTGTTGGTTGCGCTCTTCGCGCAACTGTTCAAAAGGCTAGTCAGAAACAGCACCAGAAGCGCTGCCAGGATAAAAACCATGATTGTCATGCCATTCCTGTTATTCCCACCATTATTTTTTCTGCCATTGTTATTATTTCCTTTGTTCTCCATTGATTTCCTCCTGAATACCGCAGTCCTCTATCACGCGATACTCTTTTTATTAT
>CANOFO010000069.1 GCA_947565305.1 uncultured Lachnospiraceae bacterium | reverse complement strand
GAACCGGTGAATCAGGGTGTTGCAGACCCATGCCTTACCACTTGGCTACTGCGCCGTATTCAGTTTTCTCATGTCCTAGGACATTCTACCAAATCATTCCACATTCGTCAAGACTTAAATGCAATTTTTTTGAACTGTAACACTGATACTATTATATGCAAGAACTTTAATTTCATGCCCCGGATGTTTGCACTCTAATCCAATTAAATTGAAAAAACGTAAAATGTTTATAAATTTTACAGATTTTTGCGCATGGTTGCGCATTTTTGCTTCCTATATTATAGAAAATGCTGGTAAAAATAGATAAAAACAAGAGAAAAAGATTAGTGCATCTGTCTATTGTGCAGTGCGCAAATGCGTGTATAATCATAAATATGAACAAGCGATTGCGCTCTTACCAGCATCTCATGAAAGCAATACCAGAGGAAGTGGCCGTATGGGGGCGATTGCCAACTCAACGCCTTAAATAAGGCTTCATTAAATTTAAAGGAGGAATAGAAATGAAAACTTGGAAACGCGCACTTAGCGCAGTCATGAGCATCTGCCTCGTATTTTCCCTGTTTACCGGACTGAATTTTACCAGTGCGGCGGCAAGCACGTACGGGACATTGCAAAATGGCGCTCTGACAGACAACACCGATGGGTGGACAATTGCTGGAGATTTGGAACTTGTTGACGCTGATGCCGATAGTGGATGCAGCATCCAGAATGGAGATGGCACTGAGAAACATCTGAGCATCTGGAATAAATCAGCAGAAGAAAAGACATTCTCCATGAGCCAAACTATCCAAAACATGGAGGCTGGCTCCTACACGGCGAAAGTAGAATCCGTGGGAAACGGGAAAACCAAACACAACCTTGTGTTAAAAGCGCATAACGATACGAAGAATACAGAAGTAGAAGTAAACATTGATACAGACCAGTGGAATGTTTATGTTTCATCTGCCACAGCAGAGCTGGAAGTAGCTGAGGGCGACAATGTTACCATCAGCATCAGCGGACCTTTAGAGGCAATGGCAGAAGGCGCAAGCGAAGGCGAGTGGTATGGTATCCACAATGTGCAGTTTGAGTCTGCAACAGCAATAGAGGCTCCCATCAATGTTAAGAAAGTCTCTGGTCTTTCAGAGGACTTTATCCACGGCGTTGACGTATCCACGTATTTGAGCGAAGTACAAAGCGGCGTGAAATACAAAGATGAGAACGGCGTAGAGAAGAATATGTTTGAAATCTTCAAGGATGCCGGTGTCAACTATGTAAGATTCCGTGTCTGGAACTGCCCTTACCGTGTAGATGACGATGGAAAGATTCTTTATGTAGACGAAGCTGGTAATGAATACCATGAAAACCAGGTAACAGCCAAAAAACAATGGATTATATCTGCGGACGACGGAAATGATTTCCAGGGCGCCGGATACGATGAATACTTCCTGGCGAACGGAACACAGGTATACCGTGAGGGATATGGCGCCGGAAACTGCGATATCGACGCCGCAACAGAAATGGGGAAAATTGCTACTTACTACGGCATGAAAGTGCTGATTGACTTCCACTATTCTGATTTCTGGGCTGACCCAGCTAAGATGAAATCCCCCAAAGCATGGGCCGGCATGACAATCGAACAGAAAGCAACCGCGCTCTCCGCTTATACGACAGCATGTCTGAACCAATTAAAAGATGCCGGCGTTGACGTGGGCATGGTTCAGGTCGGCAATGAGATTAACGGCGGCATGGCTGGTGAGAAAGATTGGGCAAACGTCAGCAAACTTTTAGATGCAGGAACCAAGGCAGTCCGCGCCGTCGACCCTAATATCCAGATTGCCATTCACTATGCAGACCCCCACAAAGAGGGCTATCAAGTGGGCAAAGCAAAAGCTTTAGATGATGCAGATATTGATTATGATGTATTTGCCTCCTCTTATTACTCCTTCTGGCATGGCTCACCAGAAAACCTTACAAGCGTATTGAAAGAAATTGCTGAGACATACAATAAGAAAGTTATGGTAGCTGAGGTTTCTTATTGCACAACCTTAGAGGACGGAGATGGCGCTGCCAATGTTGTAAATACAAGTACCTCTCCCCTCAATTATTCTATTGACGCACAGGGCGAAGGCCAGGCAGCAGCTGTACGCGATGCTATTGCCGCAGTTTCCGCAGTGGGTGAAGCCGGAATCGGTACGTTTTACTGGGAACCGGCATGGGTTCCGGCAAAAAATTATGCTGGAGCAGATGCAGACAAAAAAGCAGAAGTATTAGCATACAACATTGACAAATGGGAGAAATACGGTTCTGGATGGGCTTCCAAATGGTCTGGTCCTGTAGGAGGAGGTTATGACCCGGGCGTAGATGAGGATGAATCCACACACGGTTCCCAATGGGATAACCAGGCAATGTTTGATTTTGATGGCAAGGCGCTTCCCTCCATCAACGTATACAAATGGGTATATACCGGCACAGACGGTCCTGTCCGGGTATCTACTGTAGATACGGCAACTTATACCATGGATTACAGGACTACGCCGCAGCTTCCGGCAACTGTAAATGTAAACCTCAATGACGGAAACATTGTAGAAAATGTCGCAGTGACATGGGATGAGGAACAGGTAGAAGCTTTAAAGACGGCAATTTTTGGCGAATACACGATAAACGGAAGCTTGGCACAGTTTACTTATACTTCCAAAGGTGAGACGATTACCGTACCGGCAGGTCAGCAAAAAACAACCTGTGCCGTAACGGTCACTGGAACAAACGTCCTGCCAAACGGCAGCTTTGAGGAAGGCGAAACCGCATGGACAGTAACCGGAGGCGCAGCTTTAAAGACTGATGGTTCCGGCGGCAATGCCAAGCAGGGAAACAATTACTACGATGCATGGAATAATACAGCCCTGGATTTCAGCATAGAGCAGACAATTACACAACCGCTTTCAAGTGGAAAATACGTCTTGTTCGGTTACTACCAGGGTACAAACGTAGGTACTGTATCTGAAGAATCTGGGCTGACAGCAACAGTAACTTACAAGAACGGCGAAGTAAAAACTTATACCGGAGAAATTGAAATTCCCAACACATGGAAAATCTTCCACAAAGCACAGGCAACCGATATCCTGATTAACCAGAATGTTGCCAGCATTAAGATTACCAGCCGCGTGGCATGTACTGGATCCGGACCATGGGTGGTAGTAGATGACCTCAACCTGATGCGTGCCGATGACCTTACTGCCGAAGAAGAAGCTTTTGGCAAAGCTGACGGACAGAAAACCACCTACACCGTAACTTTCAAAGACGGCGACAAAATACTTAAGACCGAAACCGTGGAAGCAGGAAAATCAGCAACTGCGCCAGCTAATCCTACCAAGGAAGGTTATACCTTTGACGGTTGGGATAAAGCATTTAACAACGTAACCTCCGACCTGGTTGTAAACGCCAAATGGAAACAGAACGCACCAGCAGCAAAAACCTACACCGTTACCTTTGATGTAAACGGCGGAAAGGCCATCACTACCAAAACTAAAACCGTCGCTGCCGGCCAGACATACGGCACATTGCCAAATGCCAAACGTGCAAACTATACATTCAGCGGCTGGTATACCGCTAAATCAGGCGGACAGAAGATTACCGCTTCCTCCAAAGTGACGATTACAAAAGATACCACACTGTACGCTCGCTGGACGAAAGTTGCAAAACCAGGTAAAGTGAAAAAGCCCACGCTTAAGAATACCAAGAAAAATACCATCAAGGTCAGCATTAAGAAAGTAAAAGGCGCAGAAGGCTACGAAATTCGCTATGCAGCGAAATCAAACATGAACGGCGCGAAGAAAGTAACCGCCAAAAAGACTTCCTGCACGATTACAAATAAGAAAATCCTCAAAAAAGGCAATACCTGCTATGTTCAGGTACGCGCATTCAAAACGGATTCTACTGGCAAGAAGATATACAGCAAATCTTATAGCACCAAGGCAAAGATTAAGATTAAAAAATAACAAGACCATGGTTCTGAACTGATTTACAGACGAAGCCCCGGCAAACCGCAGAAAACGGTTTGCCGGGGCTTCTTGTAACGTTGGGTGCTTTTATTATGGAAACCTCTCCCTGCTCCTTTTCAAATTATATGAAATCCCTTATTTTATTGGCAGTTCAACACCATCCACATATACGCCAACCACATCCTCTATATCTATAAATCTGTTAAACGTACAGTTAAATTGAGTGCTGTAGCCGCTCTTGCTGTAACCGTCAAAACCGCTGCCTGATGCTCCTAAAATGCCAAGGAACTTATCGCCGGTATAGTCCGCCGTATCAGACTTAAATCCTGTGATTTCTCCATCCTCGCTCTCTGTCTCCCAATCACCCTCGGGGAGTTCTCCCACTACCACACAGCTGGTTCCGTCTTTCATTTTCAGTTCTAAAATGCCAAACGGATAATCCTCTTCACCATTTTCTTTTCCAAACTGCTTGTCAAAGGACAACCTCATTCCACCGCCAACGATATCGATTCCAGTGCAGTCCTCCAAAGCGCTGCAGTCTAAATTCAAACGCTTCATCTTCATTGCGTCAGTCGGCTCCATCACAAATACACCAAGTTCTTTATAGGTTTGCTCACCGTCCTCATTAAGCCCCCCGTCCTTCACCTCCAGGGATACAACCAATGCATCTTCAGAAGCTGCTGCAAATTCCTTAAATTGATATCCATCTCTCTCATCATAGGAAATCATGATATGGTAGTATGTCCTGGCGGAAGTCTTATCCTCACTCATAACCGGCTTCTCACTGTCTACACTCATGAGCCCATGGTGGTTAAAATGCGGTTCTACACAATAGCCCAAATCTTTTGCATTCAAGGGCGAACCGTCTAAGGAATCCGTGCGGATGATAAAATATGCCATGCCCGCATCTGCATCGTACCAATATTCCTCCAGGGTATGCCGCAGATTGCCATCCACCAACTCATCCCCTACTTTCTGGAAATTCTGTGAAATCGCCTCTGCTTCCTTGCTGTTGCCCTGATAAATGGTCTGGAACAAATCCCAGGCATTCATGCCGGTAGCCGCAAAACAAATACCGTTTGCACTCAAAGCCACCACCATAATGCTGGCAACAACTGCCACAGTCTGTACCTTCCACCTTTGGCTCCACCGCTCTTTCCTCTTGATGGCGTTCTCTAACATCTCCATCCCAGCTTCATCCGATAATGTAACATCTGAAACTGCTTCCCTATACGTGTCATGCTCCAACATCATACCTCTCACTCCTTTCAAGTTCCTGCTTAATTTTTTCTCTTCCGCGCTGAAGCTGCGTCTGCACAGTGCTCTCACTTTTCCGCAGCAATTTTGCAATCTCCCGCACGGAATATTCCTCATAGTAGTACAGATGGATAGGCAAACGGTATTTCTCCGGCAAATTCAAAACAGCTTCCTTCAATTCTTCAAAGGCATCGCCTGTCCCCTTACAGAACGCCTGCTCAACATCCCACTCCTGCAGCTGCACCATATCACTATTCCATTTACTTTTCAGCAAATTCTTACAGGCATTAATGGTCGTGCGGATGAACCAGGCTTTCTCATGTTCCGGGTTTTTAAATCTGGGATGGAATTTCAGATATCTGAAAAAAACTTCCTGAAAAACGTCATCTGCCTGATATCTGTCCTTGCAATAGGCCCATGCTAATTTGTAAATCATGTCCTTGTGCTTTTGATAGCATTGCAGCACCTTTTCTTTCTCCTTAGCCTTCATAGTCTGTACCTCCTATATTAAGAAAACAATCTGAGAGGCAAAATTATCTCAAAATCTATAAAATTTTAGAAATTTATTTTTTAACCCAATTCCGCACCGATAGGGCAGCCGATTTACACCGTCTGCCCCATTTCCACAGGTCTGCCAACTTATACCAACCGCAGCACTCCCATCAGCCCGCATGATTGCACTGATGCTTTATCCCCATCATTCTGCCCAGCTGCTCGACAATTCCGGCATTGCCGTTTACGGATATTTCCCCTACTTTCTCACAAATCCGTTCCAGATACTCAAGTTCCTTCAGCTTATAGAGCGTCCCATTCTCGTCCATCAATTTCGCCGTATTCAGCAACGACCTGGTGGATGCTACCTCCTCCCTCCTGGAAATCACGTTCGCCTGTGCTGTCTTTTCTGCCACCAGCACGGAATTCATAATCTCACGGATTTCTCCAGGCAAGATGATATCCTTAATTCCGGCCGTTAGGAAATTCACGCAAAACATCTCCTCCCGCTCTTTGAGGGAATGATAAATCTCCTGAGAAATCTGCTCTTTCATCTCCAGAATCTCATCCAGCTTGTAATTCCCGACAATCTCGCGGATTGCCAGCTGTACCGCCGAATAAAGCTGTCCTTTTAAATCCACAATTTTCTCTGCGAATTCCACGGCATCCCTGATTTTGTACATGCAGGCGACGTTCAGGCGAATACCGATTTTATCTTTGGTGAGAATCTCCTGCCCTACAATGTCCAGTTCTTTCTGCCTCATATCAAAGATTTTGCCAGTAACATTGTGTGCATAGAGCCAGAAACGGTATGTACCCTTGGTAAGCTGGCGCTGCATGACATTGTCATAATATAACAGGCACGTCTCGCCCTCCCCGACTAATATTTCTTTATAAAACTTTGCCGGAAGCATGGAAAGCAGCTGTTTCGAGACCTCCGTGCCCATCACAGTCTCTTCCATGGACACCACTCTCATCTCATACTTATCAAACACATTCCAGAACGTATACTCCTTGCGGTTTGCAAATGAAGTCAGTTTTCCATTTACATACAGAAAACCCAAAGAGCCGTCTGGAATTTCCATATGTACCGTGGAAGCAGCAAACGCCTTGTCCTTGATGAGCACCTGATACGGCGCTTCCAGATAATCTACTTCCCCCATCATCTCCTCTATCGTTACCTCATATCCGCAAATTTTTGGAAAATAATACGTTCCAGACATAATCATTTTTTGAAACACTCCATTTTTCAATACAAATCCTGCCTGACTATCTTTAATCATATATTTCATAGCTAATGTCTCCTCTTTCACCTGATTCTCAATCTACTATACATTATTATTGCACTCTCTTTCGCCGTTACCAGCTTTTCTATCATTTACTTTCACCATTTGATTATACTTTTATCCCTCTTTCATCGGTCTGCTGCGGAAAGCCGGTTTAGCAGAAGGTCCAAATGGAGGGCAGCTCACAGACGTTTATCCTTGCGATAGCTGGGGAAATGCTGATGAACGCATTTTCCTGGATAATTTCTGCAAGCCGCTGTCCATCCTTACCACCTGCGGTATCCCCGATACGGAAGCCGTTATCACCCGACGCAGCGAATAATTCCATCAGCTATGCCCTCATCCACATATCGAATAATTCCATAGCCTCAGGTCTTTCCCATATATCGAACAGTTTCGACAATATCCTATGCTGCTTTCAGGCAGCAAACTGAACTGCATTCTCACTTCGCTGCCGAAGTGTGCCTGAAATCGGGATAAAAGTTTTGCTTAGAGCGGATTCGAACCGCAGACTTTGAAGGTCTTGCCATCATTTTGTGCACTCTACCCACTGAGCTACCATTTACATGAGAGGGATTCGAACCCTCGACACCACAAATCTTCTTAACCCTACGTTAAGCTTGGTGAAATATCTATGGTATACCTGACAGCACGCTGCAGGCACCGCCGGGCAGGAAGTGTCTTCCGATACCCATGCGCAATAAAATATTTCCGATTTTTAGCGAACGACAAGGATGGCTGTTTTGTCGTTCATGATAAATAACTTAGCCTTTGACAACACCGACTGTCTTTAATTTCCTTATCGGCGTAACCATATCCACCTGCTGTGCCATTACCTGGTCAATATCTTTATAGGCAAACCGGCACTCCTCAGCCACATCATTCTTCTTGCGTTTTCCAAGCACAATGCCCTGTTCCTTCAAATCCAACATCACCTGTTCCGTTGAAAATGATTTCATGGCGCCGGACCTGGAATAACTTCTGCCAGCGCCGTGGGAAGAAGTGCAGAAAGATTCCGCATTGCCCTTGCCCTCCACCACATAGCTGTAAGAGCCCATTGCCCCCGGTATCACTGCTCTCTCTCCCTGCCGCACCCTGGTTGCGCCTTTACGGTGCACCCAGACATTGGCATCGTAATGATGTTCCAATGCTGCATAGTTATGATGACAGTTAATCTCCTCACCAAACTCCACAACATGGTCCGTATGCTTTTCTATCAGTTCTTTCACAATAGAACATGTCATTTCCAGCATATGGGCGCGGTTTTCGTACGCATAATCCATAGCAAGGTTCATCCAATGGATATATTGCTGCCCCTCTATGGAAGAGACAGGCAGAAATGATAAATGGTATTCCTCCTTTACCTCACTGTACCATCTGCGGTTCAGTTCCCTCGCTTTCTCATGGAAATAATCACAGATTGCCTTCCCCAGATGGCGGCTCCCTGAATGCAGCATAATACAGAGATAACCATCTTCATCCTCCTGCAGTTCAATAAAATGATTTCCTCCTCCCAGGCTTCCCACCTGAAAATAACCGTCATCAATCAAAGGAACAAGTTCCTCATTATTTTCATATTTGTCCATTTCCTGTTTCGCCCTGTCAAGCACTATCGAATCCTGAGGAAGTTTGTACCGTTCTGTATTTAGTGGAATCGTCCTCATAATATTGCCGATAATTGACTGAATAAGCGTTCCATTTCCAGTCTGAATCTGCCGTATGCCGTCCACCTGGATATTGGTGGGAATGAAATCCATTCCGCAGCCGATATCCACACCCACCGCATTGGGAATGATGACATCCCGGGTGGCAATTACCCCACCAATGGGCATTCCTTTGCCCGCATGAGTGTCCGGCATCAGACAAACCCATTTATGGATAAACGGAAGCTGTGACAGGTGATACGCCTGCTCCAGACAATTTTCCTCCATCTGCCCTTCCTGCTCCAGCCATACTTTCACTGGAAATTTTGTATTTTCATTGTATATAACAAACATATTATCCTCACCTTTCCTGTCTGTATCTGATGAACCTATTATATCCATGATTTTCCAACATATCATTTCAAAAAAGCTGCGAACTTGAATTAATTGTTTGTTTTGGGTATATGCAGCCCCAGCAATATATAAATATCCATATATAATTATAAAAGATATTTTGAAAATTGATTTCCGGGGGTTGCCACGCTGTACACTTCTCAGACATCGGCTTGTGTGATATAATCTAAGAAAACAGTGATTCCGTCAGTGTTTCCCGCAAAACAAGGAGGAACGGCAAAATGTCAGATTTTCAGGAATTAATCAAAAGCTTTTCCAATATAAGAGAATATGTCCGCGACTTCTTTGTCTACGGATTTAAAACCCGCAATGATTTTAAGGAAAAAAGCCCGCGGACCTATGACAATCAGCGAAGGCGCCTGGAGAGCTGGCTAGGTCCATATGTACGCAAGGACTACGTCTCCGGCGGATTCAATCTTTCGCTCGCCATTGACAGCAACCTCCTTGACACAAATCCTTTATTTCAGGTGTGGAAAACAAAGAGTTTCACGGACAATGATATTCAGCTGCATTTTTTTATACTGGATTTCCTACAAGATGGCAAAGCACGGACTGCAGAAGAAATCACTGACCGGCTTCTCTCTGATTACGAAGTTCTCTTTGATATTCAGGCAGTCCGCAGAAAATGCAACGCCTACGCCAAAGAAGGGCTTTTAAATAAACAAAAATCCGGCAAAACCGTAGTGTTTTCTCTTGATAACACCCTCATGCAATGGCTGAAATCCAATGAGAACATAAATAACGCTCTTGCATTTTATCAGATGGCGGGAAACTTGGGAATTATTGCCAATGAACTCTTAGAACAGCTGGATGTCCAAAATCAAATCTTCCGTGTAAAACACAGCTTCTTTGTGCACACGCTGGAAGACGAAATACTGTTTGCCCTCTTAGATGCCATGCACAGGCGAGCCATTGTAAAACTTGAGATAAAAAGTTCCAAAAGGGAAATGAAAAATACGGTGCATTGCGTTCCCTTACAGATATTTACCAGCACCAGAAGCGGACGCCGTTTCTTGTGTGCATATCTTGGCAGCAGCAGACGTTTCACCTGTTTCCGACTGGATACCGTCAAGAAAATTTTTACTTTAGAAGAAGCAGATGACTATGAAGAACTGTTTGCTAAACTGGAGCGCAACCGCCCACATCTGTGGGGTGTATCCTTCCAGAGCGAAGAACGCCACCATCTTGAGCGCTTAACCATGACCATATGGGCATTGGAGCCTACCGAAAATTATATTGTTGAGCGACTAAAGCGAGAAGGCAGAGGCGGAGCCGTCACAAGGACCGCACGGAACACTTACCAATATGAGACGGAAGTCTTTGACTGCAACGAAATGCTGCCCTGGATACGCACATTCATTGGCAGAATCCTCTCACTGGAATGCACTGCCAAGTCTGTAGAACAGCGTTTTTACAAGGATTTACAGGCTATGTACCAAATGTATGGTATCAAAAACCCCACAGACGAGCAAAATGATTGACTGATTGCAGAATCTTGCCATCATATGGATTTGCGCATCTAATTTCATTTAAGGAGACTGCTTATGGAATTATTCTCTGAAATATATAGCTGCTACTACCGTGTGCTGCGGCATCTGCTGAGCAGCCAGAATCCTCTGACAATAAAAGACATTTATAACCGTATCTGCCAGGAGGGATTTGAAGAAAGCCTGCTTTCCATAATCCCCAAACTGGAAGACGGTACATGGAACCTCTTTAAAAAGGAGGGCGAACTATACCTTTCCAAACTCTCGCCTTCCTTTACCACACCGCTCACTGACCTGGAAAAATCTTACCTCAAAGCATTGTTGTCCGACCCACGCATGGGACTTTTTCTTGAACCCGCACAAGCAGAAGCTTTAAACCACATGCTCGTCCACGTGCCTCCCCTCTGGCAGCAGGAACAATTCTGCTATTATGACCGTTTTGCCGATAGCGACCCTTATGAGGATGAAACATACAGGCACAATTTCCGTCTCCTTCTGGATGCTCAGAAAAACCGTCAATATGCAGACATTGATTACAATTCCCCCAAGGGGAACCGCGTCCATCATTACTATGTGCCCATCCGTCTGGAATACTCTGTGAAAAATGATAAATTCCGCCTTTTGGCTCTCGAACACCACAGCCATAAACGGCAAAAACCCGAGATTCTCAATATTGACCGCATTGCAAGTGTCCGACTTACAGATAAGACACTCTCTCCTTCTGTCGATATAAATGCAATTATCCAGAATTCCTACTACAAGGAACCTCTGAAGCTGCGCATTGCCAACAAACGCAATGCCCTTGAGCGCGCAATGCTGCATTTTGCCAATTATGAAAAAAACACTGTGAAAATAGATGAAAATACATATGAATGCCTGATTTATTATAATCAGAATATGGAGACGGAACTGCTGATTGAAGTCCTGTCTTTTGGACCCATGCTTACCGTAATAGGAAATGAAAAATTCCTGGATAGTTTAAAGAGAAGGTTGGAAAAGCAGAGGGAACTATCTGGTTAATTTGCATTTTCCTGGCTGCGAATATTGATATCTGCCCATGAGCGCAAGCACAATTACCGCAAGATATAATACAATCTGCATGTACCAGACATGCCCGGTAAAATCCATAAATGGGTTATACCAGTCCAGTACCTTTGCAACCATGCAGACACAGCTGCAAATCACTCCTATGTGCAATAAAAATCCTCTTAATCTGTCCATCACAATTCCTCCATAACCGGATGCCACGGCATCCGGCTCTCGCGGCGTCTACACTCCGTTTCGGTCCGCGCTTAACGTGTGCCGCCGGCACACAGCGCCGTCAAATATCCATGCAAGCATGTCTATTTTCCTCATTGTTTCGCGGAAATAAAGATTCCGTCTGATACTTCATATTCCGGCTTATAAGGATGGTTTGCCGTCCTGCCCCTAAAAGTCATAAAGGAACAATGCCCTCCGTCCAGATTATAAGCCGCCTTACATCCTAAATCCTCAAATACCTTTGCCATTTCTTCCAGGAACATTCCCCTGGAGCTTTCCTGCCTGCCGTCCACCAACAGCAGGCAATAATGCCCCGGTTCATAATATCCGATTGCTGTCCTTGGATGGGACTGCCGGATATAATCCCATGTAAGGAAAGATTGTTTTGCTTTCCCATTCTCATCCAACAGGCCCGGCCCGAATATCCAGCTTTGGTACGCCCCTTTTTCTATTAACTTCTGTAAGTCAATCTGATCCGGGCTGTATATGTCCATTGTCCCATCCCAGTTTAATACGCAGGTTTCCACGTCTGTCCGCTCATTCCGATAGACCACGCCATTCCGGATAATGGTTCCATTATCCTGATGGCGGTTATTGCTGTAAGAATCACCATTCACAGCAAGCACCGATTTCATTTTTGACGACATATCTGACAATTTTTCCGAATACCCAACACCATAAGTGTCTTGTGCAAACGCCGTCTGAAAACAGGTAATGTCCCCCACGTAAATATCCGCAAGCACATAGGAAACCTGTGTCCCATACTTGACATGCTTTCCCTCATCTGAGCTGTCCAGCATTCCCGTATCATAATGGCTGTAGGATAGCTGGATAGATAAATCCGGGCTCGTATAGGAAGTATCCGTTGCGACTACCGTATCTGTAAATTTATCCGCAAACTTTTCATGCCAGTCCTGCGTGTCCATAACCACGTTGGTAGCTATGAGAGAATCCGACTGCGTTTCCATCTGCCCCTCTGACTGTGCTCCCGATTGTCTTTCCTGTCCTGGCGCAGTATCCCGGCCAAATTCCTTCTGGGGGAACGTTGCCGCTTTTATCCCTTCCTGCGGCATCTTATAGTTCACAATCCATACCGCCAGGACAACCAAAGCCGCCACTGCCAAATCAATCGTAATTAATAAAATTCTTTTTTTCATACCTTTTCCTCTCTTTTGTCTCTGCCGCACAAAATTAATGACAATCCAATATGCTAATTTCCACTTCCTTCACTTTTTTCTTTTATCATCTGCATCCCTAACACCAGCACAACTCCTACGGCTGCCGCAACTATATGGAAATTCCCAAATCCTAAAGCCTCCTGCGGCATTTCCAAGGTGGTCGGCCCCATAACAATCGCATAAAAGGAACCTATCATCATTCCTAAAATCATGTATATCGTCTGCGGACGGAATTTTTCAAGGCAGACCTTGATTGCCTTTACAACCGTTAACGCCCCTGCAAGAATGCCGCATCCGAAAAATATCAGGCATGGAATGTATGAAAATTTCAGAGAAAGGAGGCCCTTGATTGCTGTAATCACCGGAATATATGCACCGAAAACCAGGAGTAATGTGGAACCGGATATTCCTGGAAGAAACATTGCGCTGATTGCAATCATTCCGATAAAAAACAGCCTGACCGCTGTGCCAATGGAAAACTGCTCCAAATCCATAGCTGCGTTTCCGAGCCTTCCATTTGCCCATGTAATTCCCGCAACCAACAAGACACCCAGCAGACAAAAAAGAATTCCTTTTCCAATGTCCCGCAAATTTTCTTTTTCTTCTTTTATAATCAGCGGTACTGCCCCGCCAATAAACCCGATGAACAAAGAACTGACCGCATAGATATGGCTTTCAAAGAGTGCTGACAGTACAACTGCCACTATTGCCATTCCAATTACCCATCCTACTCCTAACTTTGTCAGATACATCACTGCAGACTTTTTCTCTTTCCTCTTCCCAAATGCCAGATTATGGATAGAACCGATAAACTGGTCATAAAATCCCATGATAAATGCAACCGTCCCGCCGGACACTCCCGGTACGCTGTCTGCCAGCGCCATACAAAATCCATTGATTCCTTCCTTTAACATCACAAATTCCTCCTGTCATATTTGCTGAGGTTATCTTAACAACCTATCCTAAATAAACAGAGGGATTTTTTATAAACAAATTCTAAATTTGTTGAAACAAAGCGGACAAGTCTGCTTCAACTCCCTAAATTCCTCATTCATGAGAGACTTGGAGGGTTTGCTGCGCCGAGTGCGGATTTGTCCTAAGGGGTACCAGGCTTGCCTGGGGGATTCCTTAGGACTGTCACACAGTGACATCTTCCATTCTCACGAGTGCGCATATTATTTTTTATTCTATAGGAAAACACTTTCACGCTTTAGCGTGACAAGTTCTTTTCTATAGAATCAGGTAGGAGGTAGATAATTATTTTATCTACCGACCTCCAACACCACCGTATATACGGTTCTGTATACGGCGGTTCCTTAGTTTTTGCATACTTTCAGATAAAACTCTGTGAATGTTGGGTATCCAAGTTCACGGAGTTTCTTGTTGTTAAATGCGGTCTGCAATACGAAATATCCACCGCAATACCAGTTTCCGTTCCGCATATTGGCACATATCCATGCTTTTTCTTTCTCTACACCTAACTTCTTTAATTCTTTGAATTCCATCTTGGCTTTCTTCCATTGTTTCCAGTTCAGTCCTTTCCACTGCGTTTGCAGCCACAATGGTACTATGACCTCTGCTGACTTCTCGCCAGTCCTTGTTACTACAGATTTCATACTTGTAGTTATTGGATTTCGACTTGTCCTGCAGCCTTATCCCTAATTGCAGCCTGATGTGTTTTCTGTTCGTCAGACCAGAGCTTTGCCTCAGCTTTCTTCAGATTCCACCTCAAGCGGAATGCCACACCTCTAACTTCTCTTTCGTGCATCCCATAAATATTTTTATAAATTTTTTCTAAACTATTTATTCTTACATCAAATAAAATATAAATCCTGTTCTTCCATTCAATACAAAACCATATTTTCAGATGCCTGATAAAACTCTTCAGTAAGTGTAATTCTTTCATTAATCCATTGAGGGTTACCTTTTTCGGTTAACAGTACATTGCCTTTCCAAATCTCTTCTCCCACATCTCCGATATGACCAAAGCCCGCAAACACTGATGTCTGCGGGCTTTCGTTAAACTCCCCGAGTAGGGCTCGAACCTACAACAACTCGGTTAACAGCCGAGTGCTCTACCATTGAGCTATCGAGGATTATTCTGTTTTTCTGCACTTCTTCTGCATACAACTATATCGTTGCTCTACTATTGAACTACCAAAGGTTACATCCCTGCACCCTCAAAAATCCATACAGACAGATACTAGACACACAACCTTCACCAAGCCCTCCAGGTCAAGCCCTCGACCTATTAGTGGCAGTCAGCTGCG
>CANOFO010000068.1 GCA_947565305.1 uncultured Lachnospiraceae bacterium | reverse complement strand
GATTCTCATTACTTGACTTGCCATAAAAAAAGTCGCCTCCTTTTCGCACTTTTCATGAAGTACGACAAGCGGTGACTGTACACGTTTCCGGGTGTGTCATAATTCTCAGATACACCATTTCTGCATCTTGTCCTGCAGAATATCTGTTTGTACAGTGACTTGTCGCCAGTTTCCTAACTTGACATTCGCTCCACGGAAAACCTGCCATATTTGCGGCAGCAACCTCTCGCTTCTTCGCTATCATGCCACAGCAGATATTAGTATAACGGATATTCACAAAAAATGCAAGTACTTTTTTATTTTTATAGTTCAGCCAGGTAGGCATCTTTGCGAATGGCGTGGGCTGAACTGCAGTAAAAAGTCAAAAGGACGCAAGCCAAACTGACTCACGCCCTGCCATTTCATTCCATTTGATAATCCTCTGTATTATTCTGCCTTGAAAGACTTTTCTGCCAGTACATTTCCATCCGGGTCAAGATAACGTACCGTAAAAGTACATGCCCCCTCCTGTCCAATTGCAGTATCCAATGTCTTTACCTGTGCCTTGAACGTTTCAGCCTGGGCATCTACCGCAGCCGCTAAAGTTTCACCGATACCGTCCGTAATCACGGAACTATCCTCGATTTTAACCTCAACAATCATCTCATTTCCAACCGCGCTGACAGAAGCAGACATTCCGTCTGATGCCATGGCTTGGGTCATGCTGTCAAAAGATTCTTTTGCAGCTGGGTCCTTAAACAATTCCTCTAATGTAGTGCCATTGGTATCTGCTTCTGTATTATCTGCGCTTCCATCTGCTGCGTCTGTGGCATCTACCTCTGTATCATCTGCGGCGCCTGTGGCATCTGCCTCATTTCCTGCCTCCTCTGTTCCTGCAGACTTGTCTTCTTTGTCGGAACCTCCACATGCTGTGACAGATAATGCCATTGTCATAATGGCTGCACATGCAAAAAACCTCAATGTCTTCCTTTTCATTTTACTTTTCCTCCTTTTTGAACCTCTTTGCCTTTTACTCTTTTATTTTATCAATATCTGTAAGGTTAACGCCCGCCACATTTAAAATAGCCTTTAATGAGAGATATTCATCATTGCAAAACCTGGCATAACCTCGAAACTATTTTACTCCAAACTTGCCCAAAATTCAATGGGAATCTGCCAGCCAGATAAATCCCGAAACTAACCTTACTCCCGCCCTTCCGGCAAGGGCTTAATAATCTTCTTATAAACACTTGCCAGACAGAGTACGGACACCAGAAGGGACATGGTCTCCGCAATCGGAAACGCCCACCAAACTGCTGCAAGTCCGCCAATCCTTGCCAAAATATATGCTGCTGGTACCAATACCACCAACTGCCTCATGATGGAAACAATCATACTATAGACAGCTTTGCCCAATGCCTGGAAAATCGTTCCCGCAATGATACAGAACCAGGCAATCAGAAAATGGAAACCAATAATCCGAAGCGCCTGACAGCCAATCTCCATCATTTCCTCCGAGGCATCGAACATACGCAGGAGGACTTGAGGAACAAGTTCAAACCCAGCAAAGCCAAACAGCAGCAGCCCAAAAGCAATTCCCATGCTTATCTTGATGGTTTTAACCATACGTTTCCTCTGCTGCGCGCCATAACTGTAGGCAATAATCGGCGTAATTCCATTATTCAGCCCAAAAACAGGCATAAAGAAGAAGCTCTGGAGCTTAAAATAAACACCAAAAACAGCCGCCGCCGTAGAGGAGAAGTCAATCAATATCTTATTCATGCAGTATGTCATAACGGAACCGATAGACTGCATTATAATAGAAGGAACGCCTACCATATAAATGTTGCCAATCAGCGCCCCGCTCAAACGGAACCCTTTGAGGGACAGGTCCACCTCATGGTTAAACTTCATATTGCACACACAGGCCACAATCGCTGCTACACATTGACCAATAACGGTCGCTACCGCTGCGCCCGCAACACCCATCTTAGGAAGCCCCAACCATCCGAAAATAAGAATGGGATCCAGGATAATATTCGTGATAGCTCCCGAAAGCTGCGATATCATGCTGAAAACCGTCTTGCCGGTAGAGGTCAGAAGCCTTTCAAAAAAGAACTGCCCAAATATTCCCAGAGAGAAAATCATCACAATGCTCAGATACTGCACACCCATGTCAAAAATTTCCGGCGAACTTCCTTTTAGCTGACTTGCGTAGAACGGCTTTACTGCAATAAAGCCCAATATCAGGAAGAGGAGATAACTCAGTATATATAAAAAACCTCCATTCAACGCCGTGGCATTGGCCTTTTTGAAATTCTTCTCTCCCAGCGATTTGGAAAGGATTGCATTGATACCGACTCCAGTACCAGCTCCTACCGCAATCACCAACGTCTGCAGGGGAAACGCAAGGGACACCGCTGTCAGCGCATCCTCCGACACTCTCGCCACAAAGATACTGTCTACAATATTATATAGCGCCTGCACCAGCATGGAAACCATCATCGGAAATGACATATTCCACACTAACTTATTAACTGGCATGACGCCCATCTTATTTTCCTGAATTCGTTCTGTATTTTTACTGTCCATTTTATCCCTCCTTCGCATATAGCTTTTGAGCAGCAGTCCTATTATAGCTCTGGCGGAAAGCGAAGTCAACAGGGAATTGACATTCCTTTCCATAAAACAAGCTGCGCCCGCATGGTCTTATGACCACCGGGCACAGCCTGCATATGGATAAATGTTAATTATTTTACCTTGACCGTAAGGGTCTTTGTTCCCTTTCCGCTGGTAACCTTAACTTTAACAGTACCTTTCTTCTTACCTTTGATGGTAAGCTTGCCTTTCTTGAATGTTACGGAAGCAATCTTTGTCTGCTTCTTAGTCAGCTTACCAATCTTGATACCGGAATTCTTGGGACTTACAGTGACAGTCAGCTTCACGCTCTTCTTTCTCTTCACGGTAACAGTATTCTTTTTGACTGCTTTCTTACCATTCTTGATAGTAATGGTAGGATTCTTAACAGTAACTGTAACTTTCTGGGAAATACCATTCGCTGTAGCTGTAATGGTTGCCTTACCCGCTTTAACAGCGGTAATCTTACCATTCTTTACTGTAGCAACCTTCGGATTGCTGGATACCCATGTCACAGTCTGGGATGCCCCTGTTACAGTTGTCTTAATAGTAACTGTCTTAGAAGCGCTTCCCGTATACAGCGTCGCTTTTGTTTTGTCCAATTTCAGGCTTGCCGCTTGCGCAATGGTAAAGGTCTTTCTTACAGAACCTGCATACTTATCACCCTTAAACGTGATAGTAACTGTTGCTGTACCAGGATTCAGGTTATTGGTATAGCTTACTGTATAATTGCTGGCTGCAACCACTGCACCCTTGCTGTCCTTTACCGTAACTGCAGGTGTAATTGCCTTACCTGTATGTGCGAAGCTGGTCCCTGCCAGAGTGATATTGTTAACCTTGTTAATTACTTCTGTTTTTGTATGGCCGGTCGTCTCAGCCGGGCAGTCACTACATACGGAAGTCATAACGCCATCTTGGTCAGGAGTTGCCTTAGTCGTTACTGTAGCCGCACCATAATTATGTCCTTTAGCCGCTATCTCAACCTTGCTCTTGGCAACCTGTTTTATACCATCGTCATCGCTGACAAAATAGCTGTTAGTTTCTCTTTTACATGTGTAATACTCAATATTACCTTTCTCTGTACAGGTAGCTTCTTTTGCAGCAACAGGGGCATTGAAGTCATGACCTTTTGCCGGAATTTCAATGCTAACCATTTCATGACATATTGTACAGGTTCCTGTTTCATGCCCTACAGTTGTACAGGTTGCTTCTTCTATTTCTGCATCATCTCCCAACACGTGCTGACAAGGAGCCTTCGGCTGAATGGATACATTGTCAATGCAACCCAAAAATCCTTCATTCTGAAGAGCTGAACCCATACCGATACGAAGCTGCCCATTGCTGGCTTCCTCTAAGATGGTCTGCATTTTTGCTTTCCCAACACCCCAAAATACCGTTGGCACACCATTGACTTTCATGGTAAATCCATCCAAGGTATAAACATAGTCCAATCGATACCATTTATGCACATTGGCCTCTTCACCAAAATAATTATAATTGCTGCCTACTTGGTTACCAGTTACCCAACCATCTGCCGGAAAACAATTGGTCCACGGTTCTCCATACTGTGCAATAAAGCCAATGGAACCGCTCACCCATTTCTCGCCAAATACACCAAGACCAAACATATAGTTCCAGTCTCTCTGTGCCTCAGGATAAATCTCCATAGATAAAGTGAATCCATTGGTAAAATCAAGTTGCGAAAATGCCCCCGACTCAGAGGTAAGGCAGGAATCACCAGTAGTTACCTGATTTCCTTCAATCGTCATCGTCTTCGTATGAGTAAACTTCAGCGCCTTACCGCGTTGTGCATCATCTCCACTTACAACCGGAGCTTCTACAAGTTCAACTCCATTCCTGTTAATGAACTTAATGCCGTTCTCGGTATAAAGCCCATCATCTCCAGATACGGTCTCCACACCATCCTCAAAATCAAATTTCAGTTCTTTGTACGCATCCGTATCGGTCACTTGCCGCGTACTGCCAGCTGTTCCTTCAGCTGCCGTTCCTGCTCCGTTTGCTGCCGGATCCCCTGTAGCTGCAGAAACTGAGGAACAGTTTCCAACTACCAAGGCAGCAGAGAGAACCAGAGCAAGTACTTGTTTCCATGCTTTGTCTTTTCTCATTTTAGAAAAATGCCTCCTTTATGTATTAAATTTTTATCACTTGCATTATAACAGATAAAATGGAAAAGTGGTATGTCAAAATCTACCAATAGTTATCAACATAATATGCATTTTATTAACATTTTGACCACTTTCGGTATCTTTTGGACGGAAAGCCCGGAATAGTTGATAACAAAAGTATGAACCGGAATATCTAATGCTGGTTTACAATAATACTCCGCCAAGCTGGACAGACGTATTCCTGACTGCTCAGCCCTCCGCAAAAGTTCCTCATCGGAAAGCCTGGTATCAACATGAAGCAGAAAATGCAGACCAGCATCTTCCTCCGTTATTTTACAGCAGGAAGCCAGGGGGCTTTTACGGATACTTGCCATAAGTTCATCGCGGACACGGCGGTAATGTGTGCGCATACGGTTGATATGCTTTTCAAAATAACCTTCCTCCACAAAACGCGCCAGGGCATACTGCTCAAAATTGGACACCGTGCAGGAATAGAAAGACAGCCTCTTTTCAAATTCTTTCAGCAGATGGCAGGGCAGCGCCATGTAACTGATGCGAATTGTGGATGCCAGCGTTTTAGTAAAAGTATTCATATAGATGACCCGCTCAGACCTGTCAATTCCCTGCAATGTGGGAATCGGCTTTCCGGCAAGGCGGAACTCTGAATCATAGTCATCCTCTATGATATACCGCCCACTGCTGCGGGTTGCCCAGCCAAGAAGTTCATAGCGCTTGCCAATTGGGGTCACGGCTCCTGTAGGAAAATGGTGAGCCGGCGATATATGCGCCACATGGGAACCGGATTCTTCCAGCTTCCCGACGTCCATGCCCTCTCTGTCTACCGGAATAAAACAGCGCTTTACACCATTGCTTTCATAGATTTTGGCTATCTTATGGTAACCAGGGTTTTCCACGGCATAGATTTTGTCACGCCCCAAAAGCTGAATTAACAAGCCATACAGGTATTCCGTCCCCGCCCCGATGATAATTTGTTCCGCTGAAACTTCCATATTGCGGAATTCCTTCAGATGATTGCTGATAGCGCGGCGCAATTCCAAAATGCCGCCCCATGGCGGGCTCTCCAGCAATTCCTCATGACGGTTCAAAAGTGTTTCCCGCAGGAGTTTCGACCAAACAGAAAAAGGGAATTGCTCAGGATGGATACGGTTGCTGACAAAGTCTGCCACATACTGCGTATGCGGGGTCTCCGATTCCGCAAAATCTGCCTGCGTATTCTGGACAGAAGGAATAAGGTCAGAAATCTCCCTGACGTAAAATCCCTTCTTGGGAATCGAATATATATACCCTTCCGCCTGCAATTGTGCATACGCATTTTCTACAGTAATATTGCTCACCCCAAGGTTTTTAGCAAAACTACGCTTAGAGGGCAGTTTTGTCCCTGCGGAAAGCTCCCCTGATAAAATATCTTTTTTGATACATTGATACAGATGATGGTACAAGCTGTCTGACCCTATATCGGTAAATAAATATGTTAACATTTCTGTGAGAATCCTCCATTCTGACTATGCTAATTATATTTAAATTGATTATTTTAATATGGTCAGAAGTAGTATAAAGTATTAGCAGGTTATTGTAAACAGAAAATTTTATCAACCGTACAGCAAAAAATTAAAATGTGATTTAAGAAAAGAGGATTCCTATGGACAGACAGTATGAACTGAACAAAGAACTGGCACAGATGTTAAAAGGAGGCGTCATCATGGACGTAACCACACCGGAACAGGCTAAGATAGCCGAAGCCGCCGGCGCTTGCGCTGTAATGGCGCTTGAACGGATTCCCGCAGACATCCGCGCTGCCGGAGGCGTATCCCGCATGAGCGACCCCAAGATGATTCGCGGCATCCAACAGGCAGTATCTATCCCTGTCATGGCAAAATGCCGTATCGGACATTTCGTGGAAGCCCAATTATTGGAGGCGATAGAGATTGACTACATTGATGAAAGCGAAGTTCTCTCACCGGCAGATGATATTTACCATATTGATAAGACAAAATTCCGCGTTCCCTTTGTGTGTGGCGCAAAGGATTTGGGCGAAGCGCTCCGCCGCATTAGCGAAGGCGCGGCAATGATTCGCACAAAGGGCGAGCCAGGCACCGGAGATGTCATACAGGCTGTGCACCATATGCGCATGATGAACCGGGCGATTGCACAGATTTCCTCCATGCGGGAAGACGAATTGTTCGATGAGGCAAAACGGCTGCGCGTGCCATATGAGTTAGTAAGTTATGTGCATGAAAACCAAAAACTTCCCGTCGTAAACTTTGCCGCGGGCGGCGTGGCAACTCCTGCAGATGCTGCGCTGATGATGCAGCTTGGCGCAGAAGGCGTGTTTGTCGGCTCCGGCATTTTTAAATCCGGCAACCCTGAGAAACGTGCCAACGCCATTGTTAAAGCGGTCACAAATTATATGGACGCCGCAATGATTGCAGAACTGTCCGAGGACCTGGGAGAAGCAATGGTCGGCATTAATGCAGATGAAATCCAGCTTCTGATGGCAGAGCGCGGAAAATAGAAACAGGGAGGGAGCAATATGAAAATAGCAGTTTTGGCTGTTCAGGGCGCTTTCGAGGAACATGAGAAAGTATTGCACAAACTGGGCACGGAAACTTTGCAGCTGCGCAAATCCAGCGATTTAGACAATGATTTCGATGGCTTAATCCTGCCCGGCGGCGAGAGCACCGTGCAGGGAAAGCTTTTGCAGGAATTAGGTATGATGGCGGCAATCCATGACAGGATTATGAACGGCCTGCCTGTGCTTGCCACCTGCGCAGGCCTGATTCTTTTGGCAGAAAAAATTATCGGTGAAGATGCCCACCATATCGGCACATTGCCAGTGACAGTAAAACGCAATGCCTATGGCAGACAGCTTGGAAGTTTTCACTATGAGAGCGGATTTTTTCAGGGAATCGGCACTTTTCCCATGGAATTCATCAGGGCTCCTTATATAGAAAACATTTCGGACGGCGTAGAAATCCTTGCCACCGTAGAAGGGCACATTGTGGGCGTACAGTACCAAAACCAGCTTGCCGTTGCTTTCCATCCTGAACTCGGTGGCGACCGACGGATTCATATGTATTTTCTGGAACAGATGGTCACAAAGAACCCATGTTAATGCTGCAAAACGGTCCCATATTCAGGACCGTTTTGTTATTTCCTCCGCTCTAAAATACTTCTTGTTCAATTTATTGTGATACCAAATCATTACAAATATGCCGCCTATGCATTCTACCATGCACAGCATAACAGCAACCAAGGCAAACTTCTCTCCCAAAGGGATTATCAACATAAAGCAAAGGAAAAATCCTGCGCCATACAACATCCACATCATACCATGTTTCTGATTGTACGCTTTCACATCCGTAATCTGTTCCCTCTTTGGTGGCTTCTGCCCACTCCAAAATCCAACCGGCTCCTTGCTCCTGTACTGGAATATTCCCAAAATAACCATCGGTGCTGCACTGATGGTCACTATCACCAAAAAAATGATAATTTCAGATAGTGCCATAATCCCACCTCTTCCCTTTGCAAAGTCAATTGCTCATATCCGGCAGCTTTCTATATGCTCATATTTTCCCTTGCAAACCTCTGTCTTACCTTCATGCATATCTCACCTCACATACAAGCCTGCCAGCCGCATATCCTCATCGTATGTCAACCGATAAGTCACCGTAATATTATCATAGGAGACCGTGATTTCTCCCACGGCAAAATGCTTATTGCCCTGCACAAGTTCTGCCACATAAACTGCCCCGAACTGCTGTCTTTCTCCCCAATCATCCGACATCTCCCCTTTTACCTTGCCCAGCTCTTCCTCATTCAGAAAAGCCTTCATCTGTGGGATGGCGTTTTCCTGCAGAAAATCAAACTCTCCTACATCCATCTGTTCAATAGTCTCTTTCATCGCCGCCTCCACCTCGGCCTTATCAAAATATTTACTCTGTTCGATGTCCTTCCCCTTCGGAAGCAGCCAGTAGAAAAATACCGCCATTAAGACCAACAGCACTGCAATAGGAATTACAATTATCAGCACTTTATTCCTACGGTATTTTCTCCTCTCCTCCGCTGAAATATTTTCATTGAAATCTTCTGCAATTTCCGAAGCGTCTCCCATCTGGGCAATTATTCCTTCTAATGTTTCTCCGCGTTCCATACGCATATTAATTTCTGTCAGCAGCTGTCGTTTAATCTCTTTTTTCTTTTTACCATCACATTTAATTCTTTTTGCAACTTCTTTTACATATTGTTCTGCATTCATAACCTAACCCTCCATTATCCTTGAGATTCCAGCAGAAATCCGCTCCCAGACAGCCTCAATTTCCTGCAACGTTGAAAGTCCTGCCGCGGTAATTTCATAATATTTCCTTGCTACCTGCTTCCCTTCAGCCTCGCTCCACTTGCTTGATACCAGACCGTCATCTTCCAGCCGGTACAAAATCGGGTAGAGCGTGCCATCCTTCAACAGGAATATCTCTCCGCTCTTCTCCTTCATTTCCTGTATAATCTGATAGCCATACTTGGCTTCTGAGGAAAGCAGCTTTAAGACAATCATGTCTAAAACCCCTTTCTTCATCTGCCTTTCGTATTTATCATTCATAAATCACCTCATTACTTTGTATTACTAAGTATATTGTAACAGCTAGGTGATACAATGTCAAGACACACAATATTGCAAACTACATCTTCCAGAGTTATAATAAGAAAAACAGATGGGAGGTATTACATATGATTTCAACAAAAGCACGTTACGCGCTCAGGGTGATGATTGACCTTGCGCAGCATCAGGAAGACAAATATATCCCGCTGAAAGAAATTGCCGGACGGCAGGAAATCTCTGAGAAATATCTGGAAATTATATTGAAGCTGCTCGTTTCCGGCAAAATGTTGACCGGGCTCCGCGGCAAAGGCGGTGGATACATGCTGACGCGCATCCCCAAAGAATATATTGTTGGCGAAATCATTGAGCTTACAGACGGACCCCTGGCTCCAGTCGCCTGTCTTATGCCACACGCGGAAGCCTGTACAAGAAAAGACGAGTGTATTACGCTGCCGCTGTGGCAAAAATATAATACCCTCGTCCATGACTTCTTTTACAGCATTACGCTTGAAGATTTAATTACCGGAAATTATTAAGGCATATTATTGGATAAATAGGTTAAGCCAACAAATCCGAGCCACCATCTCGCTGGAAATGATGACCCGGATTAATATTTTTATTTCCGTATGAATCTTACTTCACAATCTTAATCTTAACTTTCGCTGATTTTTTCGTGCCGTCTGTCGCTGTTGCCGTAATGGTCACGGTTTTGCCCGCTCCTGCTTTCTTGGCAGTTACCACGCCCTTGCTGTTTACGGTTGCCCACTTGGTGTTTGAAGACTTCCAAGCAAGTTTCTTGTTAACCTTCTTGCCGTTGGTCTTGACCGTTGCCTTGACTGTCACCTTCTTGCCGACTTTCACTTTCTTGGCTTTCGCCTTAAGGGTTATCTTGGTAACAGCATTCTTCATAATCTTAATCTTGATGGTTCCCTTTACGCTGCTTCCGTCATTGGCTGTTGCTGTAATGGCCACGGTTTTGCCCGCTCCTGCCTTCTTAGTAGTCACCACGCCATTCTTGACGGTTGCCCATTTGGTGTTTGAAGACTTCCAGGTCACGCTCTTATTAGCTGCATTGGCTGGCGTAATCGCTGCTTTCACAGTTACCTTCTTGCCCGCCGCAATGTTCTTGCTGTCTGCAGACAATGTTATTTTCTTTACCTTAACGGCTGCCTGTGCTTTTTGAAGGGCATTTTTCTTCGCATTCAGATCTGCCAGTGCATTATTTACTTCTTGCTGCGTTGCATCTGCCTTGGCAGCAATTGCCTTTGCTGCATTTAATGCTGTCTGGAATGCACTCCAGGAAGCCGAAGTGTAATCGGACTGCTTCAAACTGCCGCAATCGCTAATTGCCTTATTCAGCGCTGCCTTATCAACGTTGATAACAAGCGCTTCTGTTGCTGCATTCAGTTCCTCGATTGCTGCTTCAATCTCAGCCTTGGTCACATTATTGTTTTCTTCTGCAAGGCGGTCCGATATCTTCTTCATTGCTGCCATTGCTTTCTGATATCTATCCCAGCTATCGCTTGTGTAATTCTCGGGCTTCATCCCCGCCATTGCCTTGGTCGCTGTTTCGTATGCCGAAGTAAATTCCTGTTTCTTCTGCTCATCCGGCACCTGTGAGGCTACCGGCATAAGCGCCACCCTTGCATCTTCCAACGTTTTGGCTGCATCTTCTGCCTCATCTTTAGTTGCATTGGCTCTTCCAAGCACTTCTTCCAAAGCATTCAGCGCTGCCTTATAGTCTCCCCATGTCTGCGGTGTATAATGGCTGCTTGACAGGTTTTCTTCTTTGGCCTCCGCCAATTTCTTGTCCAGCGCTTCCTTGTCTGCTCCCTCAAGCTTATGTTCTTCTTTGACTTCAAGGGCTTCCATAACGCCCTTTAACTCATCTGCAGCCGGTGCATAGTCCTCCAGCCTCTTGGCAAGTTCTGCTTCTGCGGTCTGCAGGGCTGTCAGTAATTCATTCCAGGTTGCCTCTGTGTAAGCTTCCTGATATTTCTTCAAAGCTTCTGCATCTGCAATCGCATTTTCTAAAGGCTCTTTATCGCCACATTCTTTCAACGCGGATTCTGCAGTCTCAGGCAAAGAGTCGATTGCTGCGTCAACTGCTGCCTTTGTTGCATCAGCAGTTTCCAGCACCTCATTCGCAGCGTCCAATTTATCCTGCAATGCCTCCCAGCTTGCTGTAGTGTAATCATTTTCGCTTAACTCTTCCATTTCAGAGGTTAAAGCTGCAATTTTATCACGCAGACCGAAAATATTGACCAGTTTGCTCTCTGCATCCTCTAATGCGTTCTTTACTGCCAGTACTGTCTGGGCATCGTCTGGATTGTCCACCTGTGCCTGGGCATTTTTGAGCGCAGTCTGCAAGAGCGTCCAGCTTGCCTGGGTATAATCCTGCTGTTTCAGATTCTTATCGGCTAAGGCTTTAAGCGCTGCCTCCAAAGCTGTTGTATCCGTGTTGTTTCTGAAATATACTTTACATTTAAATACAATCGTTTCTGTCTGCTGGCTCTCTCCTTCCCCAATGGTAATTGTCGCGGTCAGGTCGGCTGTTTTTGCCGGATCATCTTTGCTGTCCGGCACAGCAGCCACTCCGGTATCTGCATTGATGACATTGTTATCTGAAGATTCCCACTCAACCTTGGCATCCCCATAGCTGGTTGCCGGCAAGGTAAGCACTTTGTCCGTGGTATTGAGATTCGTTACATTTAAGATAACTGTGCCATCGTCTTCCACTCTTGCGCCCAAGGTCTTCATGAGGTCATCTTTGGCATATTTCATCGGAAGCGTATTGATATAATTATAAACTCCTGCTACCTGCTCCTGCGCGAGTGAGGCATTGTAAATACGGAAATCCTTAATGGAGCCTTTGTAATCACTATCCCCACCGTTGGGATTTTTACCATAACTGCAGTTTCCGATATATACAGCCCGGGTATTGGGATCTGCATCCCACATTTCTTTCAATGAATGCGCAACGTCCTTTGTCCCTTTCAATTCTCCGTTCACATAGAGCGTAAGGTTTGTGCCGTTCAGCACACAGACAATATGATGCCAGGTATCCTGGGCTGCCGCCTCTGTGGAAATATTAATTGCACCAGTCCAATATTTGGGATTCATGCTTGCAACTAATTTGCCTCCATCGTTTGTGTTAACGTAGAAGAAATGCGCATCTGTCTTTTTGCTGTCCCCAAAGCCATCGCCTGAGCCAATTCCAAACGCATTTGACTTACTGCCTCTTGCATCCTTTGCCCAGAATGCAAACGTCATCTGTTCTCCTACCTCGAACTCATTCGGGAGGGTAATGACATTCTGCAATGCGTTTCCTCCATTAAAAGTCGCACCATCTTCCCGGCTGAATGTAACGCTTTCTGCTGCAGCGCCATCCAATCCATTGCCGGATACATCTTTCGCTTTATCAGTACTGTCGTCCAGCGGATACCAGGCAGCCAACGCCTCATCCATCTGCTTGAAAGTTCTCAAAACAAGAAGATTTTCAACTTCCAGCAGTTCTGCGGTTGCAGCATCTACTTCATCTGCGTTCTCATCCGCCGTTCCTTCTGTCTTCTTCACCTGGGCCAATTCATCCAATTTCGTTTTCATGGCAGTGAGGCTGTCTGCTGTATAGATATTTTCCTTCTTGGCAGATTTATATCTGTTTTCTGCCTTTTCATATGCCTCATCGAACTCTACAAAGGACACCTTATCTAATTCTAATACCGTAAGCCCGGAAAAGGTCTTGGTCATTGTGCAGGAACCATACTGAATCTTAGCTTTCAGGGTAATATTCTCCGCATTTCCTTTGCCCTTGGAAGGACGCACAACGGTACCGTCCGTCCGGATTGCCGAATTGCTGGATTCCCAGGTGATTTTTAATCCCTGTACGGTCTTGCCATCACTGGTCTCCATAGCTGTCGGCAAATCCAACGATTCTGTAATCTTCGTTTTATCTAATGTCTCTCCTGACTGCAGGCTTAATTGCAGATTGTCATAAATATCCTGTACCGGAGCGCTGCACAACCTGTCGTTAGCAATTTTTTGAATTTCTTCTTCTGTCAGGATTCCATTGTATACTTCAAAGTCATCAAAAGTTGCCTTATAATCGTTATCACCCCAGGAAGCACGACCCAAATAGTTATTCTGTGCAGCCAGCTGAGATGGCTTACAGATACCTGTCACCGTGCCTACAAGCACACCGTCCAGATACAATTTTGCCGTCTGTTTTGAGCCATTTGTCACGATTGCTATGTGTGACCACTGTCCAATCGGCGTAAGGATATTATTGCCATCTGCATCCTTTGCCTGCAGATTGGCTACTGTTTTACCGCCGATTCTGTATTCCATATCCACCAGGGTATCCTTATTGATGAATCCCAGATGTCCCTGTGGATCTGACTTGCCTACCTGTGTCGCGTGCAGCGTCATGGCAAAGGAATTGCCGTTGCTCTCACGGTTAATAAACATGGAAACCGTAAAATCATCCTGTGTCGTTTTACTGCCGTTTGCCTCTGTCAGCTGCAGTAAATCATCCGGCAGCTTTACATTGGAGGAACCATTGCTGCCGCCTTTTAATTTGACGCCCTTGCTGTTAGCGTCCACACCTGCTACATTCTGCTCCACATTCGTAAGCACGGCATCTGCATGGCGTCCCGTACTGTCCGCTGCAGGGGTATCGCCGTCAAATGTATATTTTGCCATTAAATAGGCATGTTTCACATGAACCTTTGCTGTTACTGTTTCACCGCCAGGGAATGTTCCGGTTATTTCCAGGGGGGCATTGTCTGCAGTCTCTGTATTAAGGTCAACGCCTTCCAGATTCCATGTAACCTCTGTCGGTATTGTACCCTCCACATTTTCATACTTCGCTTCTAAGGTCAGGGGCAGGATTGGCGCTTTGCCCACCAAGGTTTCCACTTCTACGGTTTCATCGGTTCCAAGAAGTGCAGCCGCTTTATATTTGGCAATGTAATGAACAGTATCGCCAGCCGCCGGTATGGTTGTGCTGTCTGTTGCTGCTGTCTCTGCGGCGCCATCTCCGTTCGTATCCCAACCGGAGTTATCTGCATCAAACAGATAGGTCTTGCCATCTACACTCTTAGGTGTAAAGATTGCGGTATCCATAGTCTTTGTGGAATCTGGCAGCTCTTTGGTCGACGCCGCAAAGTCCGTCCATGACTGACCTGTCGGGTCCTGGTAGTCTATCTGAACGGTCGCAAAACCGGACTGCCAGGAGATTTTGTGGTTGATAACCGATAAATTTTCACGTCCCAGGAAAAACCGTCGGATAGTACCATCGTTATATGTCCGGTAGTTATTTCCCTCCTTCTTTGTCACTTCAACTGTCCTGCCAGCTTCATCTGTCACATAAATATGATAATTTCCCTTATCCGCCTTTGTGTCAATAACCATGCGCACACGGTATGTCTTCCCGGATTCATACATCATTTTTTCTACGTTATCATCAGCCGTTGGGTAATTTCCGGCATTTCCATTTCCATCTCCGGTACGGCTGGTAAACCATCCCTGTCCCGTATGTAGCATTGGACCTGACTGGGTAAAAGCCTGACCAATACTTTCATTGGTCGATGACAGATAAGAATAGCATGGGTCGTTCGGGTTTACAGATATAATATCAAATTCTGTAATAAGCTCCCCGCCATATTCTTTCGCCAACTTCTGGAACTTTCCAGAATTTTCGCTGCCCGATGTAAAATCTGCTACTGCTTCATCGCATTCATAGATATGAACCGTTGCCGTCACTTTCGCAGCATCGCCCATAAGCCCTTCGGCAGTACCTGTCACCGTATGGTCGCCAGCAGTCCACTTCTTATCCGTAACATCCCATGTCATATTTACCGGAAGCGTAACTCCCTCAATATTGGTATTTGCCATAAGCTGCCCGGGGAGAATCGGCTCATTGCCCTCGATAGCATAGATTGTGGATGGGGCAATTACCGAAGCGAGTTCTGCTTTGTCATAAACAAGGTTGATTACATTTTGCGTTACATCTTCTTTGACTTCTGCAATTGCAGCATTGCTCGTCTCATCGTATACATATGTGCCGGATTCTGTGATGATTCTTTTTTCCACATCCTGAAGTTTACGCTGCTCGTCCTTATGCCCTATTGACAATATA
>CANOFO010000067.1 GCA_947565305.1 uncultured Lachnospiraceae bacterium | reverse complement strand
TGAGAGAAATCCCAGGACAGGCAGCTTTAATTCTTTCTCTATCAGCGGTTTCATTACGTTAAAAAAACTCTGGCTTATGCGGTTCAATATTACGCCGCGGATTAATTTTTCCTTGTCATAGGCAAGAAAGCCCGCCAACATAGGAATCATGGAGCGACCCATCCCCTTAACGTCAGCTACAAGGACAATCGGTGTCCGGGTTACCTTCGCCAGATGGTAGGAAGAGCCCCTTTCCAGAACCCCTCCCAAACCGTCACAAATCCCCATAACGCCTTCTATCACGGCAAATCCGCTTTTGGACGCACTTTTTGCAAAAAGGTATCTGGTCTGTTGTTCATCCGTAAAAAAGGTATCCAGATTTCTTGCGGGAATGCCGATTGCTTCTTTGTGGAACAAAGGATCGATATAATCGGGCCCGCATTTGTAAGAAATAACATGTTCTCCCTGGTTTTTCAACGCCTGCACCAGTGCACAGGTAATGGTCGTTTTTCCGCTGCCGCTTTTGGGTGCGGCAATCATGATTCTTTTGATTTTCATTCCGTCCTCTCCTCAAAATGAAACGCAAAAATCCAAATGGGGTTTTCCGCCTGCAGCAAATGATATTGCCCTATTTCCCTTACCCGGTTCGCCTGTAACTGCACAATCTCAGGCTCCCTGATGGGATAGGCCAGTAAGAGTTCTTTCAGTTCACAGATTGTTTCCATGCTGATGGCATTGACGACAACCCGCATTGCCGGATTACATTGATACAGTTCACGCAGGATTTCTTTTAGTTTTCCGCCGCTTCCACCGATAAAGGCGTGTGTCGCCATCGGCAATCCTGCGAAAGCCTCCGGCGCTTCGGCATGGACGAGCGAAATATTTTCAAAGCCAAATCGCTTGCGGTTTTTTTCCAATACAGAGAAAGCTTCTGGTTTTCGCTCAATCGCATATACCTGTATTCGCTCGGACAGCGCAGCAATTTCCACAGCAACCGAACCGCTGCCGCTGCCAATATCATAGACGATTGCCCTTTCATGTAATTGCAGTTTACAAATGCTGACATCCCTTACTTCTTCCTTTGTCATAGGTACTTGTTCCCGCACAAACTCCGTATCTTTTCTGCCATGCGTCAATCTCCGCTCTTTGGCGCGTGGATTTCGCACAAAACAGATATAAAGCCCCTCCGCTTTCACCTCGCAGCACTCCCTGGGCGTTAGTTTCTGGATTATCTGCTCCTGATAAGATAATTGATAACCTGCCATAACCTCACAATACGCCATGTCTGCCGTTAACAGGAGCTCTCCAAGGCGGTTCACGTCCTTTACGCCGGACGTTAGCAGAAATGTCCTGGGATTGTTTCTGATTCTGCAAATAAGGCTGTGCAGTGTTTTCCCATGGACGCTGCAGATATCTGCATCCTGATAGCTTTCTCCTATCTGGGCAGCAAAATAGGCAACAGAAGAAATGCCTGGAAGAATACGCAAGGAAGCATATAGGCGATGGTTTTCAATTTCCTCTCGCAGTGCAGCATACACCAAGCGGCATCCGCTATAAAATCCACTGTCGCCCGAAAACAAGATTACAACCTTTCCTGCAAACAAATTTCTCCGCTGCACTTCCTGCAGATATGGGATAATCTGTTCTGCCAGATAAAATGGGCGTATTTCCAGCTTCGAGTGATACTGCCTTACCAGCCTTTCTGCGCCAAGCAAAATATCAGCATCTTGGATTGCTTTCTGCACCTCTTTGGTCAGGCAGCCAGGGCTTCCCATACCTGCTCCCGCCAGAACGATATCCATTTGATTGGCTGGGGGAAACTGCCTTTGACAGATTTTCTCCAACTTTCTGCATATCTCAGAAAAGGAATACCCGCTTTCTTCCCTCGGCGCCCCAATGACAAAGACCTTTACGCCTATCCTTGCCGCCGCCTCAATTTTCTGCGGATAACCGCCGGATATGCCGCTTTCTTTCGTTACCAGGCAGGAAATCCCATACTGCTGCATAATGGCTTCATTCAGTTTTGCTGTGAACGGTCCCTGCATAGCAATCACCTGTTTCCCGCAAATCCCATGTTCTTCACATAAGAGAATGCTTTCTGCGCTAGGCAGGATTCGCACATAAAGCCTGTCTTTTAATTTATCCAAAGCACAGTATGCAGACAATTCTTTGCTTCCAATTGTCAGAAGGATATTTCCCTCCGTGCGCTCCAGCGCATGGGCACAATCCTCATGCTTCTCAAAAAATGTGACTCCATTGTCTTTATCTGCAGTCTCTCTTTGGAAGCGCAGATAGGGAATCCCGGCTTCCTCTGCTGCCCCCTTTACATTCCGGGTGATTATCTCAGCGTAAGGATGTGTCGCATCTACTGCCACAGCATAGCTGCCCTTCACGAGGAAGTCTTTGATCTGCTGCCGATTCATCCTTCCCTGATGGACCTTTACCATTGGATGAGCTGCCATCGCAAGTTCTCCGTATTCAGTTGCCACGCAAACGGTATGCTGCACACCCACCTCTGCAAGATATTCTGACAGCTTCCTGCCCTCTGTCGTTCCGGCAAAAATCACCACCTGCTTCAATCTGCTTCACCCGCTTTCTGATTTGCGCTTCCCTGCTTCCTGTATCCCCGTTTTGTGACCAGCTTACCATTAATGACTTCTGTTTCAGAGCTGCCGATAAACACCGTAGTAAACATATTTACTTCTTTCGTACAAAGTTCCTCCAAAGTACAAATCTGACCACGGCAGCCTTCTCTTCCGATATTTTCCACATATCCGCAGACACGCCCTTTTTCTATCTGGGACAGCAGGATATTACATGCACGAAGCAGATAATCTTTTCGTTTGCGGCTGGACGGATTATAGATTACGATAACAAAATCGCCCGCAGCAGCCGCATACAGCCTTTTTTCAATCTTCTCCCAGGGGGTTAGCAAATCACTAAGGCTAATGGCACAAAAATCATGGCCGATGGGAGCGCCTAAAATTGCCGCTCCGCTGTTTGCTGCCGTAATTCCAGGGATTACCACAAGTTCTGTATGCGGATAATCCTTTGCCAGCTCATACATCAGTGACGCCATTCCATAAACCCCGGCATCACCGCTGCAGACCAGAGCCGTACGCTTGCCTTTTTTTGCCTCCTCAAAACATAAGCGGCAGCGCTCCCTTTCCTGCCGCATAGGCGTTCCAATCTGCTTTTTCTTTTGGAAGCGTTCTCCTAACAGACTGAGATATAGGGGATAGCCGATAATTACGTCTGCCTCTTCCAATGCCCGCACTGCCTCCCCTGTCATCATGTCCTCCCTGCCAGGTCCCATGCCCACAATATAGATTCTATTCTCCATAAAATGTAACCATCCATTTCCTTTTAGCGATTGCCATCGTCATGCCATCGGCAGCGCATTTTTCCAATACAAGCGTTCCGTCCGAACCACAGAAACGTAACGCCGCCCGCTCGCATACGTTGTCAACGCCAACCTGTTCTTTCACAAATGCAGAAGAATGGAAATTCCCTTCTGTCTGCTGCAGTTCTTCCGCAGTATATGTGATAAAGGGAATCCCCTCCTTTTGGCACCATGATACAATCCCCTGCTCTTCTCTCTTCTGTGAAATTGAAGAAAGTGCAGCAACCCTTGTTACAGAAATCCCTGCTTCGCTTAATTTCTGTAAAATGAAATCTGTGATTTCCTGCTCTTTTTTGCCTTTCTTGCAGCCAAAACCAATCACATATTCTTTCGGTATTAACCAAATTGCCGCTTCCAACGATTCCTCTTGGGAAGCCACCAAAACATCCACCGATTCTGCGGGTGGATAAGGTATGATACGAACGCCTTGGGGGATAACTCCTGCCCCTCCTTGCAGGCAGTTATAATGTCCCTTCTCTATGGATATGGCAATCTCTTCCCCGCGGAGCGCTTTCGCAGATACTTTGGCAATGCCATCTTTATTGGCAATCTGCAGTTCATTTCTGCGGGCAAATACGTCTACCGCAAATTTGCCATTTAAATCCGTTGCGGTAGTAATTATCGGTTCTGCCCCCAGTTTTTCTGCAAGGAAGCGCGCCAGTTCATTTCCTCCGCCCATATGGCCAGACAGTATGGGAATGATATGCTGCCCTTTCTCGTCCATCACAAGCACAGGCGCATCCTGAAATTTATCGGTAAGATAAGGAGCCACTGAGCGGACGGCGATTCCGCAAGCCCCAATAAACAATATTGCATTTTTTTCCTGCAGCTGCTTCCTTGCCCATATGCCGATGTTCTTTACATGTGTGGGAAGCTGCGTTTTGTCCATGTCTTCCTGCATCTTCGCATAGGCTGTGCTTCCGGTATACAGAGTAATTTCTATTCCTGTTTCTTCTGGCAGTTTCGCCGCAAGATGCCTGGAAAGATATGCTCCATTTTCCGTAAAGCTGATAACGCTAAGGCGTCCTATCCGGGGTAACTCTTTTATATGTGTTTTTCCTCGTTTTGCCTGTCGGAATTCTGTTGAATAATCCGGCGCGTAGAGCCGAGATTTCTGATAATGGTGATGGGCAATCGCCTCGCCCACCAATACGAGGGCTGTCTTGGTAATCCCATGCCTTTTTGCCGTATCGTATAAGGTTTTGACTGTGCAGACATAAGATTCTTCCTCCTGCCAGGTCGCCTTGTAGACAAGCGCTGCCGGCGTTTCTTCTGGATAACCGCCTTTGATAAGCCGTTCGCTCAGTTCCTTTATCATTCCCGCGCTCAGGTAGACTGCCATGGAAGCCTGATGCATGGCAAAACTTTCGATACTTTCCTTTTTGGGTACTTCTGTTCTCCCTTCCATCCTGGTAATAATCAGCGATTGGGAAATCCCCGGCAAGGTATATTCCAGATTCAGGGACGCCGCCGCCCCAAAACAGGCAGTGACGCCGGGACAGCTCTCATAAGGAATCCCCAGTTGCTCCAGTTCATCCATCTGTTCCCTGACTGCCCCATAAATGCTCGGTTCTCCAGTGTGAAGCCGTACAGTTGTTTGCCCCCGGGCTTCGGCTTCTTCCATAATTTCAATTACTTCTTCCAATGTCAGGCTGGCGCTGTTATAAATGTCACAATCCTCTTTGGCAAACGTAAGCAGTTCTGGATTTACCAGAGAGCCCGCATAGATTATCACATCCGCCTGTCCTAACAGCCGCATTCCCCTTACCGTAATCAAATCTGCCGCCCCTGTTCCTGCTCCGACAAAGTAAACCATGTTTCCGCCTCCTTGCTTTTTGCCAATTCCCCAAATTCATTTGCATATAAAATACAGTCTGCCTGTATCTTGCCACCGGCACGCTTTTCCATATAATAACATATTTTCTCTGCAATCTTTGACATAACCACTGGCAATTTTCCGCTTTGGGCCAATCGGGGAATTGCCTCCTCCGTTGTCGCGCAGGCCAATATATCAAAGGCACATTGTGCATCCGCTCCTTCACGGATGGCAAAGGCTGCCAGCAGTTCCATGCGGCAGTCCGCCTCCCGCGAATGCGTATTCATAATGCCACCAGCTACCTTAATCAGTTTTCCGATATGCCCGGTGAGCAGCATCCTCTGAAAACCACGTTCCGCCGCCATATCAATCGTCTCTCCAATAAAATTACTGCATTTTACACTCTTGTCCAAGTCATAGCCATATGCCTTTTTCATAAAATCCAAACCGTAATTTCCCGGTGTAACAGCAATGAGATGACATCCTTCCGCCCTTTTCTGATTCAGTTCTGCCTCAATGGTTCCTAAAATCGCCCGGTTGCTCATGGGCTCCACAATACCGCTTGTGCCAATAATTGATATTCCTCCGACAATACCCAGCCGTGGGTTAAAGGTAGACTGTGCCAGTGTCTCGCCCCCCGGCACGGAAATAACGATTTGTAGGCTCCCTCTATAGTCTGCAAATTCACAGACCTCAGTGACTTCTTTCACTATCATTTCCCTTGGGACATGGTTGATGGCAGCGCTTCCGACTGGTTGGTCAAGTCCCGGTCTGGTAACCCTGCCAACGCCCTGTCCTCCCTCAATGGAAAACTCCTGTGCCTTTCCTTGCCTATAGGATACCGTTGCATATATCCAGGCTCCCGTTGTGATATCCGCATCATCCCCGCCATCCTTTTCTACTGCACAGCGTACCTCCTTCTCCTTGCGTACAATATCAAGCAGTTTCGCGCGATAAGCGATGCCCTTTGGCGTCTCTATGGTGATTTCCTTTTTTTCCTTTCCAGTCAGAAGCATGTAAGCAGCAGCCTTTGCTGCCGCCGCTGCACAGCTTCCCGTTGTAAATCCATACCGCATACCACTTCTCCGTTTCAGAAAACCTTTCCTGCGCTTGACCAATTATTATAATGCATACAGGACAGCGTTGCAGATTGCCGCAGCTACATTGCTGCCGCCTTTCCTTCCGACATTAATAATATAGGGAATATCTGTTTCCATAACCAGTTCTTTTGCAGCTTCCACATTGACAAAACCTACGGGAACTCCGATGATGAAATCTGGATGGAAATTCCCGTTTTTGGTCAGTTCACAGAGACGCAGCAAGGCTGTCGGTGCATTGCCGATGGCAAAGACTGTTGGTTTGCCAAGATTCGCTGCCTTCTCCATGCTGACCAAAGCCCTGGTCACATGTCTCTGTTTTGCTTCCCAGGCAACCTCACTGTCCGCCATAAAACAATGCGCAGCCCCGCCAAATCCAGCAAGTTTCTTCTTATTGATTCCAGCAAGCGCCATATTCGTATCCGTAACAATGTCCGCTCCATGTTGAATCAATTCTTTGACAATTGGCACAGCATTTTCAGAATAGACAAGCGTCCTTGCATACTCAAAATCCGCGCTGGTGTGAATGACGCGCTTGGTAATATCCGCTTGCTCAGCCGGAAGCACAATCCCTCTCCCACTGAGTTCTTCCTCAATAATCTCAAAGCTCCTCTTCTCGATTTCCTCTGGTAACAGATATTCTATGTTCTTCATTTCCCTGTTTCCTCCGGCAGCAAATGTTTTATGTTCCTCATGCTCTTGTAACCTCCGCTGGCAAATATTCCGGTCTTTTCAGCTTTTTATCTCCTGCAGCACACGCAGCAGCTTTTCATTTTCTTCCCTGCCTTTGACGGCAATCCGGTAAAATCCTTCGCATAGTCCCCGGAAATTCCGGCAGTCCCTGATTAAAATCCCTCGCTCCAGCAACCGTTCATAGAGTGGTTCTTGGCTATAGCACAATACAAAATTCGCTTCTGAGGGATAGACCTTGCATCCACTTTGCGCTAACCCTTCTGCCAGCAAATGCCGTTCCGCCCGAATAAATGCTGCCGTCCGTCTTGCATAATCCGTTTCTAACGCACATGCGCAGCCTGCCGCATGTGCAAAACAAGAAAGATTCCATTCCGGCAGATGTCTGCTGATTTTTCTCAGAATTTCCTGATTGCTGCAGACGAGATACCCCAAGCGAATACCGGGAATGGAAAAAATCTTTGTAAAGGCGCGTACCAGGATAAGGTTGCTGAAATTATCTATTTCTGAGATTACAGAATTATCCCCACTGCAAAATTCTATGAAGCACTCATCAATTACCACATAGATTCCCTGGGCCTGACAATGGCTTAATATCCTTTTCAAGGCAGCCTTGCCGATGAGATTTCCAGTGGGGTTGCCTGGATTGGCAAGGAAAAGCAGCTTTACATCCGTTGTCAGCACAGCATACAAATCTTTGGACAGGCAAAAGTTATCTTCTTCTTTGACGCTATAATAGACAATTTCGCCATTTGCAGCTCCTGCTGCATACTCATATCCATAAAAAGACGGAACAGGTATCACGGTTTTTGAGGGCAATAGCCCATGGACGACTGCCATCAGGATTTCCGATGCCCCATTTCCCAAAAGCAAATGTTCCGTTGGCACGCCATGCATTTTACCGACCGCAAGGAGCAGTTTTTCTGTAGTGATATCAGGGTATCTTCCACAATCTTCTATCGCTTCCTGCACCGCCCGTTTCACAGTCTGCGGAATGCCAAGCGGATTCACATTGACAGAAAAATCCATAGACACGCGGTTGCGGTAGATATCTCCCCCATGGATATAAGGCATAACATTTCCTTCATCATTTTCAGACACAGCAATTCCTCCCTAAAATTCATGCGCATCCTGCCGGAGGCTTATAGTAAACGCAAAGGATTTTTGCGTTTACTATAACATTGCCAGCAGACATACCAGTTCGCACAGCCATGCCGTCATGTACATAAGACGATTCGCCCGCCTGATATCCTCCGCCTCTGCCTTGCGCAGCGCCTCTCCAATATGAGGTTTTTTTACGAGTTTCCCAAAATAGACGGCATCGCCTGCCAGCCTGATTCCCAGAGCTCCGGCGCAGACAGCTTCCGTCTGCGCTGCATTGGGGCTGGCATGATTCTTTCTGTCCCTCTTATAGACATCCCAGGCATGCCTTCCTGAAAATTCATTCCCCAGAAGAAAAGATGCTGCAATCATCAGCCATGCGCTAAACCTTGCCGGGATATAATTTGCACAATCATCCAGCCTGGCAGCGGCTCTTCCGAAATACAGGTAACTGTCATTGCGGTAGCCTACCACGGAATCCATCGTATTGATGGCTTTATAAGCAAGGCCAAGCACGGGACCGCCAAGCGCTGTATACAATAGCGGCGCTACCACGCCGTCAGAAGTATTCTCCGCCACTGTTTCCACTGCCGCTTTGGCAACTCCCTCAGCATCCAAATGCGCGGTATCCCTGCCGACAATCATGGAAACTGCCTTTCTTGCCCGCGCCAAATCCCCCTCCTTTAAACATTGGCAGACTTTCATGCTCTCCGTCTTTAAACATTTTACCGCCAGAATCTGATATGTCAAAATTGCCTCTGCTGCCAATCCCAAAGCAGGATGCAACAAATATGCGGCTGACAAGGCAGCGGTTGCTGCCACGATTGTGCTAAAGAGCACAAACATCACCAGTCCTATGCCTCCAAGCAGTTCTGCTCTCTTTCTGTCGCTGCCATTGCATAAGTTCACAATGCATTTGCGCAGCCTCTTTTCTGCTGCCGAAACCAGCTTTCCTATCAGCCGGATAGGATGGGGCAGAAAATAAGGGTCGCCAAACAATAAATCCAGTATAAATCCCAACAAAAATGCCAGCATATGATAGTTCATAACTCTATTTAATCCTCTGTCCGATTCCACATATCACTCTCTCCACTGTCATTGCCCTGTCTGCAAGCATGATAAGAAGTCTGCCCACCAACTCCCGGTACTCCCTTTCTAAAGCATCCATCGGAACAATCCCATTACCTATTTCATCGCAGATAATGATACAGTTTTGATAGCGTGCCAGAATTGCCTTGGTTTCCTGCTCCGGGCACCCTTCGCACATCATTCGTTTTTTCACCCAGGATTGAAAATGATTGATAATGACGGTATCTCCCCCAGGCAGTCTGTCTTCCGGCATATTGCCATCCCACACCACAGATTCATCTAAATGATATTTTTGAAGTACATAATCCAGCTTCCCCTGCGCATATCCGCCTATGATTAACTTTAAAGCCAAACTTTCCACCACCAATCCACGTCATATTATTAATTCTTATCGCTTGAAACCTACGATATCGCAAAAAGCTGCTGTAACAAAAATACAGATTTCACATAGGAGCACGAAATATCCTGATGTATCTCCGGTAATTCCGCCAAATTCTTTTCGGACACGATAAGAATAATAGAGAAGTGACAACAACGCCACAGCCACAACCAAAACTCCAGAAACGTCCGAGCAAAAAATCATAAAACCGATACAGGCCATGGCCTGCAGATATAACACCCATTTGACAATCTTTTTTTGAGAATTCTTGGCTGTTCCATATAACATCCCCTTCTGCTTTGCCAGCGGAAAAGAAAGCACGCTAATTCCGCAAAGGCAGCGCGACAGAAAAAATCCGCTGCACACCGTTTTTAAAAGCCCATCATCCACGATTTCCGAAAATGCACCCAGATAAAGCAGGCCATAAATGGCAAGCATGATTACTGCAAAGGCGCCAATATGGGCATCGCTTAAAATCTCCAGTTTCTTTTCTCTGGGCTGGTAAGAATGAACGGCATCCATCACATCCAAAAAACCGTCCGTATGGAATCCTCCGGTAATAAGAAGCGGAATTGCCGCCAAAACAGCCGCCCAGCATAAGCTGCCAATATGAAAAAAAACACATACCGTATGCCAAAGCCAGGCACAGACGCCAATCACCGCCCCAATCCAGGGAAAGAAACAGAACACATATTTCATATCCTCCTCTTTCCAGGCAAATTGCGGAACCGGAATTCTGGAATAGACGGAAAACGCTATCAATAAAGATTTCAGTAAATGCACATTTTTCCTCCCATAGTACGTTCCTGTTTCTTATGGTTTTACCGTTATCGGAATCCCCGCAACGACCTCAACCACCCTGTCCGCCATGGCGGCAATTTCCTGATTGATTATCCCCATGGCCCGCATATACTTTTCGGTTGGTTCTGGATAAAGGATACCGTCCCCAAACACATGATTGCCTACGATAACAAAATTTGCCAGTTCCTGGTTTAACACGGAAATCCCCTGCAAAATTTTTTGCACAACCTGTCCCTCTGGTTTTGGCGTTCCTTCCGAGAACATCTCATTCGCCACCAGGTTTGAGATACACTCAAGCAATGCAGTAGCTCCCAGGCATACCATAGTTTCCAAAGCCCTGTGGATTGCCAACGGCTGCTCAATGGTGACAAAACCTTTGCCACTCCTAAGCTGTCTGTGACGTTCCACTCTCTTTTTGCTTTCCTCATCCCAAACCTGCATAGTTGCAAGATAATATTTCTGCTGCTTCATTCCCTCTGACAGCAGGAGCGCCATCTGTTCTGCATATGCAGATTTGCCGCTTGCGCTCCCTCCGATAACAAATACCATCATTTCTATCAATTCCTTTTGTAAGGCTCCAGTTCCATATCCGAAAATTTCGTGCCCTCCTGATAAATCCGCAGCGCCAGTTCCAACAACGAAAACATCATCACTGCCCCGGTTCCCTCACCCAGAGCCATCTCACCATCTATCACAGGCGTCAACCCCAGTTCCTTTGCCAGTTTTCCTGCCGCCGGCTCCCTGCCTTTATGGGAGGGCAGCAGATATTGTATTGTCCCCGGCACCATTTTCTCAGCAAGAAGCGCTGCCGTCATGCTGATGATGCCATCCAGCACAATTGGTATATGAAAGACTGCACCGCCGATACATACGCCGGCAAGCCCCGCAATGTCCAGGCCCCCCACAGTTTCCAATACCTTGGTTGGCTCCGCGCCCTGAAGCCCATAACGCTTTATGGCGCTCTCAATCACCTGGATTTTATGCTGCAGCTTCTCATCACTAAGCCCTGCCCCGCGTCCAGTAACGTCTGCCACATCACATGCCAGTAAGGAGGCAATGACAGCGCTGCTTGTCGTCGTATTGCCAATTCCCATCTCACCTGTAGCAAGGATACGGTATCCATTCTTTTTGCAGTCTGAAACCAGTTCCATGCCAGTAAAAACTGCACGGACAGCCTCCTGCTCCGTCATGGCGGGTTCCTTTGCAAAATTCCTTGTTCCGCAACGGATTTTCTTAGGCAGCAGTCCGGGAATCTTTTCATTGCCATTGATTCCGATGTCTATGGGAATGGTATCCGCCCCGGCTGCAGCCGCCATCTTTCCTACCGGGGAAGAGCCTTTTGCCATCTGCTTTGCCACTGCCGCCGTAACCTCCTGCCCGGACTGGCTGATGCCTTCTTCCACAATTCCATTATCCGCACACATAATGATGACCGCTTTCCTGGAAATGTCAATGTTATCGGTACCTAATACAGCCCCTATCTGGGCAGTCAGGCGTTCAAACCTTCCCATGCCATCCAGGGGTTTTGCCGCCAGGTCCCAATTTCTCATCACCTTTCGGTAAACGGATGCATCCAGGGGGTCTACGGATAAATGCAGCAGCATATCCTTTGTGCATTCATGCCATTTTTGTTCCATTAAGCATTTCATAGATTTTCTCCATATCCAGATACTCCTCTAAGGTATCCGCAAGTTTATCGTACTGTTTTTCTTTGAATCTGCCATAATCTTCCATGTTGCCATTTTCTACGGTAATTCCCTTTTTTTCTGCCAATGCCCCTACCAGCGCTGCGGCTATGCTGCCCTTATCAAACACGCCATGGATATATGTGCCGTAAATATTATTTTCATCCCCGCACACAAAGGCCGTTTCTTTCTGCTGGCAGGTCTTTGTATAGTCCTCTTTTGTCTTTTCAGCAATTGTGGTCTGTCCCATATGGATTTCATATCCTTCATAGGAAAGTCCCGAGAGCACGGATAAAATCCCATTTATTCCATGGATAGTTCCCTGCACCTGGCGGCATAGCTTATGGGGCTGCAGTTCTGTTACTATGGGGAGAAGCCCTATCCCCTCCTGAAATCCGCCGCCCTCCACGCTTTCTAAATCCCAGATTTGTCTTCCCAGCATCTGATAGCCGCCGCATATCCCGCAGATTGGTATCTCCCCTGCTATTTTTTTGATGGTCGTTTCCCAGCCATTGCTGCGCATCCACCTTAAATCATCCATCGTATTCTTGCTCCCAGGCAGGAATAAAAAATCCGGGCTGCCAAGTTCCTCCGGCAGACAGACGTAACGGACTGTTACATCCTCAATCTGTTCAAATACATTGAAATCCGTAAAATTAGAAATCCTTGGATAGCGGATAACGGCAATGTCAACTTTCCCCCTCTTTTTATTCTCAAACCGTTCTGTCAGACTGTCCTCGTCCTCCAGGGACAGCTCCATATAGGGGACAATGCCGATGACTGGCACCTTTCCCTTTTCTTCCAATATTTTGATTCCAGACGCAAGAAGCGACATATCACCTCTGAATTTATTGATGATAATGCCTTTTATCCGCTTTTTTTCCTCTTTCTCAAGCAGCATCAGCGTTCCCAAAAGCTGTGCGAACACGCCCCCTCTGTCGATATCCCCCACAAGGATCACTGGCGCATCTATCAGGCTTGCCAGTCCCATATTGACAATGTCATTTTCCTTAAGGTTGATTTCTGCCGGACTTCCAGCCCCTTCAACAACAATCACGTCTGCCAGCCCTTCCAGCTTATGAAATGCTCTTTTTATCTCTGGAATCAGTTTCTTTTTATAAGCAAAATATTCTCGGGCGCCCATATCTGCAAATACTCTGCCATTGACAATCACCTGGGAACTCATATGGTCCGTGGGCTTAAGCAAAATGGGATTCATGCAGGACAATGGCGCAATCCCTGCCGCTTCCGCCTGCATTGCCTGGGCACGTCCTATTTCAAGCCCTTCCTGGGTGACGAAAGAGTTGAGCGCCATATTCTGCGATTTGAAAGGCGCCGCCCTATAACCAGCCCTCTTAAAAATCCTGCACAGCCCGGCGGTCAGAAGGCTTTTGCCCGCTCCAGACATCGTTCCTTGAATCATAACGACCTTAGCCATATCTCCCAACTTTCCTGATATATGTAAGGAATTTCTCGTTTGAAGCGAATCGTTCCTCTGTAATATCAAATAATTGCTCTATGAAATCAGATTCAAATATCTCCTCCGGCGTTCCATACCTCAGAACATATTCCCCTTTTAGGCAAAGTATTTTGTCGGAGATGATTTTTGCCAATTCCAGTTCATGCATCGACATAAGCACGGTTAGCTGTTTCTTCTCCCTCATTTCTTGCAAAACAGACAGAAACTCTAATTTATGCCTGATATCAAGATAAGAAATGGGCTCGTCCAATATAAGGATTTCCGGCTCCTGGCAAATAGCCCTTGCGAGCATCACGCGCTGCCTTTGCCCATCGCTGATTTTGCGAAAATCCGTATCCCGAATCTCAGTAACCCGAATCAGGTCCATCGCTTCCCTGACAATCTGCCTGTCCTCTTCTGACAATCTGCCGAACCGCCCCGTATACGGATAACGCCCGGTTGCCACGACATCCTCACATGTCATCAGCTCTGTTTTCAGCCGTTCGGTAAACACCACAGACATCTTCCGGGCAAGCGCTTTCCTATCCATTTCAGACAGAGTTTCTTTTTCCAGGTAAATTGTCCCGCCTAACAGGCGAAGCTGCCCTGCAATGCTTTTTAGGACGGTGGACTTTCCCGCCCCATTGGCTCCAATCAAGGTTAAGATTTCCCCTTTGGGCAGCATGATTTCAATATCTTTTATGATGGGGCTTCCATGTCCCACACACATTTTCTCTGTAAAAAAATAACAATCTCTCATAGCTGCCTCTCATTTTTTTGTCTGACTAACACCCAGAGCACCACAGGAGCCCCAAATACAGCCGTCACCGTGCTGATACTGAGTTCCGTGGGGGCAAACACAGTCCTTGCTATCAAATCGCAGATAAGGCAGAACATGCTGCCTCCTAAAAAACAGGAGGGAATCATCCAAATTGGCTCACTGGTTCCAAGCAGCAGTTTCACCAGATGCGGCACGGCAATTCCCACAAAAGAAATCGGTCCTGCATAAGCCACGACACAGGCGGAAAGGAGGCTGGAAAGAAGGATTAATAATATGCGGAGCCTACAGACATCCACTCCTATATTTTCAGCATAGCTTTCTCCTAACTGATAAGCGCTGATTGGCTTGGATAAGAAGAAAACAATCCATACGGTAACCGCTACGACTGCTGCCATCATGGCTACATACTCCCATGACATTCCGGAAAAACTGCCGCGTGACCAGTTATGCAGATTTACGATATCCGCATCTTCTGCAAATGTTATCACAAAATCGGTAACTGCTGTGCAGATATATCCTATCATAACGCCGCCAACGACCAGCAATGACATGCTTCTTACCTGCCGTGACATCAACAGCACGAATCCCATAGAGGACAATGCGCCTACAAAAGCTGCCACAATTAAACCGGATGAGCTGATGGAAACTGATTTCCCGAGCAGAAATACCATCACCAAAGAAACCGCCAGCTTGGAGCCGGAAGAGATGCCGAGCACGAAAGGTCCGGCAATCGGATTATGGAAAAATGTCTGCAAAAGGTAACCAGACAGGGCAAGCGCGCCGCCTAACAAAAAGGCAGCCGTCGCCCGGGGTAAACGGATATCCACAATAATCCTCCGATAAGCAATATCTGCTTCCTGCCCCGTGAAAATACCAATTACATCCCATATGGAGATAGAGATGCTTCCAAAGATGACATTACCAAAGAAAAAGAGAATGCTTCCCACAGTGAGCAAAAACAAGGCTGACCTATAACGGATATTTCGTTTATCTTTTGGCACTTTATTCCCATCCTTTCCGTCATTGCAGCTGATATAAGTACTTCAAATCTACCGTATGCCCCGAGAGCATATTATGGATATCTTCAATCATCTGCCCAACGGACATTGACTGCTGATATAAGTCTTTGGTTGTGCAAAAAACCCTGCCCTCCTGCACTGCCTGAAAGTCTCTAAGCAAAGCTTCTTTTTGCAGAAGCTCTTCTATGGATATTAATTCTTTGTCAATCGTGCTGTTATAAATCAGATAATCTGCCTCTTTCGCCCTAAACTGCCTTTCTGCCCCGACCGTGTCATATTCCTGCGCAAGTGCGT
>CANOFO010000066.1 GCA_947565305.1 uncultured Lachnospiraceae bacterium | reverse complement strand
TTCCCCTCATGAGTGAGGGGCTAGGGGAGTTGAAGTGTCGAAGACACTTTTTTATCTTATAGGAAATTTCGAGGTATTTATGTTATCGAATCATAAACTGCAAGTTACATTGGAGGAAATAAAAGAGGTTTCCCGGATAGATTTTGCGCTCTACACGGACAAAGGCAGGATGCTGGCGTCCACATATGATCCGGGAGAAGAGATGGTAGGGGCAGTCTGCAGTTTTGCGGAATCCATGGCGGAGAGCCAAATGCTTTCCGGCTATCATTTCTTTAAGATAATGATTGAAAATGAATTGGAGTACGTTCTGCTGGCACGTGCGGGCAACGAAGAGAATTATATGATTGGCAAACTGGCAGTATGTCAGATACGGAATCTGGCATGTGCTTACCGGGAGCAGTTCGACAAGGGCAGTTTCATCCAGAATGTCGTGCTGGGCAATATGTTGGTTGTGGACATGTATAACAAGGCGAAAAAGCTGCATATCAAAGAGGTACAGCGTGTAGTGTTTATCATTGAGGTCTGCGGGAAAAAAGACAGTGTGGTGCAGGAGACTGTAAAAAACCTCTTTGTTGACAATACCAGGGATTTTGTGACGGAGGTGGATGAGAAATCTGTCGTTCTGGTGAAAGATGTCAGGGCCATGGAGTCTGAGGAAGATTTGGCAAACATGGCAAGGATGTTGGTGGACAACCTCCATACTGAGGCCATGGTAAAGGTCAGGGTAGGTTACGGCAATCGGGTGGAATTGCTGCCGGAGATTGCGCGTTCTTACCAGGAGGCAAAGATGGCGCTGGAGGTAGGAAAAGTTTTTTATATGGAAAATGATACGGTTTCCTATGGAAATCTGGGCATTGGGCGTCTGATTTACCAGCTTCCGACCAGTCTTTGTGAAATGTTTCTGAGAGAGGTGTTTGGGGAAAACATTCCAGATGATTTGGATGAGGAGACCATGGTGACCATTCAGAAATTTTTTGAAAACAACCTCAATATTTCGGAGACGGCGCGGCAGCTGTATGTGCACCGCAATACATTGGTTTACCGTTTGGAGCGCATAGAAAAAGCATTGGGTCTGGATATCCGTACGTTTGAGGATGCCATGTTGTTTAAAATTGCTTTGATGGTCATTGCCCATATGAATTACCAGAAGAGTCTGTCTGAGAACTAAAGAAATCTTGTAAAAAGCCGATAACTATTATAATTATAGGAACTCAGGGATGATGTTTTTGCACAAAGGAGTGGGCTGATGAAGATAAATAATGTAGCGAACGATACAATTGTTAATATGAAGAATCGGGACCAGGCAGAGAACAAAGAGGGAGTGCAGCAGGAAGAGCAGCAGGGAAAGGTTAAGCATGGGGCAGTTAAGGGCTCTGATTTGAATCTTATGCAGGATTCCATTGAAGAGAAGAAGAAAAAGGCTATGGAAGATGCTATGGAGTTTGTCAAGAATCAGTTTAAGTCCGACCAGATGGTGGATGATGTTCTGGGCGAATGCCGTGATACGATTAAGACCAGCAAAGCAGCAGCCGAGGAGGCTGCGCAGGAACTGGGTGAGATTAAGAAGCAGAAGGAAGAACTTGGGGAGATGTATCCCGATAAAGAGGATGAGGAATACAAGATGCGTCTCTCAGAGCTGAATGAGGCAGAATCTTATTGGAACAAACAATATAAAGATTCCCATGACATAATCACAGCGGCAACAAGGGGGATTAAGGGAATCAAACAGGAAGCCCTGAAATACCATGGCATGGTAGATGCAGGAAAGGCAGCGGAGGCTACCCTGAAAGCAGCCAGCGATGAGATTGTGGGAATGCTCAAGGATGAGGCAATCGATAAGATTGATAAGGATATGGAAGAGGTTGTTGAAGAAGCCAAGGAAGCAAAGGAAGAGCAGGTCAAGGAAGATGCTGAGCGGGAAGAAATCCGTTATGAGCGTGAGAAACAGGCGCAGAAGGTAGAGGAGGAGCTGGAGAAACAGAAACAAAGGGCGAAAGAGACAAGTCCCATTCCTGATAGCATTGATGTCAGGGAACTGCTGAACAGGCAGAACGAAATTGTGAAACATACGGAGCAGATTTTGGAGGAACAGAAGCTGCTGGCAGAGGATATCAAGGGGATTGTTACAGATTCTCTGATATAAACAATCCTGTACGACAACAGAATAAGGAGGAAAGAAAGCTCTGTGCAGCAGCTGCACAGGGCTTTTTAAAGGTAAAATGAGTGAGAAGATGAAAGGTATAAGTTTTCTTGGACGGTGGGCGGACAGTGAGCATGGAAAATCGGGGAGAGTATATTCAAATCTCAGGAAAATCAGGCAATTTTTGCTGATTATTGTCCTGGCGTTCCTCGTTTCAGGCTGTGGGAATCTGTCTGAATACCAGGATATTGTGGAAGACTTAGGACATATTGCAAAAGAGTTAGAGCAGGAAAGCGTGGCAGGCATTGATAGCCATGAGAGTGCGGCAGAGAGTTCCGGGCAAGGGAACGCGGCGGGATTTGGCCGCGGAAGTACAACGGAGGAGTCTCTGAAAGGAGCGGGCACATTGGAGGTACATTTTCTGGATGTAGGACAGGGAGATGCTACGCTCATTCGGCAGGGAGAACACGCTATGCTCATAGATGGCGGCGATAACAGCGAGGGAACAGCATTGCAGGCTTATCTGCAGTCGCAGGGGATTGAACATTTAGACTATGTAATCGGAACCCATCCGGATGCCGACCATGTGGGCGGGCTGGATGTAGTGCTCTATAAGTTTTCCTGGAATCAGGTGATTTTGCCTGATGTCGAGAAAGATACCAAGACGTATCAGGATGTGTTAAAGGTCATTAAAGATAAAAACCAGCCCATCACTAGACCTGCTGTGGGTGACACGTATGATTTGGGAATGGCAGAATTTACAGTGATTGCTCCGGTGGAAGAGGATTATGGGGACAACTGGAACGACTATTCGGTGGGAATCCGTTTGAGTTTTGGGGAAAACTACTTTGTATTTACCGGAGATGCGGAAGAAGCGGCTGAGGAAGATATGCTGCAATCTGGCATGGAGTTGTCGGCAGATGTATTGAAAATAGCGCATCACGGCAGCGATACGGCAAATACCCAGGAATTTCTGGGGGAGGTACAGCCGGAATTTGCAGTTATCAGCTGTGGAGAAGGGAACCGTTATGGGCATCCCCGGGCGGAAGTGCTGAATCATCTCCGCAGTATGGGCATAAAGGTTTTCCGCACAGATGAACAGGGTACGGTTGTTGCTGTTTCGGATGGAACTGCCATTACCTGGAATTGTTCGCCGAGCGAAAGCTGGAAAGCGGGAGAGCCTGGAAAGTGATGGTGTATTCGTCTGAAACTGCGATGGAGGGCAGGTCTGGGTATTAGGAGGTTTAGATATGGACAGAGGAGGAAATATGCAGACAGAAACAGAAGTAGCGGCATATCTGCAGGAAATTGCCAAAAGCGGCAGTATTCTGGGACTTGAGAGTATGCAAGGATTGATGGAAGAACTGGGAAATGTGCACAGATATCTTAAGTATGTCCATGTGGCAGGAACCAATGGCAAGGGTTCCGTGTGCGCGATGGTAGCATCCATTCTTCAGCAGGCAGGCGTACGCGTGGGCAAATATACTTCTCCGGCCGTGTTTGACAGGATGGAACAATATCAGGTAAATGGGAGGAACATCACTGAAGGAGAATTTGTGCGGGTGATTTCAGAGGTGAAAGCGGCATGTGATTGTATGGTGGCAAAAGGGCGGATGCAGCCTACGGTGTTTGAGGTGGAGACCGCGGCAGCATTTCTCTATTTCTATCAGCAAAAATGTCAGGTCGTGGTCTTGGAGACAGGCATGGGCGGCACAGGAGATGCCACGAATATTATTGAAAGCCCATTGGTCAGCGTCCTTACGTCCATCAGCATGGACCACATGAATTTTTTGGGGAATGATTTGCGCCAGATTGCCCGCATAAAGGCTGGGATAATCAAGGAGGGCTGCAGGGTCGTAGCAGTAAGGCCGGGGCAGGAGGCAGTTCGCCGGGTGATTGAGGACACATGCTGCCAGAAACATGCGCTTCTGGCATACAGTTCAGTACAGGAGGTCAGCCATCTGCGGTATTGCCGAAATGGGGAGGAAATGCGGCAGTGTTTCCGCTATCATTGTGGGGCGGGGCAGCGTACAGGTTCAGTGCAGGAGGGCTGTTTTCCGGAAAATTATATGGAGATAGAACTTTCCATGATGGGGGATTATCAGATAGAGAATGCAGCCTGTGCCATCCAGACAGCAAAGGCCTTGCAGGATTTGGGATTAACTGTCCCGGACGAGGCAATTCGCGCAGGTCTTATGCAAACGCGCTGGGAGGGAAGGTTTTCGGTGCTTTGCGGCAATCCCCTGGTTGTGATGGATGGCGCACATAATGCGGATGCGGCGAAAAAATTAGGGGAAACTTTGAAAAGGGGTTTTACAAATTGGCAAATAATTTATATAATAGGGGTACTTGCAGATAAAGAGCATGAAGAAATGCTGAGGATAATGCTTCCGCTGGCGCAAAAGGTACTTACGGTTACGCCAGGCAATTCCCGTGCCATGGATGGACAGGTTTTGGCAGAGGAAGCAAGGAAATATCATGAACATGTTTCCGCATGTCCGACTGTGAAAGAAGCAGTTCAAAAGGCGTTGTCTGTTGCCGATGGGGAGAAGTCCATGGTACTTGCATTCGGCTCTCTCTCTTATCTGAGAGAATTGCGGGAAGCTTTGAAGGAGATATTATAGAATGGTAGACAAAGAGAAAATCAGTCAGGCGGTGACCCTTCTTTTGGAGGGAATCGGTGAAGACGCCGACAGAGAAGGCCTGCGTGAGACGCCAGAGCGGATTGCTCGCATGTATGAGGAGATTTTTGAGGGGATGGACCAGAATCCTCAGGAACTCCTCAGCAAGACATTCGCAGTTGCGGGCAGTGGCATAGTGTTGGAGAAAGATATCGTGTTTTATTCGATATGCGAACATCATCTGCTGCCTTTTTATGGAAAGGCACATATTGCCTATCTGCCCAAAGATGAGGTGGTAGGGCTCAGCAAGCTGGCCAGAACCGTGGAAATCTTTGCACGCCGCCCTCAGATTCAGGAGCAGATGACGTCACAGATAGCAGATGCGCTGATGGAACATCTAAGGCCGGAGGGGGTTATGGTGGTGCTGGAGGCGGAGCATATGTGCATGACAATGCGTGGGGTGAAAAAACCTGGAGCGCAGACTGTCACTGTGGTTACACGGGGCGTATTTGCCAAAGAGCCGCATCTGCAGGAAACATTCTGGCGGATGATGGGACGCTGATTGTTGGTGTATTAGGAAAATTTTGGATGATGATTTTTTACAGACGCTCATAAAGACTTTGTTTTCATATTGGCATAGGAGTTGACAGGAAATGCAGAAGAAAATGACAGAGATACAGATAGGAAACCGGATGTTTGAGGCAGATGGATCTGCCTATATCATGGGTATTTTGAATGTAACGCCCGATTCTTTCTCTGATGGAGGCAGATATGTATCCATGGATGCGGCTTTGGAACAGGTGGCGAGGATGATAGAAGAGGGGGCAGACATTATTGATGTGGGTGGAGAATCCACCAGACCCGGTCATCAGAAGATAAGTGATGAAGAGGAAATAAGCAGAACAGCCGGAATAATACAAGAAATTAAAAAGAAATTTGATATTCCAGTCTCTATAGACACCTACAAAAGCAAAGTGGCTTTGGCAGCATTGCAGGCAGGGGCGGACCTTGTCAATGATATCTGGGGCCTGAAATACGACCCTAAGCTTGCAGGGATTATTGCAGAATCTGGTGCAGCGTGCTGCCTTATGCATAACAGGGATAATACAGAGTATAAGGATTTTATGAAGGAGATGAAAGAGGACCTTAGGGAGAGCCTGGAGATTGCCCATAAAGCCGGGATAGCAGATAATAAAATTATATTGGACCCTGGCATTGGATTTGGCAAGACATATGAACAAAATCTGCAGGCAATCTGTAAATTGAGTGAGCTCAGAGAACTTGGTTATCCTATCCTGTTGGGAACTTCGCGTAAATCGGTGATTGGCCTGACTTTGGATCTTCCTGTGGAAGAGCGGTTGGAGGGAACTTTGGCAACGACCGTGCTTGGCGTGATGGCGGGCTGTTCATTTGTGCGGGTACATGATGTGTTGGAAAATAAGCGCGTCATCTGGATGACAGAGGCTGTCCGGGGATGGGCCTGAGCTGACACCGCCGGATTGGCAGAGAATGGTGAACATGACTGGAAATCATCTATATGGATTAGGGATGGAATGGAAGTTGGGAGAAGAATAAAGTGAAAAAGATGAGAGAGTGGGAACTGGACCGGATAAATATCAGAAATTTGGAAGTGTTTGGCAGGCATGGCGTGTTTCCGGAGGAAAACCGGTTGGGACAGAAATTTATTATCAATGCCATGTTGTATGTCCCTGTCAGGGAAGCTGGATTGAAGGATGATTTAACAAAGTCTGTACACTATGGAGAAGTCTCACATTTTATGACAAATTATATGACGGAACATACTTTTGGACTGATAGAGGCGGTGGCAGAGCAGTTGGCAAAAGCAGTGCTTTTACGTTTTCCTCTCTTACAGCAGATTACCCTGGAAATTTCCAAACCATGGGCGCCCATCGGATTGCCGCTGGAAGCTGTATCCGTGGAGATTACCCGGGGATGGCATCTTGCCTATATCGCCGTGGGTTCTAATCTTGGCGACAAAGAAGCGTATATCAGGCAGGGCATTGAAACCTTAAATGGCAAAGAGGATTGTGTGGTGGAGCGTGTATCGGAACTGATTGTGACAAAACCTTATGGAGTGGAGGAGCAGCCGGATTTCTTAAATGGGATGATTGAACTGCGTACGCTGCTGTTCCCACAGGAATTGCTGGACGTGCTTCACCAGGTGGAACAGGAAGCGGACCGGGAACGTAACATCCGCTGGGGTCCCAGGACCCTGGATTTGGATATCATTTTTTATGATGACTGCGTAGTAGATGAGGAGCGGCTGCAGATTCCGCACCTGGATATGGAGAATCGGGAGTTTGTATTGAAACCTCTGGCAGAACTGGCGCCATATCTGCGTCATCCCCTGAATGGAAAGACTGTGCGTAGGATGTTGGAGGAACTTTCTGTACGCGGGTAGGACAAAAGATTGGCAGGTGTGAGATGGCGAAAGGATATTTTGCATATGAGCAAAAAGGCAGCGGAATCTGTATTCTGCGCTGTTACGGCAACAGCGGAATTGTAGTGATACCGGAGGAACTGGATGGACTTGCGGTGACGGAGGTGTCATCCTATGCTTTTGCAGAGAAGATAGAGAAAGAGCCGGTAAATACCAGCGGCTATCCCTGTATCTGTGGGGACAAGCTGGAGGAGGTATACTTGCCGCGGACGGTCTGTAGGCTGGGACGGTATATTTTCTATAATTGCCAAAAACTGCGGAAATTATCTTTCTTCAGCAATCTTGGGTATATAGGAGCCGGCGCTTTCACAGGATGCGAAAACCTTGCTTTTTTGGAAATGTATCAGTTGGAGGGAAGGTCCTGCCTGAGAGAGGTTCTGCAGGATTTGAAACAGAAAGTGCGGGTGGATTGTTACCGGGCGTTGGAAGGAAAAGGCGAGTATGCCTCAAAGGCATCTGACGGGGGAGAGGCAGAGCTGTTCGGGCGTTTCGTCTACCCGGAATTCTTCGAGGAAGCAGTCGAGAATACGCCGGCGAGAATCATTTCTACACAGACACATGGGATGGGGATTCAGTACCGCAATGCGTTCCGCAATACCCAGATTGTTTTTGAAGAGTATGACCGCCTTTTCACAACCGGGAAATATAATATGGATTTTATAAATATAGTTGACATGGCGATATCCAGGCTTCGCTATCCATATTCTTTGGAGGAAGAATCAAGGGCAGAGTACGCAGATTGGCTGTGGCAACATCTGCGGGAAGCAGCGGCTGTCCTGTTGGAACAGCAGGAAAGGGAAGACCTGCGCTGGCTGATAGAGACATTTGTGACGGATATTGGTCAGATAGAGACGATTCTTGAGGAGGCAAAGAAGCAGGAGGATACGGAGGCAATCAGCATGATGATGGATGTGAAGCACCGTAGGTTTCCTGCCAGGAAAAAGAAATTCTGTCTGTAATAAGGAGCGGTAGGAACGATGTTTGAGGAGCAACTGCTGGAAAAAGTAGATATCTGTACGGAAATATTGGCAGGCTGCCGAAATGAACTGTATCTGAATATGCGGTTTTTGGATGTGGCGCTCCATAGCCTGCGCCCGGAGCCGTCCATGGAATTAGGCCGGACGGCAACAGATGGCATTGTGTTAAGATACAACCCGGAATATCTTATGCAGCAGTACCGCCTGGGCAATGCCTGGGCGAACCGCTGTTATCTTCACAGCATTTTCCACTGTCTTATGGGTCATGTGTGGAATCCGCGGGGTACAATGGACAGGCAGTTATGGAATCTTGCCTGTGACATCGCAGTGGAATCCATGATAGACAGTTTGCCGTACCGTTGCCTGAGGATTCCCTCTAAGCCTTACCGGCGTGCGGTGTATCAGGGGCTGGAGAAGAAGGTGCCGGTACTCAATGGGGAAGGGGTTTATTATCTGCTGCAGAAAGCAGAGCTTGATGTCCGTGTTTTGGCACGTCTGCTGCAGGAGTTTGCCGTAGATGAGCATTTTCTGTGGGAGCAGGAGGGGAAGGAGCATCCCATACCCATGCAGCAGCAAAGTCAGTGGAAAGATATCCGTGATAAAATGGAGACAGAACTTGACACTTTTTCCAAGGAGGCAGCGGAGGATTCCAAAGGTCTGCGTGAACAGCTCCGGGTGGAAAACCGGGAACGCTATGACTACCGGGATTTTTTAAAGAAATTCTGTGTGCTGAAGGAAGAGATGCAGGTAGATATGGATAGTTTTGACTATATATTTTACCATTATGGCATGGAACTGTATGGAAATATGCCTTTGATTGAGCATTTAGAGACCAGGGAAGTACAGAGGATTGAGGATTTTGTGATAGTCATTGATACCTCCATGTCCTGCAAGGCTGTGCTTGTGCAGAAATTTTTAGAGGAGACATATAGCATTTTAAGCCAGTCCGAATCTTTCTGCCGCAGGTTCTGTATCCATATCATTCAGTGTGATGAGCGGGTACAGTCCGACGTTGTGGTTGAGAATCGGCAGCAGTTGCAGGAATATATGAGGAATTTTCAGGTGCAGGGTATGGGAGGGACGGATTTTCGTCCGGCGTTTGCTTATGTGAACGCTTTGTTGGCAAAGAAAGCATTCCATAAGCTGCGGGGACTGCTTTATTTTACGGATGGATATGGGATATTTCCGTTAAAAAAGCCGCAGTATGACACAGCATTTATTTTTTTTCGCGAAGATTATCAGGATGTGGACGTGCCTTTGTGGGCGATAAAGCTTATATTAGATGAAAGGAATTTATCATGAACATAAAACGAACCAAGCAGGAAATCAAGGATACCATAGAGGCATATCTGATGAAGGACGCATATGGGATGTATGAGATTTTGCCAATCCGCCAGCGTCCGATTTTGCTGTTGGGCTCGCCGGGCATTGGCAAGACGCAGATTATGGAGCAGATTTCCAGGGAGTGTGGGATTGGGCTGGTAGCGTATACCATCACGCACCATACCAGGCAGAGCGCCATCGGGCTGCCGTTCATCTCCAAGAAGCAGTATGGAGAGCAGGAGTTTGCCGTGACGGAGTATACGATGAGCGAGATTGTGGCGGCGGTTTATGAGAAGATGGAACAGACAGGGCTCTCCGAGGGAATCCTTTTTCTGGATGAGATTAACTGTGTATCGGAGACGTTGGCTCCTGCGATGCTACAGTTTCTGCAGTGTAAATCTTTTGGCAACCATAAGATTCCCCAGGGATGGGTTATCGTTGCAGCGGGAAATCCGCCGGAATATAATAAATCTGTGCGGGAGTTTGACGTGGTGACAATGGACAGGGTTAAGAAGATTGAGGTGGAGGCAGATTTTGAGGTTTGGAAGGAGTACGCTTATCAGCAGGGGCTTCATGGATCTGTCATCTCGTATCTCAATACCAGAAAGCAGAATTTTTATCAGATGGAGACTACGGTGGATGGCAGGAATTTTGCCACGCCCAGGGGATGGGAAGACCTCTCCAATATGATCCAGGTGTATGAGAAGCTTGGCAAAATGGTGGACAGGGAAGTCGTGGTGCAGTATATCCAATTCCCTAAGATAGCCAAGGATTTTGCAAATTATCTGGAACTCTATGAGAAGTACCGCACTGATTATCAGATTGAGGAGATTTTGAAAGGAAATTTGGACGGGATATTGTTGAAGAAGGTTGCACATGCCGCTTTTGATGAGCGCTTAAGCGTGTTAGGGCTTTTGGTTTCCAGGGTCAATGAAGCGCTGAAAGCCTCGGTGCAGACGGAGCATTATATAGAGATGCTCTTTGATATTTTGTCAGAGTATAAGGAACTGACGCAGACCATAAGCGGAAATCTGGATGGACAGCAGTTACTGGAAAATGCCTACAATAAATTTAATTTAAATTATATAAAAAGGAAAAAGGCAGAACTAATTGGGCGGGAGGAGGATAAGGTTTATTGCCGGGTACTGGAATCCCTGGAACGCTTCCGTCAGGTTCTGAAACTTGAGGATATCCAGGAAGCGGAAAATGCTTTTGTGCGTGTGAAGGGTTTGTTTGAACAGGAAAGGGATGGTTATGAACAACAGCAGCAGGAGGCCCTGCAGATAGTAGAACATGTATTTGATTTTCTGGAAGGCGCTTTTGGAAATAGTCAGGAGATGGTGATATTTATTACAGAGTTAAATTCCAATTCTTACAATGTCAGTTTCCTTCAGGGTTGTGAATGTGAACGGTATTACCGATATAATAGAGAGCTTTTATTTGATGAGAAGCGAAGGAACATTCTGGAACGAATGGGCTGACAGAGAAAGGAGACAGATATTATGGTAGACAGACTGCAAAACATCGGAAGTAACAGAAATGGGTATTTTTCTCAGGCAGCTGCAGAGTATGCTGCAAGGATGAAGCCTGAGGAAAAATGGGAAGAAGGAAAGCCAAAGACTATCGGCGAATTTTCCAAGGAAGAGTGGGAGAGGAAAAATGAGCAGTACGAAGAGCAGGTCAGGCTGGATAATGGAAGCTTCCGCACTATGCGTTTCATGAGGATTGACAGTATGGGAGCGGGAATTTCCAAGCTGCCCGAGCAGCCGGATATCAAAGACACCATTGATGATATGGTGGCAGAGGAGGCGATTCAGAAGTTATTGGGCAAAGGAAAACGCGCCCCATATTCCCTGATGGCTGACGAGAAGGGGATTGTGGAGTACAAAGGCGTGGAATTTCGCTGCGATTATGAGCATAACCGCTTGTGTCTGGGAGATGTGTCCAATCCCAAGGACTGCATCACCGTTGGTCTGGAAAAAGGCGGCAGCCTGGTGTTTAACCGGAACAATACAGACGATTTGGTGAGGGCAATCGATATGTTTTCACCGGAGGATATCAACCGGATTATGCGCGCCATTGCCGAGGATGCAAAATTAAGGCAGATTAAGATGCAGATAGAAGATGAGACCAGCGGCTTGGAAGTGCTGGATAAGACGGAAGATGGGGAATTAGAGGTTATGGATAAGGCAGAGGAAGAGAGTGGAGAGATGGCAGATAAGCCAGAGGAGAGCGAAGAATATGAATCTGAGAGACAGACAGAACAGCCCAATCTTTAAAGCGTTTAATATTATATATCCGGTGTTTGTGTATTTTGTGGCAACGAACCTCAGCATGTCACTGTTTACAATGCTTGCGGTGTTTCTGGGAGCGGACCCACAGGAACAGTATATGGCGCTGCAGACGGCTTCCGTGGCGGTGACAATTCCCTTTATCGCGCGTTTTTATCAAAAAGATAAAAATGAGCCGACCGTATTCTGGGAACACATGGACTTGGAAATTGCCAAGAAGTCAACAGCAAAGAAGATTGCCAATGGCATTTTGATGTTTTTATCTGGCGCAGCCGTTGGAATAGCGTTAAATAATCTTTTGATTATAAGCGGATTGGAGGATATTTCTTCGGGATATCAGCAGGTCAATCAGCAGCTGTTCTCAGGCGGTATCGGCTTTGAACTTCTGGGCGCCTGCCTTTTGACGCCGTTTTTAGAGGAATTGCTGTACCGTGGCGTGGTATACGGCAGGCTCTGTGATTTGGTGATATTGGATAATGAAGAAAAGACCAGCCAGGGGAAGAAACGGGAACGGTATGGCAGAGTGACTGCTATGTTGTTGTCGGCGCTGCTGTTCGGCGTAATCCACATGAACCTTGTGCAGTTTATCTATGCCGGGCTTCTGGGCATTCTTCTGGCATGGTTCATGGAAAAAACAGGGCATTTTTACGGTGCGTTTCTGGCGCATATGGGGGCGAACCTTATGGCGGTGCTGCGCGTGGAGAGCTCTGTATTTACCTGGATGAAATCCGGGACGGCGGCGTTTTATTCAGCAACGGCGGCAGCTGCTGCGGCGGGGGCTGTGCTTCTGGCGGTAATTCAATTTCTTTCAGTGAGACAGTCCCGGGAAAAAGGAGATTCAGAAGAAAAATTGGCGAAGGATTGATTTATGGAAAAGAATTTAACTTCTGGCAGTGTGTTTCGGAATATCGTATATTTTTCACTGCCATATCTCTTGTCTTATTTTCTGCAGACCTTGTATGGGATGGCAGATTTGTTTATTATCGGGCAGTTCAATGGCGTAGGCGACATCACAGCGGTCTCCGTGGGCAGCCAGGTCATGCATATGCTGACGGTGATGATTGTGGGTCTTGCCATGGGTTCCACGGTGAGCATTGGAAAAGCAATCGGGGCAAAGCATCCGGAACGTGCCCGGACCGCAATTGGAAACACGGTGACATTGTTTTTGGGAGTGTCCGTGGCATGTATGGCAATGCTTCTGCTGCTGGTCAGGCCCATCGTATCCCTTATGTCTACGCCCGAGGAGGCAGTGGCTGGCACAGTTACATACCTTACCATCTGTTTTGTGGGGATTCCCTTTATCACAGCCTATAATATCATAAGTTCTATATTCCGGGGGCTTGGGGATTCCAAAAGCCCCATGTATTTTATTGCGGTGTCATGCGGGGCAAATATAGCCCTGGATTACCTGTTTATCGGCGCCTTCCATATGGGGACAATAGGTGCGGCGTTGGGCACAACCCTGTCCCAGACCATCAGCGTGATATTGGCCCTGACCGTGGTTATCAGGCAGAAAACCGGGATAAAGCTGACGAGAGAATGTTTTAGGCCTCAGAGGGAAGCAATGGGGCAGATTCTAAGAATTGGCGTACCGGTAGCTTTGCAGGATGGATTTATCCAGGTTGCATTTATTGTGATAACTGTGATAGCCAACCGCAGGGGATTAAACGATGCGGCGGCAGTGGGGATTGTGGAAAAAATAATCGGGGTTGTGTTTCTGGTACCGTCTACCATGCTGTCTACGGTATCTGCGCTGTCGGCGCAGAACATCGGAGCCGGGAAGCATGACCGTGCAGCGGCAACTCTGCGGTATGCCGTATTCATCACCGTGGGATATGGAATTGCTGTGTCCCTTGCCATGCAGTTTCTTGCTGCATCGGTTGTGGGGATGTTTACGGAGGAGGAGGCCGTTATTTTGCTGGGCGGGCAGTATCTGAGGGGATATATCTGGGACTGTATTTTTGCAGGAATTCATTTCTCGTTCAGCGGCTATTTCTGCGCGTACGGCATGTCGGGAATTTCCTTTCTGCATAATTTCCTGTCGATTGTCCTCGTGCGCATTCCGGGTGCGTTTCTGGCATCGAAATATTTTGCAGACACGTTATTTCCCATGGGGCTTGCCGCGCCGGGAGGCTCGCTTTTGTCGGTACTCGTCTGTGTAGCAGCATATATCTGGATGAGGTCAAAGAGGCTTTACACCTCATAGATATTTTGTTATCATTGTATTGTAGGAATCAGTGTCATTCAAATGTAAAGGCGGTGATAATATGACGGGTAAAGAGATTGTTAATTTGATTAGGCAGCTTAGGCTTAACGGTATGAGCGACAGTAAGATATTGGATCTTATAGAGTATATTGAAACGCATGATCCGAAAGAGCAGGAACAGGATGATAGTAACAGCTAAAAAAGTAACCTTTCCCATGAAGTTATAAATGGGGATTAAGAAACAGGACAGCATTTCGTGAAGGAGGCTGTCCTGTCTGGCGGTTTGACAGCGGATATAAAAGGGAAATGTGAGGAAAACAGAGATGAAATTTACAGGTGCAATTTTTGATATGGACGGCGTTCTCTTTGATACGGAACGCATTTATCAGCAGACATGGCATGAACTTGCCGCAGAGCGTGAGGTGGAGCTTGCCAGTGGGTTTTTGCAGGCAATTTCAGGAAGCAGCGGGGCGCATATGAATCAGGTGCTTGAAGAATTTTACCATATTTCGGATGGGGAGGCTCTTGCGCAGGAATGCATGGGACGGGTCAGGCAAAAACTGGCAGTCCATGTTCCGGTAAAAGAGGGCGTCCATGAAATTCTTGCGTTTTTTAAAGAGAAGGGCATGCCCATAGCAGTTGCCAGCAGCAGTCTGCCAGGGCAGATTGAGGCGAATCTTGAGAACGCTGGCATCAGACGTTATTTTACTGAAATTGTCAGCGGGACGGAAGTTGTGCATGGCAAGCCAGCGCCGGATATTTTCTTGCTTGCCGCCAGACGCATAGGCTGTGAGCCGCAGGAATGTTTTGTGTTCGAGGACAGTGAAAATGGGGTGAAAGCGGGATTTGCAGCAGGCTGTGCCACGATTATGGTGCCGGATTTGATTGAGCCTTCCACTGAGATACGGCAGTATTGCACCAGGATTTGCAGGAATCTGGCGGAGGCGCAAAAGGAAGTTGCATTGCGAAAATAAGAACAAATTATGTTAATATTTTGGTTGAGATAATGGTACAATTATGGTATCATTTACACTATCAGGAAGACTTAAAATATGTTTTCTATTATTTGCCTATATTAAGGAGATAATAAATGCCACGGATTATACCAATTAAAGATTTAAAAAATACTTCGGAAATTTCCGATATGTGCCACAAGTCAGACGAACCTATTTATATCACAAAAAACGGCTATGGTGACATGGTTATTATGAGCATGGAGATTTATGAAAATACCATGTGCCGACTTTCGGTATATAGGGATGTTGAAGTGTCAGAGCGGCAAATAGAAACCGGGCATGTGAGGGACGCCCGAGCAGCTTTGAACGGAATGAGGAAAAAATATGGCATATAATTTAATTGTTACAGAGCGTGCAGATGAACTGCTTGATAATATTTTACATTATCTGATCTACCAGTTAAAAAGCAAGCAGGCTGCCAAACATTGCTGGATGAAATAGAACACATATATGACCGTCTGGAAGAAAATCCCTTACAATTTCCGCTTAGCAAGGATGCTTATTTGGCAAAGAGCGACCAGACCATTGCATCGCATTCTTTCTTTTTAGCAGGCTTATCATCAACTA
>CANOFO010000065.1 GCA_947565305.1 uncultured Lachnospiraceae bacterium | reverse complement strand
TGCTGCCCGATTTGTACTCTTCCCTCAGGGCACAATTTAAAGTTGCATAGGATAGGGGAAAACCCACACTGCTGCTCCCCTGTTCTCTGACCAAAGCTGCCTCCGTTGCCATGTGGGGACTTCTTTCCCGCAAAGTACATAAGCAGTAATACTGCAACCACTGCGGCAGCGAATGGTAACAACAAAACAGCAATACAATCTATCAGGACAGTCCATGATGGGCTGTCTTTTTTGTTTGGGAAAGCGACCCGCATTCCCTCTGATACAAGAAATATGCATACTTCGTTCTATGAAAAGGAGGATTACCAATTGGATAACTTGATATTAAACATCATCGCAAAACTGAACAACAAATTATTAGAACACAGCATAGACGGCGACTTAAAGAACCTTGAGAACAAAATGTATGTCAAAGTGCTTGCTAAATTGTCCAAGTCGCTTGCTTCCAGGGAACTGGAACGCCATCTCAGGGGATTAAACAACCTCTCTCTCCATATAGGGACTGAATTCAATCCCAACAACGACCTGGAACAACAGCTGCAGCAGACTATCAGCAGCCTACAGCAGACAGTCAGCGACCTGGAGATAGGTCTGCAGTTTTCTGAAAATGCCTCAGACATTAACGCTGCCCAGAACAGTCTGCAAAATCTGGCGGAAACCTTTAAAGAACTCTTCTCTTCGGCTGATATGGTCGGTTTCGTGTTCCAGCAGGTAAAAGAAGCAGTCCATACGACACAGGAACTGGACAAGGCATTCACAGAACTTGCCAACGTACAGAAACAGCTGAACAGAAATGACTATTCCTTTTATCTGGCAAAATGTAACGAAAAGGCACAGGAATTGGCAACATCACAGAAAACCTTGCTTGACAACATAACATTATTTTCCGACTTCGGCTATAGCCTGTCAACAAGCGAGGCGCTGGCAGAAAAAAGCACAGTTCTTGCCAGAATTGCCAATATGGACCCCGCCGATTCCACAGCAGCAATCACTTCCGGCATACAGACCTATGATACGGTAGGCAATTACACAGAAGAAACAAACAAGGCACAGGCATTGATTGACAAATACAGCGCTGTTGGGAACATCGCAGACATCACAACCAGTGAAATTGCCCGCGGCGTACAAATTGCCAGCTCCGCCTTTGCCGATTCCAATACCAGCGTTGACGAATTGATTGCCTTGCTGTCTGCCGGCAACCGGCAGTACCAGAATGCAGATATCTTAGCTGAGAGCCTTTCCACTGCCACTCTCCGCATTCACGGCTGTACGGCAGAATTAGAGGAGATGGGCGAGGAGACAGACAATGTCTACACATCCGCTGCCATGCTGGAAGACAGAATCAAACATTTGACAGACATTGGCGGCAGCGGCGGCGTAAAAATTCTTGAGGCAGATGGCGAGACCTTCCGTAATCTTTACGACATTTTCCTCGACATCTCTAAGGTTTATGCCCAGATGAACGCCACAGATGCCAGCGAACTCCTGGAACTTATCGCCGGAAACCATCATGCACCGGCAATTGAGGCGACACTGACCAACATGCCGGAGGCACAAAACATCTTGCAGAGCAGCCTCCAGGCAGACGGCTCTGCGCAGGAGGAATATAATACATACCTGCAGAGTACGGAAGCACATATACAGCAGTTCCAGTCCAAATTAGTAGAAGTATATTCCACGTTTACGGATGGCAGCATGGTCTCCCATGCCGCAGATTTAGGCACAGCCGTCCTGGATATTGCCACCAAGGCCGACTTGCTAAAACACAGCCTTGTCTCCATCGCTGCCTTGAAAATCGGACAGAAAATCGCCCAGGTTGGCGGCGCCATCACCACCGCCGCCAGTCAGATGAATACTTTGGGAAATGCCATCCATATGGCAAAGACACTTCCTCTGGATGGGGAAGCAAAAGATAATGCACTAGACGCTATTGGCAAGTCAACCAAATCCCTTACTGATGGAAACCTAAAATTGCTTTTATCCCAAAGGCAGCTATCGGAACAAGATAAGATAAGCATCCTTCAAGCACACAACTTGACCGAAGCCCAGGCACGAGCCAAGTTAGAGAGTCTCGGGCTCACACAGGCAACCAACCAAAATTCCGCTTCAAATGCCGCAAACGCCGCCTCCGTAGGCACGCTGAGGGGGACATTCACCGGCCTAAGAGCTTCTATACAAGCTACATGGGCAGCAATGTCCGCGCTCCAGAAAGCAAGCCTCATATTTGCAGCTGTATCGACAGCCTGGAGCCTTGTCTCCTCCGCCATCAGCAAGCATAACCAGGCGGAGGAAGAAGTCGTACAAGCCACCAAGGAATCCGCCAACAATTACAAGGAATCCTCTTCTTCCATTGGCGATTATACAAAACGCTACGCCGAGCTCCAGCAGGCGCTCCAGGCAGCCAAAGGCAACGAGGAAGAAACCTACAACGTCAAGAGACAGCTTCTCGAACTGCAGACAGAAATCAATGAGAAATATGGGGATGAATGCGACAGGCTCAATCTGGTCACAGATGCATATAGAGACCAAACAGATGCCATAAAAGGGCTGAATAAAGAATCTGCCAACCGATTTCTGAATGAGAATGTAGAAGGCATCAACATTGCAAAAAGAAAAATGGAATCGGAAAATACCTACGATTTGAGCTATGCAGTTGCCAAAACAGAAGTTAATGAGAAAACCCTCACAGAGATTGTCGATAAATATAAGAATTCCGGGATGTCAATTTTGGATGCCGGGGAATCCTTCTACATTCAGCTCAAAGCCAATCCACAAGAAGCATATGATGTCATCAATGATTTTCAGACAGATGTAAAAGAAGCGGCAAAATCATTAGGCAATGAGCTTTTATTTGACAACACCGTACTGAACCTTTCGTCAGACTCTTTAAATAAAGCAAAAGATTCCCTGGACAAGTATCAGGAAATATATGCGCAAACCCAAATGGCAGAAATTGCTACAGATGAAAATTTATCAGACGGCTACAATGAAGCTGTTTCAGCTGTGGAAGCATATAATGAAGCAGTATTGAGAAGCGAAGAACCTTTTAGTGATGAAAATGTCAAAACGGCGTGGAACAACCTGCAGACAGTAAAACAGCGCATTCAGGAAAACGAAGCGGAATGGGGACAATACTCCCGCATCATGGACGATGTCTTTGCCGCTGCAAATGACAATATTTATGCCTTTTCCCAGGCAATACAAAATGACAATTCCATGTCAGGACTGGCAAACAGTTTAAGAGGAATGTCCGATACAGACTTGCAGGCAATGGCTGATGACGGCAACAATGGCGATTCCTTTGACAAGCTATCTGGCAAAGCAATGGAATATGGGCTTGAGATACAGGACTTAATCGACCTGCTTATCACACTGGGCTATGTTCAGGGAGAAATGTACCGCAAAGACCCTCTCTCCTTCTCCCAGGTCTGGGACTCTCTTTCCGACACCGAGGACGAATCCCTAAAAACCCTCAAAGACGACCTCCTCGCCCTTGCCCAGGCAGGTAAACTGACCATGGAGTCATTCAGCAGCACACAAGGCTCAGGCGCTCTCCTCTCCCAGCTCGGCATCGAACCTGACGATACTGCCGGGGTACAGGAAGTAATAGACAATATCAATGCGCTTGTCTCCTCCTCTGAGCAGCTTGCCGCCATGAAAAAGGGGCTTTCCGGCCTCTCCGAGAACCTGCAGGCCAAACAGCAGGAACCCGACAAAGCCATCAGTTCTGAAACGCTTGCCGGCATGGATGAAGGCCTGAAGGCACAGACCGCCGAATGGGAGAATTACCAAGCCGTATTGGGCAATGCCGGCTCTTCCCTGGAAGAAGTACAGGAAGCAACAAACCGCCTTGCCAGAGCATTTTTAAACAGCAATAATTTCCTTGCCAACCTCACCGAAAGCGAAAAAGGTTATTACATCAGCCAGCTGCAGTCCATGGGCGTGGCAAATGCAGAGGAACTCGTGCAGGAATCCCTCGCGGAAAAATACGAGTTGAACCGGCTGAGGACGGAAGCGCTAAAGTACACAAAAGACGGCGTTACCGATGCAACCTATGCACAGGTAAGCGCATTCCTGATGGAACAGGGTGCCTCAAACGGCGTGACCCAGGCAATCATGGCAGCGGTCGAAGCGCAAAGGATATTCTCCAACGATAGTCTTGATGTAACCGCAAAACTGTCCGCCCTCGATTCTTTAATCAGCATGAGCTACGGCTATGCCGCCGCCATAGAATTCGCCAACCTCACCGGCGGCTACGATGACAGGGGATTTAAAAAGACAGACGGCATGTCAAAGGAAGAAGCAGTCGAAACAATCTTAGACAGATTCCAAATACCCATGGACATCAACATAGATACGCCCACCATACCCCAGAACATCAAAAATGATGGAACTCCTGCCAAAGAGAACGCCGCAAAAGTCAAAGAAACCTTTGATTTTATTGAAATCGCCCTCTCTCGGATTGAATCCGCCATCGGCAGGATAAAAGCCAAAGCCGAAGATACCTTCCTCTCATTTCATGCCAGAGGAAAAAACTATCAAAAAACCCTCTCCAAGATAAAGAATCAAATTAACATGCAGAACAAGGCATATGACAGGTACATGCAGGAAGCAAACAATATTAATCTGGACGAGGTTTGGATTTCCAGGATAAAAGATGGCACGATAGACCTGTTTACCATTGAGGATGATGGGGTGAAACAAGGCATCCGCGACTACCAAAAATATTATGAGAGTGCAAAGAAATGCAAGGAAAAGGCAGAGGAACTAAAAAGGACACAGAAAGAACTTACGCAGGCAAAGATTGAGCTGCTCATAACGAAATATGACAAGCTCTTCTCCAAACTTGATTCCAAAAACAATCAGATTAAAAACCGAATCGACCTCAAAGAAGCCTGGGGGTTTTCTGCCAGCAAAGGCGACTATGCAAACATGAACAAAAATATCCGTTCACAGATTGGCAATATAAAAAAACAGAACGCCGAACTGAATAAGCTCAAGAAAACTGTAACAAAAACCTCTGAGAAATGGTATGAATACGATGAACGGATGCGGTCCAATAACGACACCATGTACAACCTGAAGAAAACCATGACAGAAAATGCCAAGGCTGCTGCTGCCCTTGCCAAAGCAAAAGCAGATAAAAAAATAGCAGCTTACGATTCCGAGGATGAACTTCTCGATGCCAAGGCTGACAACGCTGCCAAAGCCACGACCAAAAATAGCCTGATTGACAAAAAGATTACAAACATCGGCAAACGTCAGAATTCCTACAAGACAGCCGTAAAGACTGACCGCAATAATTTCAATACCGCCAAACGCAAACTGAACAACTACAAAAAGACAAAATCGAACAAGACCATCCTCAAAGAGATACAAAAGAGCACAAAATCCGGCAAGCCCATAGGCGAAAAAACGTTAAGCAAAGCGGCCAAACTGAATGACAATGGGAAACTCTACCAAGCCTGCCTGACCTACAATGAACACCTGGAAGCATACACTTCAGACAAAGCCACCGCGGACCTGTATGCACAAACCTCCAAGCAGGAAAAAGCAGACCTAGCCATGGACAAATTTCATAACATTGCTTCTGAATATGACTATGGGCTGTCCGAAAATGAACAGAAAAAAACACAGCTCAACAGTAAAATCTCACTTGCCGAAGAAAAAGGGCAGCGGGTAAACCTGGCATACTACAAAGGACTGCTGTCCGCCGAAGATGCTTCACAGAAGAAAATGATTGCCAAACGAAATGCCCTGCAGAAAAGCCTGAATGAGGCAGTTGCAAATGGGCAGATTGTTACAGGTTCTGACGAATGGTATTCCATGGTGGAACTTATCAACGATACTACAAACGCCATTGATGAATCGATTCTGGCAATAGCTGAACTGAACAATACCATCCGCCAGGCAAAATGGGACCTCTTCGACAGTTCCTTGGCGACCATCAAACGAATCAACAGTGAAGCAGATTTCTTCCTCAGCCTTATGGAGAAAAACCACGATTTCGTAGACAAGGACACCGGCGATTTCACGGAATTTGGCAATGCCGCTTTCGGTCTCTATAAGGCAGATTATGAAACTTCCCTTGCAGAAGCAGATAAGTACGCAAAAGAATATGCCGACATCATGAACAAGATTTCCTCAGGCGAACTGTCCCAGAGTGATGAAGCCGTAATAAACCGTCTGCGGGAACTGCAGGACGAAGAATGGTCTGCAAAGCTTGCTGCGGAAGATACGCTGAATTCCATCATCAGCCTGGTTAGGAATGGATATGAGGCACAGTTAGACGCTCTCAGTAAATTAATCCAGAAATATAAGGATTTAAAGCAAAATACAAAAGATGCCTACGAATACCAGAAAACCATCGCCGAGAAAACAAATAATATTGCCTCCCTGCAGAAACAATTACATGCATATGGAGGAAATGACACCGAAGAGGCCCGCGCAAAAATCCAGGAGCTGAAAGTCCAGCTGGAAGATGCAAAACAGGATTTAAAAGAGACGGAATACGATAAATACCTCTCTGACACGAACGAAATGCTGGACAGCTTGTACGATGATTTTGAAGCATTTATAGATGAAAAGCTCAACAACACAGATGCCATTCTGGAGATGATAAACCAATCGGTCTCTGGCATGTCCGAGGAAATTGTCACAACCTTGACTTCTTTGAACGGAGGCATTTCCTCAGGGCTGTCTGACCTACTGATGGGCGTTATCGGCAGCGCCGATTATGTAAGCCGCATGATAATAAATGACAGAAACGCCCAGGAAAGCTCCATGAGACAGGCACAAATGCAAGAGGAAGCCAACAAAAACGCACAAAAGGCAGCGGAGGAAAACAAGAAAAGAAAAGAGCTGGAAAGGAATGCACAAGCAGCACAAATACAGAAAACAGAAGCAACCAAGAAAATCTCTGACGAAGAAAAGAGCATTTCCCAGGCTAAGAAGCGACTGCAGAAAATAGCCAAAGAAGAGAAAAAACAAAAAGAACAGCAGAAAGCAGCTAACAATAAAGCCAACAAAGGCGCCGATAAGAAAAATGGCCCTTCCAAAGCAGCCGCTGTCTCCCTGTCCCCGCAAAAGGATTTCACTGCGGAGAAGAAACGCCTGAACAGCCAGATAAAAGCTTCGGAAAACAAGATAAAATCTTATCAGAAACAAATGAATTCTGCCAATGCTGCTATCAATGAATACGAAAAATATAAACAAACTTCCCCTCTCCCACTGACACCTGTCCTGGAAACGCAAGAGGGAATTGTACGTGGCTCACAAGAAAAATCTATGTCAGCTGCCCCTGTCAGCACAGAAGATGCGGAACATGCAGAGATAGTGAAAAAACTCATTGCATTTTCCAAAATGCAGTCTGAGGAAATCCGCAGCCTGATGCACATAGACCCCCAGCCCGCATCCCCGGCTGCAGTCATCACACCCGATATCAAAACAATTTCCCATTCAGGGGATGTAAATGTCTCCATTGATGAACTGAACCTTCCTAACGTAAAGAATTACGAGGAATTCAAGGCTGCCCTGATTCGGGACAATAAATTTGAACGAGCCATCCAATCCATGACTATAGACCGAACAGTCGGTGGAAATTCTATGGCAAAATACAAACACATTTAAGATTAAGGAGGAATCATTTTGGCAAACTTTATTTACAATCAAAACCTAAATACCGAACCCCCTACCCTTCTGCTGAAGGGCAGGGATTTTTCAAATATCGGCGCTGTCACTGCCAGCGGAATCGTATACAAAAACAATTTTAATTCGGCAAACGAATTATCCTTTAAAGTCTATAAAACCATAGATGGTGAAATTAACCAGCTGTGGGATAAAATCAATGACTATAACCTAATTTATCTCCCAGAATACGGAGAATGCTTTGATATACAGGTTGCCCTGACAGAAGATACAGGCACATATAAGACGGTTACATGCAAATCGCTCGCAGAAGTGGAATTGTCACAAACAATTCTCTATGACATAGAAATCAATACAGAAGCTGACATGAAAAGACCGGACTACAACCCCGATTTCCCCACTGTTTTCTACCGCGGCACTGACACCTCTGCCTCCCTGCTACATCGTGTTTTAAGTAAAGCATCCCATTATAAAATCGGCTACGTCAGCAAGACGCTGAGAGAGTTGGAAACATTCTATGAGTTCAGTTTTTCCGAGACAAGCATTTATGAAGCCTTAACCGGCGAGATTGCCCAACAGTACCAATGCCTGTTCACCTTTGACATCAAGCCAGACGGCACAAGGGTTGTCAATGCATACGACCTATGCAATACGTGCTCTGGCTGCGGATACCGCGGAGATTTCCATGACAAGTGCCCAGAATGTGGGAGTACGCTATTTCAAGGCGCATACGGAGAAGATACCACCATATACATTGACAAAGACAATCTTGCCGCTTCTGCCTCCATTGAAAGCAATAAAGAAGAATTAAAAAATTGCTTCCGCGTTTCCGGCGCAGATGAACTGATGACGGCTACGGTTGCAAACTGCAACCCCAATGGTACGAATTATTTCTGGAGTTTTCCGCCGGAAGTACTGGAAAATATGCCCACCAGCTTATCTGATAAGATTACCAAATATAACGAAGAATATCAGGCATGCATGGAATCCGACATTTTCCATCTGCAAGCTGCCCACGTTGCCAGATATAATGCTGCTATCGCATACGTCCTATCCAGGTTCTCTGATATTCCATATCAGAAAATATCATCGGAAATCCATGGCTACCGAAACGTCAGCCAACTGATATATGACGTGATAGACCTGAGAGGATACCTTGATTCTGCCATGATGCCGGTCCCTGACATTGATGGGCAGTCCATGGACGATGCCATCCAAATTATCACAGATAAACTTTCTGCAATTGCCGTTTCCGACCCTTCGCGGTCTTCAGACAGAATTATCAACAACGCGATTATTGAAATGGCAAAAGCTTACATCAATACAGCGCTATACCGTGTAAATATTGGGGAACAGGACTATCATTATGAAGCTTCCTCCTCTAAGGAAGGCACAGGCAGATGGAACGGACAGCTCACGCTCACTGCTATCTCAGACGATACACAGACAAAAAAGACACCTGTGCTTACTTTGTCCATAGATAATAATGAAAGCAGGTATTTACAGCAAAAATTGGATGCCGCCATGGCAAAATCCGACAATAACATCCGGGAAATCACCGACATGGAACTGCCGTTTGCGGAATTCTGCCAAAGAATCACCTTTTACAGCATCAACTGCCTCATTAATACCAAGAAAGCATTTGATGACTGTCTCACGCTTATCCTTAATTCGGAAAACCAGGATTTACAGGACAGCATGAAAGGTCCCTACCAAGAACGTGCCGCCAAACTGGCAGAACAAATTACTTTCCTGACAGCTATCCAAGATGACATAGAGGCCTTGTATCAAGACCTCATTTCTATCCAGGAAGAAGTGAAAAACGACTGGGATTTTGAATCGTGGATTGGCAAGGACTTATGGCGGGTGTTCTGCTCCTACCGCAGGGAAGACAGTTATAAAAATGATAATTACAAGTCGGACGGACTGAGCAATTCCGGGCTGATAGAACAAGCAGAAAAACTCATTCAGGCGGCAAAAAGGGAGCTTTACAAAGCTTCCCACTTACAGTATAATATCAGCGCCTCTTTGAACAACCTGCTGACACTGGAAGAATTTTCTCCTTTTGCAGAAAAGTTTGCCTGCGGAAACTGGATTCATATGAATGTGGATGATAGGCTATACCATCTGAGGCTCTTATCCTATGAGATAAATTTTGATGACCTAAGCAGCCTCCCGGTGGAATTTTCCACAACGGAAAAAACATGGTCCGGCATCTCTGACATCGACTCCATTTTTAAATCTGTGGGTTCCTTTTCCTCCTCCTACGCTTCTATCAAACAGCAGTTGGCAAAACACACAGATACATCCCAACAGATAAATAACTGGATAACCGGAGGAATCGATGCCTCAGAAACAAAACTGGTCAACGATTGCAGGACGCAGGAAATCGTCATCAACTCCTTGGGAATCCTCTGCCGTGCGTACAACAATATTGAGGACGTCTACGATGACTGCCAAATGCGCATCAGCCAAAATGGCATTTACCTTACCGATGACAATTGGGACCATCTGCGCAGCGCCATCGGAAAATACCCATACACCGTGCCAGACATTTTCGACCCTAGCATCACGGAGAAGAAGATATCTTACGGCATCCTTGCCGAGGCAATTGTGGGTAATTTCCTATTAAGTGAAAAATCAGGCATAAGTAACGGCAAAGATTCCCTCATCTTGAACCAAAATGGCATCCTTGCCAAAAACGGTCAGAATGCCATAAAAATAAACCCGGATGCCAGCAAATTACTGACCATTTCCAAGAATTCCCAGGATATTCTGTATCTGGATGAAGAAGGGACTTTACAAATGTCCGGGATTCTTAATGCAGCCACTGGCACTTTTCGCAATATTTCCATCAGCAGCGGCACTATAGGCGATGTGACCATCACAAATGACACCGTGTTTTCAGAGAATCAGATGGCAACCATCTCCGACAGGGACTTGCAGGACAATATCGAACCAATCACGGAAGCGTATGAAAAATTCTTCCTTGAAACCCCCACGTATACCTATGTTTCCAAAAGTAGCAATCAGCAGCATTTCGGGACGATTTCTCAGGAAATTGAAGAATTGCTGGACAACCATGGCATTTCTCCTCTGGATTTCGCCCCATTCTGCAAAACCGTTAAAACAAAAGAATTTATAGATGAAAATGGCAACATACAGTCCATCCCTGAACTAGACGCTGCAGGCAAGGAACAATACATTTATTCCATGAGATATGGCGAGTATACAATGCTTACAGTGCACATGGTGCAGAAACTTTATGCAGAAAACGAACTGCTAAAACAGACCATTGAAGCCTTAGAAGAGCGGGTAGCTGTACTGGAAAGCACACTTACTCCGCCACAGAGTTAAAATCAGCTTATTGTTATTGACTGGAAATCAATTAGGCATTACAACAGAACCAGGGTAGACGAGATTTTTCTCCTCTACCCTGGTTTTGTAATTTATCTCTTTCATGTTACTGCTGCTTGCGTTTTTTCGGCTGCACAGCCGTGTATTCATACGGCGTAGCCTGATATACATAATAATTGAGCCAATTGGAATAGAGCGCATTGGCATGGGCGCGCCACTGCAGGTTGGGACGGACAGTACAATCATCATCTACATAATAATTTTTCGGCAGTTGGATATCCAGCCCCTTTTCCTTATCACGCATATACTCCGTATGTAGTGTTACTCTGTCGTACTCCGGATGCCCCATGACAAAAATCTTCTTTCCGGTAGCATCCATCAAAAGAAATACGCCAGCCTCCGGCGACTCAGCCAAAACCGTAAGCGCCGGCACTTTATCAATATCCTCCCTGCGCACCTCTGTGTGCCGGGAATGAGGCGCAAGGAAATAATCGTCAAACCCGCGTACCAGTGGAATCTTACGGTTGCTGACCTTATGCTCAAATATGCCGAACATTTTCTCTTCCAGCTTATGCTTGGGAATTTTATAATGGTGATAAAGCCCTGCCTGCGCACCCCAGCAGAGATGCATGGTGGAAGTCACATTTGTCTTCGTCCACTCACAGATTTGCTCAAACTCCTCCCAGTAATCCACATCCTCATATTCCAATTGCTCCACGGGAGCGCCGGTAATGATAAACCCATCAAATTTCTGCTCTTTGATTTCATCAAATGTATTGTAAAACTTATTCAGATGGCTGCTGGACGTATTGCGCGACTCATGGCTGCCCACCACCACAAATGTCACATCTACCTGCAAGGGTGTGTTGGACAGTTCCCGCAAAATCTGCAGTTCTGTATCTTCTTTTAAAGGCATTAAATTCAGGATTCCCACCTCAATCGGCCGGATATCCTGATGCATCGCCCGGTTTTCGTCCATGGTAAATACATTTTCCCGCTCGAGCTTCTCTCTCGCCGGCAATCCGCTCTGAACCTTAATCGGCATAATTCATTCCTTCTTTCTCTAACATTCTAATGTAAAACTCAGTCAGCAATCTCTACAAATGTTCCGTAACTCGATACCTAAAATTCACTAAAAACCTTCCTTATGATAACTCCAGCATCTCCAACAATTCTTCCTCGGAAATCACGCGAATACCCAGTTCCTGCGCTTTCGTCAGCTTGCTTCCGGCGCTCTCTCCTGCCAGGACTATGGATGTCTTCTTGGAGACAGAACCGGAAACCTTGCCGCCCTGAGCCTCAATCAATTCAGCCGCTTCTTTCCGTCCCAACGTGGGCAGCGTTCCGGTAACCACAAAGGTCATGCCTTCAAACTTGCTGCCCCGCGGCTGCTCCTTAGACTGCATATTGACGCCATATTCTTTCATCCGCTCCACAATCCGGCGGTTCTCCTCTTTTGCAAAAAATTCCAGGATACAGCCTGCGCTGACTTCTCCGATATCATTTACCTGCTGTAATGCTTCCCCATCAGCCTGCATCAATGCATCGATTGACCCAAATTCCCTTAGAATTGCTTTGGCCGCCGCCTTTCCCACATTAGGGATTCCAAAACCAGTCAAAAGCTGGCTGGCATCATTTTCCTTTGATTTCTCTATAGCTTCCAACAATTTATCGGTATTTTTCTCTTTGCCGATAATCCCCTGTTCAACCAGCTCATCGCGATGCTCTTTTAACAGATAGATATCAGCAATATTTTTCAGATATCCCAGACGCACCAGTTCTTCCACATACACTGTTCCAAAACCTTTGATGTCCATGGCTGCCCTGCCCACAAAATTGATAATATGGCGTTCTAACTGCGCCGGGCAATTGGGGGAAGTGCATTTGATATCCGCCGTATCTTTCTCCCGCTGGGTCTTTGCGCCGCACACCGGACAGAACTCGGGCAGACGGTAAGGCTGCGTCCCCTGCGGCCGCTTTTCTTTTAATACTTTGCGGACTTTGGGGATAATCTCACCTGATTTATATACTTGAATCCTGTCCCCGATACGGATATCCAGCTCATCAATAAAATCCTGATTGTGCAATGTCGCCCTTGACACGCTTGTTCCGCACAGACGCACCGGCTCAAAAATGGCGGTGGGCGTAATCCTTCCTGTCCGCCCGACAGACAATTCAATATCCAGAAGCGTTGTCTCTTTTTCTTCCGGCGGATACTTGTATGCCACTGCCCAGCGGGGAACTTTCGATGTGGCTCCCAGCTTCTGCCTGTCCGCCAGAGAATTAATTTTGACGACTGCGCCATCAATGTCATACCCCAGATTCCCCCGGTTGTCGCCAATGGCACAGATGGCGTCCCAGACTTCCTCTTTGGTTCGGCATACCCGATAATCATCGATGACAGGGATTTTATTTTTCTTCAGGTATTCATATCCCTGGGTGTGCGTTGTGATATCCATTCCCCGAATCTGCTGGATATTAAACACAAACATGGAGAGCCCACGCTCCCTGGTGACCTTGCTGTCCAGCTGGCGCAGCGTCCCTGCTGCGCAATTCCTGGGATTGGCAAACACCTTTTTACCATTTAATTCCTGTATCTCATTGACCCGCATAAAATCTCGGTCCTTCATATAGACTTCCCCACGGATTTCCAGATACTCCACCGGTTCTTTTAATTTTTTCTTTACGTCTGGAATTACCTTGGCATTGGCAGTCACATCCTCACCAAAGTTCACGCCGTCTCCACGCGTCAGCGCCAACGCCAGTTCTCCCTGTTCGTAACGGAGCGCCATAGATAAACCGTCAATCTTGTACTCCACGACAAATTCCGGCTCCTCCAGCTGTTTTTGCATCTCCTCCACGAATTGTTCCACTTCTTCCCTGGAAAATACGTCCTGCAGGCTCAGCATAGGCACGTTATGGCGCACCAGCACCCCCGCCTCCCGCTTTGCCGTGCCGCCTACTTTCTGTGTGGGAGAATCAGCAGTGACAAGTTCTGGAAATTCCTGTTCCAGCTTCTTCAATTCCTGCATTTTCATATCATATTCGTGGTCGCTGATTTCAGGATTGTCCTGATTATAATAGCGGTCAATATGGTATTCCAACTCACTCTTCAGCTCTTTTATCTTTGATTCAGCTTGATTCTTGTCCATAACTCATCCTTTCGAATCCTTAATCTGCTCCTGCAGCACACGCCATTCTTCCTCTGTTACCTTGCGGTAAGCGCCTTCTTTTAAATCTCCCAGACAGATATTCATGATGCGCACCCGCTTCAAATCCATGACACGGTAATTAAATACCTCGCACATCCTACGGATTTGCCGGTTCATCCCCTGGGTAAGGATAATGCGGAACGTACGCCTCGCCACCTTTTCCACCTTGCAGGGTCTGGTTGTCGCTGCCAAATCTTCCAAATACACGCCTTTCGCCATTCCCTGCAGGAACTCATTTGTGACATCACGGTTTACTTTGACAATATATTCTTTCTCATGATAATTCCCGCTGCGCATCATCTTATTTACCAAATCTCCCTGATTTGTCATCAACAGCAGTCCATGTGAGGTCTTATCCAGCCGCCCAATGGGATAAATACGTTTGGGATAATCCAAGAAATCCACAATGTTATCTTTTTCGCGCTTCTCAGCAGTACACACAATCCCGGTCGGCTTATTCACTGCCAGCAGAATTATCTCCTCTTCTTTGGAAACTTTTTCCTTCCCAAACATAACTACATCCAAGGGAGAAACTTTATCTCCCGCCACTGCCATCCTGCCATTGATAGATACGCGCCCCATCTCTATCTGCCGGTCCGCTTCCCTGCGGGAACAAACCCCCGCCTCGCTCAGATATTTGTTAATTCTTACTAATCCTTCCATTGATTTCCCCCACTTTTACAGAAACCGTTTCAGCCTTTCAATGTTTTCTTCTTCAAAATCCATCAGTTCCTCGGCAAGTTCATTGGCAAAACTGCCGCTTGCCTTGTTATTATGCTTTGTTTTCATAAGTTCCGTAATTCCTCTGACATTTCCCTGAATCACCATGTCTGCCACATGGTTGGTGCTGATATTCAGCATCGTATTTGCCTGAATGGAACCCCACAGCATCGCTTTCTGTATGCCGGAATCCCGGCTCACCAATCCATGCTCCCACAGCCCAGCCTCTGCTTTTCGCTCAAAATCGCGGAAACGCTCTCGCTCAGCTGTCAATTCATAGGCAAATTCCTGATTGTAAATCTTTCCCATCAGCGCATCAATGGCATTCACCGCCATGGCTGCATTTTTCCTGGTTTCCTTTAATACATTGATTTCTTCATTTTTATACATAGCTTCCTCCTGGTGGTTTTACCATTAGGGTGAAGCATTTTTCTTTTTTTATACAAATCTGCGTTCTACATATCATTAATTTTCATTGCAGAAAATGCGGAGTAGTTTCCTATATGGATTAGGGTGTCAAAAGACTGGAAATAAATATGATACTGGCGATTTGCACAAATGGGTACAAAAAGCAGCGACTTGTTCAGTCAGTTAGTATTTCTTGGCATTCCGTCTATAGTAAGCAATTTCCAAACACGATGTTTGGAAAAGGCTTATTTGAGCCATGGATGGCGAATATAAGCCGGTTGCGAAAGCATACATGTTCGTTAATGGTATTGGCACGCGACGCTTTGCGCCCCCTGCCATTTCGTCGGAAGGCATTCAGGAAATGCTCCGCATTTGCCTTCCTCCTATGGAATGCATAGAAATACTTCTGGCTGTAACATATGGAGCAGCGTTTGTATTTATTTGTGC
>CANOFO010000064.1 GCA_947565305.1 uncultured Lachnospiraceae bacterium | reverse complement strand
TATTCTTATCTTCCTCAAAACTAATTAGATGGAATCAGCAAATCGGGAACTTCCCTGTACGCCATATGTTCCAGATGACGTATAGCCACTGGCTGCATTTGCCTTGGTAGTTGTATAATAATCTACAAGCGATGCGTTGGTAGCAATGGAAGAACCATAATCTTTAAAGAATTTCTGCACCTGGGACATATCTGATTTCTTAAATGTGTTCTCATCAATCTTCAATCTGCCCTTTTCATCCACATTAATTCCAAACTGCTTTAATACATTCGTATTTTGCGTTGTTTTTTCTCTGATTTTAGCTAAATTTGCTAATACACCGGAATTCGTGCTGGATTCGGCGGCGTCAAACATACCATTGTAATTGTTGACAAAACTCTTGGCTGTGGAAAGAATTTTGTCAATATCGTATACCATATTGCCGTCTTTGTCCTTGATCTTTTCGTACAATTTATCCGATGCAAGCGCTTCGCTGTCAGCCTTAAGTCCAGCTGCATTGGAACCTGCCGTATTGTCTTTCTCGGTACTGTCTGTAACGCCGGAGGCAATACCTGCAAACTGAAGACGCGACATAACCGTAGAACCATAACTCATAGCGTCCTTGCTTGAAAACATCTCCTGCACTTTAGAGATACCTGTCGCTTTCATCTTGCCCTCATTAAATTGAAGCGTTCCATTTGCATTGATCGTTACGCCAATTTCCGCAAGCTCATCTGCATTTGCTTTCGAGGTTTTCATCATATTGGCTATATAAGCTGTTTTGTTTGACAATGTGGATTGTTTTGCTGCATTCACAACATCATTATACTGAGATACAAAGTTCTTCATTGCAGAAACTACTTTGTCTGTCGCATTCTGTCCACTTTGCCCATTCTGCCCTTGCGTATCTGTATAAGTATTATCGTTCTGTAAAGCTGACACAGCACTCTTCAGAGTCGGAATCCCTGCTGTCAGATTGGCATTCGCCTCTTTCACATCTTCGGAAACCTTGGGATTCCTCCGCTCTTCAAGAATCTGCTCGAGAATATTATTTGTTTTGGCTTTCGAGCCGGACGACACTGTACTTGAACTCTGTCCTCCACCATAATAGGCTTTCATCAGCCTACCATAACTGCCGCTCTTAAGACTGGCATAATCTGCAAGAAAATTTGTATTCCCCGATCCGCTTCCGGTTGAAAGACCCTGAAATAATTGTGAATAACCTTGACTCATACTCATCACTCCTTTGAATAAAATTTGGACTTCCCTATCCTAATGCTAGCTATACCTTATATCGGCGCAAAATCTTATATTGTTAACAGCTTTTCAAAATAATTGGATTATCACGAAAAATAGTATATAATACACCTGAATCTGAGAAACGAACAGCAACGAGACACTTTGCTAATGGAGGTACAGCATGAACGTAGATATGACGCAGGGCCCGGCAATGAAATCCATGCTGCGTTTTGCCTTGCCAATGATTGTGGGCAACCTGCTGCAGCAATGCTACAATATCGCTGACACATTGATTGTCGGCCGCGTCCTTGGTCCGGATGCCCTGGCTGCGGTAGGCTCTTCTTTTACACTGATGACTTTCCTGACTTCCATCCTCTTAGGATTATGTATGGGAAGCGGAACTTTATTTTCCATGCGCTTCGGAGAGAGGGATGAAAAAGGGCTGAAAGAAGGAATCTGTGCATCGTTTACACTAATTTTGTTTCTGACACTTTTGCTGAATGCCCTCACGTTTCTTTTTCTAAACAAAATCCAGGTATTCCTGCAAGTGCCTGACGAAGTGTGGCTTAAAATGCGCAGCTACCTCATTGTCATTTTCTGTGGTATCTTTGCCACCTTCCTGTATAATTATTTTGCTTCCCTGCTGCGCGCCATCGGTAACTCGGTGGTGCCGCTCGTGTTCCTTGCGGTATCCGCCCTGTTAAACATCGCGCTTGATTTATGGTTTGTCATCGGTTTTCGTTGGGGCGTAGCAGGCGCGGCAGCGGCTACTGTGGCGGCTCAGTATATTTCAGGAATCGGCATCGCCCTCTATAGCCTGATATGTGTGCCCTGCCTGAAGTTTAAAAAAGAAGATTTCCGAATCCGGCAAGGCTGCATGAGGGAAATCGCCAATTTCTCTTTGCTGACCTGCGTCCAGCAGTCTGTCATGAATCTGGGCATCCTCATGGTACAGGGCGTGGTCAACAGCTTTGGTCCCACGGTGATGGCAGCATTCGCCGCCGCCGTCAAGATTGACGCTTTTGCCTACATGCCCGTACAGGATTTTGGCAATGCTTTTTCCACTTTCATTGCCCAGAATTATGGAGCCAGAAAAGAAGCTCGTATCCGCGCAGGTCTGCGCGGCGCGGTCATGGCAGCGCTGATTTTCTGCATAACGGTCTCCGCTTTGGTCTGCATTTTTGCCCGCCCGCTGATGTTATTGTTTGTGGATGCCACGGAAACTGCCATTGTGGCAGAAGGTATGCGCTATCTGCGGATTGAAGGGATATTTTACTGCGGAATCGGCTGTCTGTTTTTGCTGTATGGACTTTACCGAGCGTTGGGCAAACCCGGCATGTCAGTCGTCCTTACCATCTTTTCCCTGGGAACACGCGTGATACTGGCATATGCACTTTCCGCAATCCCCGCTGTCGGCGTTGTAGGAATCTGGTGGTCAGTGCCAATCGGCTGGTTTCTGGCAGATATTATAGGGCTTGCCTATTATGCCAAAAAACAGAAAACACTATTGGGCTGGTAAAGACGTTATCGCCTTTATTAATGTCTCAAGTACTGCCTCTATACCTGCTTTGCCTGGCATATGCCCGGTATTTTCTATGACTTTCACATGCAGGTTCGGATTATCGGACGCTTCCACTTCCCTCTGAACCACTTTTGTGGATGTCACAATGTCCGTATCGCCCTGCAGAATATAATATGGAATATTCACTGCCAATAATTCCTCCGTCAGGTCTAACTGCAGAAGTTCCCGCAGCAGGCCTTTAGCGGTGGCAGTGCCATTTACCATAATCGCTTTAAAATCCTTGATTGTATAATCTTCACTTGCAAGCAAGCCTCTTACAACTGGAAGCATGGGCACCTGCTCTCCCTTTTTGTTGGTGTAGCCATCCGTATATTTGCGGACGCTCCCTGTAAGAAGTTTCAAATCTTTATCGTCAAGATTCTCCGCTCTCATTGCCCGGATTCTCTGCATCTTCTTCTCCGCCAGCCCCGCTTGTTCCAATGCCGCATATACTTCCTCATTTAAAAATAACTTGCGGAGCGCCTGGCCCCAGGTAATGACAGCAGCGACACGCCCTTCTGCTTTCTTCAGGACCTTTAACGCCAGCACGCTCCCCCAGGACATGCCAAAAAGCAGCAGCTTGTTGTCCGGGAACAACTTTTTCACTTCTGCAATCAAATCAGCTGTCATCTCCACAAAAGATTCAATTGTAAATTCTTCCTTTAATTTATAGTCATTGATGCCGCAGCCCAGCTGGTCCCAATAAACCATAATAAAACGGTCTGTAAATTCAGGAAACATGCCCCTGCAGCCCACAGAAAATGGGATGGGCGAACCCGGTCCGCCATGGAGGGTAATGGCAACCGGAAGATGTCTGCTTTTGCCCTCAACCAGGACCTTCTGTGGTATTTTCCCTAAGGCAAATGTATATATCTGGGAAATTTCATTCTGTTCCATTATCTGTTTTCTGGCAATATCCATATTACGCTCCTATTCTAAATAGTTAAATCTATCCTTTATTTCTGATTCCATGGTGAAAAGGATATTTTACACTGAATGCCCTTACCCATTAGGTTCCGGTCAGGAGAATTGTCTGCACACATTCAGTATAATATATCTCCGGCAAGCTCCGCCAGGGTATTTTCCCCCCAGCTATAATTATTGAGGTAACTTCCCTTAAAAAGCTGCGCATATTTTTCCTCACCGGAAAGATAATCGTACAGGTCGCACTTTACCTTTTCCGTAACAATACGGCGTTTGCCGTCCACTGTCTCCATGACTTCTGAGACCCCATATTCCTCCAGGGTATTTTTCAGGCGCAGCGCCACTTTGCGGTATCTCGAGAGCGTCACCGGGTTTACCGGCTCATCCTCCCATAAAAAGCTGATTGCCTCCTCCGAAGTGATATAGCCGCCGCGGCGGTCTGCCAGCAAGGCAAATAATTCTTTGGCCTTCTTATTGCGGAAAGCTATGGGCTTTTCTCCCACAAAGACATCAAAATATCCAAATGTACGGATGGAGACAGCTGGTTTTACAACCTTCCCCTCATTCTCTGCAGGCTCTCTGGCATCCAGGTGATAGAGCATAACATATCTCGGCAAAGATTCATCCGGCGACTTCTGTGAACAGATTGCCTTAACCTTACGCTCTGTCTGCGTTTTAAGGTCAAAATAGGCAAATTCTGCCTCACCATTCTCCAGAAGTTCTGTAAAATCCTCATAAGCTGTGCTGCTATGTGCCGTAAAATCTTTGTACGACGCACCCTTTTCCATCAATGAAAGCCACTCGTCTTCAGCAAATCCAAAAAACTCACAGACATTTTCGCTGGCATATAATGGAGTTACAAACCCATCCTTCAGCTGAAACGCAGCGACACCGTCCGTAAAACGCTCCACCAATTCCTGCATATTTTCTTTCAGAAAAGTATTCTCGTCCCTCAGTGCATCTGCTTCCTGCATATCAGCCAGGCAGCGGCAGCAATAGAAACTGACGGATTCATTCATTTTTATAAAAATCCCGCTATATTGTTTCACTTCTCCGACTGAGGATTGCGAACGGTAGGTAATCTGCGGCGGTTTTTCCCCGGACTTATACAGCTCTTTCCGGCAGAATTTGCAAAAGAACTGCAGGACAGCTTCACGGTCCTCTGGAATCACCGAATCCGCTACCCATCTGTTCGTTGCCTCCTCCATCTGCATGGAGACATTCTCAAGCCAACGAAACATGGGGGAACCGCCGCTGTAAAGGCATTTCACGGTACCTGCTGCAAAATCATACTCAAAAATCTTATCATAGACATCCGTCAATGCCTTGAGGTACTGTTTGGTTTCTTTTTCTCTCTTTGCCTGATGCCTCTCCGTCACATCAACACAGACGCTCTGGAACTCCTCTCTCCCCTCTTGATTTGTGCATTTTGTAATCCAGCCAAAGACGCGGGCTTTCGTTCCATCGCAGCGAAGCAGCGTCATCTCACCGGCAACAGGAACGGAAGAAGAATATACCTGTTTTAAACATTTTGCAAATTTATGCCGTTCTTGCATAGGAATCATTAAAAATATATCTTCTTTATACAATTCAAGATAGTCAAGTTCGCCATCCCGAACTTTAGGAAAACGCAAAAGAGCCATCATCTGCTTGTTAATATATGAAATTTTGGGCTGCTTTTGGCAGCTATACTTAATAAATCCACAGGGAATTGCCTCATTCAGAAACTGCAGATTGCTGTTTTCGTTGATAATATCGGTGATATCGGTCAGCACAGAATCTCCTGCCATGCTGCCGTCAGCCAATTTTCTTGACGTGACAGTATCGCTTACATAGACAAACGCCCCTTCTTTTTTCATAAGGCGGTATTTGCATGTAAGCGTCTGTTCTTTCGATTTCAGATTATTTATAAATTCTAAGTATGCTTTCCGGTCACAAGGATGTACCAACAGGGCATATTTATCTTCCTGTTCATCCAGCAGTTCATCCATTGTATACCCTGTCATATCACAGAGATTTTGGCTTACATAATTCAGATGAACTGGTTCTGACAGGCTATACTCGTGAAATCCACTGATATTCTGCCCAAGAATATCCTCCATATGTTCTAAATGGTTCTTCATGTCATCTCCCTGCCACAAATACAATATAATCCCAAACTTCATGTTGCTATACCAGAGCCTATGAACAACATCCGGGCTCCATGCCAAGAATTATACTATATTTCAGAAAGAAATGCCATCTTTATCTATTTTTGGAATTTTCCGTATTCACTAATGAGCGGTCTGCAAAATCATGCTGATTATTGATTCCGCTGTACGCTTTTCTGTATCTTGCCACTGATAGTTTTGGGCATCTCCTGCACAAACTCCACCATACGAATCCATTTGTATTCTGCCAGCTGCCGGTTACAGAATTCCTTGATTTCCAATTCAAGCTCTTTTGAGGGCACATATTTCCCGCCGGGGACAATAAGCGCTTTAATTGCCTGACCTCTAAACTTATCCGGGACGCCAATGACACTGCACTCCACGACTGCCGGATGCTCCATCAGGACATTTTCCACTTCGTAAGGTCCCACGCGAAATCCCCCCGTCTTGATAATGTCGTCAAAACGTCCATGAAACCAATAATACCCATTTTCGTCCATATATGCGGCATCGCCCGTATGGTACACGCCGCCGCGCCACACATGGCGATACTGTTTTTCATTGTCAAGATATGCCGTAAAGACTCCAGGCTGTCTGCCGTTTTCCGGCGGCACAATCACAACCTCTCCAATCTCGCCGACAGGCACAGGATTCCCATGTTTATCGCGCAGTTCGATGTTGTAAAAGGGAGATATCATTCCCATGGAACCTTCTACAGCTTCTTTGCCTTTGAAATTTGCCATCAGCAGTGTAGTCTCCGTCTGACCATAACCCTCGCAAAGCGGCAGTCCGGTGCGTTCCGTAAATTTGCGGAACACCTCTGGCGCCAGCATTTCACCTGCAGTAGAGGCATGTTTTAAAGTGGGCATATCTGGAATCCCCTTGCGGACCAGATAACGGTAAACGGTAGGCGGAGCACAAAAAGAGGTCACTTTATAGCGGTTAATGACAGATGTCAGCTGTTTGGGGTCGAAATTGTCAAAATCGTACACCATGACTGCACTGCCAACGAGCCATTGACCATATATTTTTCCCCAGGATGCTTTCGCCCAGCCAGTCTCTGCTACCGTAAAATGCAAACCGCCGTCCTCTGCCTGCTGCCAGTACTTGGCGGTCACAATATGCGCCAGGGGATAGGTGTAATCATGGATGACGCCTTTGGGGTAACCGGTCGTACCGGAGGTAAAATATATCATCATCGGATCTGAAGCTAACGTTTCCATGCGGAAAAATTCGCTGCCAGATTCCGCCATTCTTGCCGTAAGATTTTCAAACCCTTCTACATCTTTCTGCACACACCATAATTGCGCAGACATTTTGCATTTATCAAGTGCAGATTTAATTTTATTAGGAACTTCATCCTGTGGAGTACACACAATGGCTTTTGCCTTGGAGGCTTTGAGGCGGTATACCAGATCGCTCTCCGTCAGCATATGGGTGGCAGGAATCATCACCGCCCCCAGCTTATGGAGCGCCACTGCGGCAAACCAGTATTCATAATGACGCTTTAAAATTACCATTACCCTGTCGCCCCGGGCAATCCCAGCCTTTTTCCATACATTTGCTATCTGATTGCTGTACGTTCTGATATCAGAAAACGTAAAGATATGCTCCTCATTCTCGGTATTGCACCAGACAATCGCCGTTTTATCGGGTGTTTCCTCTGCAATCACATCCACAACATCATAGCCAAAATTAAAATTCTCAGGATATTTGAGCGCAAATTTCTCTAAATTGCCCTGACTGTCCATTACTTCCTTACAAAATCTCTGATATATGCCCATAATTACTCCTTATTTACCACATCTGCACCAATACGGCGAAAACGTTCATAACGTTTGCCTACCAAATCGAGGTCGTTTGACAGCTCGCCGATTTCTTCTATTAAAAGTGTACGGATTCGCTCATAGAATTCTTTTTTTCCAATATTGTCTTCCGATAAGATACGCTCAATCACACCAAGGCTCTTAGCATCCTCTGCCGTAAGCTTCAGTCTGGCCGCCGCAATTTCCGCCTTGGATGCGTCCTTCCAGAGAATGCTGGCACATCCCTCCGGGGAAATCACGGAATACACCGCATTCTGCAGCATCCATACACGGTCAGAAACGGCAAGCCCGAGCGCCCCGCCGCTGCCGCCCTCGCCTATCAGTATCGAAATGACTGGTACGCAGAGCGTAGACATCTCCATTAAGTTTTCGGCAATCGCCTGCCCTTGCCCGCGCTCCTCCGCGCCAATCCCGCAATAGGCGCCGGAAGTATCAATAAAGCATACAATTGGCCTGCCAAATTTTTCTGCCTGTTTCATCAGGCGCAGCGCCTTGCGGTAACCTTCGGGGTGGGCTGCGCCAAAGTTGCGGTAAGCGCGCTCCTTCGCCGTATGTCCTTTTTCAATGGCAATCACCGTGACAGGATTTCCTCCCAGTCTGGCAATGCCGCCGACAACTGCATGGTCGTCCGCAAACCGGCGGTCACCGTGAAATTCCATAAATCCTTTAAAAATATGTCTGATATAATCTAGCCCTGTGGGTCTTTCACTGTCACGGGCAAGTTTTACTCTGTTATAAGGTATCAGGCTCAAAATATCACCCTCCATAATGCATTTTCAGAAGTTCTGCCAACATCTTCTTCTGGTTTGCACGGACAACTATGGCATCGATAAATCCATGTTCCAACACAAATTCAGACTTTTGAAATCCTTTGGGCAAAGATTTCCTGGTTGTCTGTTCGATGACCCTTGCCCCGGCAAAGCCGACCGTTGCCCCCGGTTCTGCAAGAATGATGTCAGCCTCCATGGCAAAGCTTGCTGTGACGCCGCCTGTCGTGGGGTCTGTGAGCACGGCAAGATACAGCAGCCCGGCATCGCTGTGGCGTTTTACTGCCGCGCTCGTCTTTGCCATCTGCATCAGCGACAGCAGCCCTTCCTGCATCCTGGCGCCGCCTGAGACCGTAAAACCGATAACTGCAAGGCGATGCTTCACGGCATATTCAAATAACAAAGTTATTTTTTCGCCCACAGCGCTTCCCATGCTTCCCATCATAAAATAGGGATCCATGACAAACAGGCAGCAATCCTGCCCGCCAATTTTAGCCAGGCCACAGAGCACCGCTTCCTCTTCACCGCTCGCAGCACGGACATTCTCTGCCTTTTCCTGATAGCCGGGGAAGTTGAGAGGATTTCCCGCTTTCATTTCCGCAAACAATTCCTGAAAACTGTCTTTATCCACAAGCATTTTTATCCGCTGCCGCGCTTTCATGCGGAAATGATATCCACACGTGCAGACCAGGCGGTTTGCCCATAGACGGCTCAAGGGAATATCCTTGTGGCAGTTAGGGCACTTTTTTTCCGGTTCCCCTTCATCTCCCTGTATGAGAGCCGCTGTACGCCCGCCTTCCTCTAACTGGTTTTTAGGTTTTAAAAAATTTATCAAAGCCATCTCATCACCTATTTTAAAACATTAAATTAAAATTATATAAAATATCTTCAATCTTTTTATCATATATTTCTCATAAAAGTTAAATCATACTTTCCAGATGTAAACCTCTCATCTTCCACAATATGAAGCTGTTCTTCTATATTGGTAGAAATACCGTCAATCACCAGTTCACACAGGGATGCCCGCATTTTCCGCAACGTCTCCTCCCTGGTCTTGGCAAATACTACCAACTTCCCCAACAAGGAATCATAATAGGGGGAAACGACAGTCCCAGCAATCAGATAAGTATCAAATCTTACCGAAGGACCGCCCGGGATATGCAGCATCTCAAGCGTCCCACAGCTGGCGGCATTGATACGGCATTCAATGGCTGACCCCTGCATACGGATATCTTTCTGCGTGAAATTTATGGCAATTCCCGCGGCAATGCGAATCTGCCATTTCACGAGGTCTATGCCGGTCAGCATCTCGGTGACGGAATGCTCCACCTGCAAACGGACATTCATCTCCATAAACCAGAAATTTCCACGCTTATCCAACAAAAACTCTAACGTCCCTGCTCCCACATAACCAATTTTCTTAACTGCCTCCACCGCCAGCGCCATAATGTTCTTTCTCTGTTCTGTCCCTATGGCGGGAGAGGGAGTCTCCTCAATCAGCTTCTGGTTGCGCCTCTGCAGAGAACAGTCCCGATCGCCAAGGCAGACGGCGTTCCCCTGCTCATCAGCAAGAATCTGCAGTTCCACATGCCTCGCTGGAAAAATATATTTTTCCAGGTACACGCTCCCGTCACCAAACGCCTGCAGCGCCTCACTGGTCGCCTGCAAGTATGATTCCTCTAAATCATCCTCTCTTTGAACCAGGCGAATTCCACGTCCTCCGCCTCCGGCACATGCCTTAAGCATAACTGGATAGCCAATCTGGGCGGCAGCCTGCTTTGCTTCTTCCAAAGACATCACCGCTTTCGTGCCAGGGATAACCGTAAGCCCGGTATCCCGGATTAGCTCTTTGAGAACGGCTTTATCGCTGAGCCTCTCCATATCTTCCGGGTCGGGCCCGATAAACACCAGACCGTTTCTGCGGCAGAGCCGCGCAAAATGGGCATTTTCAGAAAGAAATCCATATCCCGGATGGATTGCCTGGGCTCCCGCCAGAATGGCTGCGCTGATAATCTGCTCCTCATTCAGGTAGCTTTCCGAAGCCTCGGGACTGCCAATACAATAGCTTTGGTCCGCCAGTGCCACATGGAGGGCATTTTTATCTGCCTCGGAATACACTGCTACCGTGGCAACGCCCATTTCTTTACAGGCGCGTATGATGCGCACGGCAATTTCGCCGCGATTGGCAATCAATATTTTTGAAAACATAGCTACTCTCCCATAACTGCGAAAGAAAATTCAGCCGATACACAGATTTTCCCATCCACCGTAACTGTCCCTTCCGCAAAGTAAAACGGATGCTTTGAGCGTTTGATAAAGCACTGCGTTTCAATCATATCGCCAGGTCTGACTGGGGAACGGAATTTTACATGATTGAGTCCTGTATAAACGGGAAGTTTCCCCTCGTCCATCGCCTCCTGCAGGAGCACACATGCTGACTGCGCCAAAATCTCACAAAGAATCACGCCAGGAACTATGGGATTGCCCGGAAAATGACCTTGCAGGAAAAATTCATCGCCGCGGACCTTATAATGCCCGACAGCAACGCCATCTTCTTCCTCCACCTCATCCAGCAGGAGCATATGCTCCCTGTGCGGCAATATTTTCATAATTTCTTCTCTATTCATGGTCTCACCTCTTAATGCGGAACAATTCAGTGCCAAATTCGACCACCTGGTCATTGGTCACACAGATTTCCGCAATGATGCCGTCTTCCTCGGCAGTGATTTCATTCATCAATTTCATTGCTTCTACGATGCAGAGGGTCTGCCCTTTCTTTACATGGTCGCCAACAGCGACATAGGGGGCGGCATTCTCCGCCGGTGCAGCGTAAAACACGCCAACTACTGGAGATTTTACGCTGAGATAATCTTTTGTGCTGTCTGCTTCTTTATCTGCCTTGGACACAGACGAAGAAACAGTTTCCGGTACAGCCACCACTTCCTTTGCCACGGTGGGAAGCGCACGTTCCAGGCGCACAACCTTATCGTTTTCCGTAATCTCCAGACCGGTAAGCCCAAGTTCCTGCATCAGCCCTGCATATTTGCGAATCTCTGTCTCATTCATACTTACACCTTTCTAAAAGCCAGACAGGCATTATGTCCGCCAAATCCAAGAGAATTGGACAGCGCCAGTGTAATGTCAGCTTTTACCGCAGTATTTGGTACACAGTTCAGGTCACACTCTTCATCCTGCTCCAAGAGATTGATGGTCGGCGGGACGATGCCTTCACGCAAAGCCTGCAGACAAGCCAATGCTTCCAACGCTCCTGCAGCGCCAAGCATATGCCCGGTCATTGATTTGGTGGAACTGATATATGCTTTCCTGGCAGAATTCTCACCCAGCGCTTTCTTGATGGCAAGCGTTTCCACGACATCATTCATCGGCGTACCAGTTCCATGCGCATTTACATATACAACATCCTCTTCACTGTATCCGGCCTCTTCCATAGCATCGGTCATCGCCCGGGCGCCACCTCTGGCTTCTGGATGGGGCGCAGTAATATGGTACGCATCACAGGTGGAGCCATAACCGCAGACCTCACCGTAAATTTTTGCCCCACGCCCTTTGGCATGTTCATACTCCTCCAAGACCAGTGCAACCGCACCTTCACCAATGACGAACCCGCCCCTGCGTTTATCAAAAGGCAATGAGGCTTCGTCCGCATTCTCAGATGCCGACAGCGCCAGCATATTTGCAAATCCGGCTACTGCGGATGCATTTATCGCTGCTTCCGCGCCCCCGGTGATAACGGCATCCGCGTAGCCATGACGAATCATGCGCATAGCCTCACCGATTGCATTGGAACCAGAAGCACAGGCGGTAACCGCTGGCATGGCCGTTCCGCGGCAATCATGGCGGATGGCAATCATGCCCGCCGCCATGTTGGCAATCATCATAGGAACGAAAAGCGGGGACACACGGCGCGGTCCTCTTTCCATAAGTTTAGTATGCTCTTTCTCAAAGGTACCAATTCCGCCAATCCCTGTGCCAAAGAGAACAGCAAAACGCTCCGGCTCCACAGTTCCTTCCACGCCGCTCTCATCCACTGCTTGCTGCGCTGCCGCTACCGCAAACTGCGCATAGCGGTCAGTACGAAGGACATCGTTGACTTCCAGATATTCCTTCGGTTCAAAACCTTTTACCTCTGCGGCGAGCTTCGCCTTATATTTATCCGTATCAAAAAGGGTAATATTGCCGATACCATTTTTGCCATTTTTCAGGCTTTCCCATGTATCTCCTGCATTATTGCCTACCGGGGTAATGGCACCGAGCCCGGTGACAACAACTCTTCTATTTTCACTCATATTCGTTCTCCTTACATAGAACTGCCGCCCACACAGGCAGCGATTCTGCCTGTCACATAGCGATGCCGCCGTCCACGCGCAGCACTTCACCAGTTACATAGTTTGCCGATATAAGATAAGCTACCGCCTCCGCTATATCCGAGGGTTCGCCCATCCTTCCTAAAGGAACTGCTGCTAATAATGGATTCTCCTCCTGGGATTCCGTCATATCTGTTCGGATAAACCCTGGGGCTATGGCATTGCAGCGAATCCCGCGGGGAGCAAGTTCCTTGGCAACAGACTTCGTAAGCCCTATCAGACCTGCCTTTGAGGCTGCATAATTACACTGCCCAGCATTCCCGGTCAGCCCCACCACCGAAGAAATATTGATGATACAGCCCTCCCTGTTCCTGAGAAACAAGCCGATACAATTTCTTGTAAAATTAAATGCGCCTTTAAGATTAGTATCAATTACTGCAGCAAAGTCTTTTTCTTTCATCATAGCACAGAGACCATCTCTGGTAATCCCAGCATTATTGACCAAAATATGCACTGTACCAAAATCCGCTTTGATATCGGCCATTGTCTGCTTGACGGCTTCAAAGTCAGATACGTCACATTGATATGGTTTTGCCTTGACACCATAATTTTCTACACATTTCTGACATACTTTTTCCGCTGCAAGATTATTTCCAGCATAAATCACTGCAATATTTGCACCAAGAGAAGATAATTTACAGGCAATTGCCGCACCGATTCCCCTGGATGCACCCGTCACAACTGCAACCTTTCCCTTTAACATGTTTCTACCTCCGCTAAATATTCTGCGACGGTGCAGACCGTCACTTCCGGGCTGATTCTTTTAATCATATTGGAAAGCGTCTTGCCGGGACCTATTTCAATAAATGTATCAGCCCCCTGGGCAGCCATATTGCGGATAATTTGTTCCCACTTAACCGGGCTGCAAATCTGCTTTGACATGAGCTGCACGATATCATCCGTGTATGGCTCTGAGGTCATATTAGAATAAAGCGTTACGCTGCCTTTTGCATAGGTCGCTGCGACCAGTTCTTTTGCGAATGCCTGAGCCGCTCCCTCCATAAACGGAGAATGAAATGCTCCTTTAACTTTTAGCGGAATTGTTCTGCCTCCGGCTTTTTTTACTTCTGTTGTAAAATCTGCCATCTGCGATGACAAACCCGAGACTGCTATCTGCCCAGGTGCATTGTAATTGACCGCGTATACATCCGAAAATTGTTGGCAGATTTCCTCCACTTGTTCTGCGGTCAGCCTGACAACGGCTGCCATCATTGTATCGAATTTCTCCGCTTCAAGCTGCATCAGTTCCCCACGTCTGCATACAAGCTGAAATCCTATTTCATGGCCAAAGATACCGCTGTATGTAGCCGCTGCTACCTCTCCGAGGGAAAAACCCGCTGCAAAATCCGGCAAAACCCCTTTCTTATGTAAAACCATAGCCGCTGCCAGTTCAAATGCAAACAGACATGGTTGTGTATTTTTTGTCTCTTTTAACTCTTCTTCTGAACCTTCAAAACACTGGAAAGATGTGCCGGGGCGCAGCCGGTCGCACATGGCAAAAACTTCTGCCGCCTCCGGATATTTTTCTGCAAGTTCTCTTCCCATCCCCGGGTACTGGTCTCCCTGACCGGAAAAAACGAATGCTATTTTACCCATTGCGCTGCCCTCAGAAGGATAGGCTCTGCCTCCTCCATTACTTCCTTGATAATCTCAGCGGCGGGCTGTTCTTTCTTCACCATTGCCGCAATCTGCCCGGAAAGGAAACAGCCCTTTTTCATATCGCCTTCCTGCACGGCAAGGCGCAGGGCTCCGGTTCCAAGCGCTTCTAACTCTTCATCCGGCACTCCTCCGAATTCTGCTTTTGCATAGTCTCTGGCAAATTGTGTACGCAAACTGCGGACAGGATGCCCCAGCCGTTTACCCGTGACCATTGTGCAAAGGTCGCTTGCTTTGATAATCCGCTCCTTGTATGTGGGATGGATGCTGCATTCCTCTGCGCTCAGAAAACGCGTTCCCATCTGTACGCCGCATGCTCCCAGCATAAACGCTGCTGCCACGCCTCTGCCGTCTGCAATGCCTCCGGCAGCAATCACGGGCAACGTAGTCGCATCGCAAATCTGCGGTACCAGCACCATCGTCGTAAGCTCACCTACATGACCACCGCTCTCCCCACCTTCAGCAATCAGGGCGGAAGCGCCAAGGCGCGTCATCAGCTTTGCCAGGGCAACCGATGCCACTACCGGAATCACCTTAATGCCAGCTTGCTTCCACGGCTCCATATATTTGGAAGGATTTCCTGCCCCGGTAGTGACAACTTCTACTTTTTCTTCTATTACAATCTGCGCTATTTCGTCCGCAAAAGGACTCAGCAGCATGATATTCACACCTATGGGTTTGTCGGTAAGTGACCTGGCAGCTGCAATCTGCTCCCTGACATAACTGCCCGGGGCATTTCCTGCTGCAATGATACCCAGACCGCCGCCCTCCGATGCGGCAGCGGCCAATCTACCATCGGCAATCCAAGCCATACCACCCTGAAATACTGGATACTGTATGCCCAGCATTTCACAAATTTCTGACTTAATCATAACTTTTAACCCTGCTTGCTCTGGATAAACTTATCCAAATCATCAATTGTTTCAATTTTTTCGTCCAGTTCAATTTCAATGCCGATTTCGTCTTCCAACTCCATCAAAAGCTCTACTGTGTCAAGAGAATCAATCCCCAAATCAGAAAACTTGCTCTCCGGTTTTACGGTTGCTACATCGCAGCCGGTACGTTCTGCAACAATTTTTGCAATAGCGTCAAAATACATAATCTATTCCTCCAATCATTTATTCAAACGGTCTTTGACCGCTTACTGATGACATTATATACTGCAAAGTGTTCCAGCAGATTGCCCACAGAGTTCCCAGAGCGTTCCAGAACAAGAAAAAAAGAGAGAAACCTACAAAAACAGTTTCTCTCTCAATATATACTTTATTTGAGTTTCCCCATTTTGTAATTTATAGTACCAAAAGGTTTCCATCACAAAGTGATGGAAACACTTTGCACATAAAAGTGCTATGGAAAGCTAGCTTTCCAGACACTTTTTGT
>CANOFO010000063.1 GCA_947565305.1 uncultured Lachnospiraceae bacterium | reverse complement strand
GAGCGGCAGGCCGGAAAACCGTTATGGTATACAGGAGGAGTTTGGGATGCTGGAAGATTTTTACCATGCCAATGATATCAGGGAGCGGGAACTCAGGAACAAAGTTGACAGTTGCCTGGAGAGCGGCAAAAATATTTTATTTTACCACAATATTCGGGGAAAGCAATCTCTGAATTATATGTGGGCGGTAAATGACGGGTCTATTTATCTGATTGGCTATGTGCCTGTGGAGGCGATTCAGCAGGAGAGCAGGGCGGTAAACCATAATATTTTTATTGTGGTGGTTGCAATGCTGACAGCATTTTTCCTTTGTGGACTGCTTTACTATCTTAGCCAGAGGAAGCAGAATAAAATACGCAGGGAGCGGGAAGCAGAGAGGGAACTGCATAACAAACAGCTTGCAGAAGCGCTGCAGGCAGCGCAGATTGCCAGCAACTCCAAGACGATGTTCCTTTCCAACATGTCGCATGATATCCGAACGCCCATGAATGCGGTTCTTGGGTTTACGTCGCTGCTTGCATTGGAGGCAGAAAATCCGTCTAAGGTAAGAGAATACACGAAGAAGATTACAGCCTCCGGGCAGCATCTGCTGAGCTTAATCAATGATGTTCTTGATGTATCTAAGATTGAGAGCGGTAAAGTAGTGCTGAATATGGGAAATTTTACTTTGAATGACCTTGTATCTTCTGTGGATGCGATTATCCGGCCTATGGCGGAAGGCAGGAAGCAGAGTTTCCATGTGGAAGTGACTGGGATTAAGCATGAGTATCTGCTTGGCGATGAGACGAGGATTAATCAGATTTTGATTAACCTGCTTTCAAATGCTGTTAAATACACCCAGGAGGGAGGCAATATCTGGTTCCGCATCATAGGGATGAAGCAGCGTTCAAACCAATTTGAGCATATCCGTATTGAGGTGGAGGACGATGGATATGGAATGACGCCGGAATATCTGGAGACGATTTTTGAAGCCTTTACAAGAGCGGAAAACAGCACGACCAATAAAGTGCAGGGCACGGGTCTTGGCATGGCAATTACCAAGAATATTGTGGAACTAATGGGCGGGACGATAGACGTGTCCAGCGAGGTGGATAAAGGAAGCCTGTTTAAAGTAGAATTGGAACTTCGCATACCGGAAGAACAGGTCGATAAACGGTTTTGGCAGGAAAGAGGAATTGGTCGCATCCTTGTTGTGGACAGTGAGCAGGAAACATGTGAAAATATTAGGGTATTGATGAAGGATACAGGGGTAGTGGTAGATACGGCTTCTGATTTACAGGAAGCATTAGATATGATAAAGGATTGTGATAAGGATAAATACTACCTGATTGTGTTGGATTGGGATGAGGCAGAACTTGGCAGGATTTCTGCTGCCCAACAGATTCGGGAATGTGCGGCGGCAGTCCCCATTCTGTTTCTGGCATCATACGAGGCGGAGGGAATGGAAAGCGTAGCTGAAATGGAGAATACCGGAATCCTCTGCAAACCATTTTTTGTTTCTGCCTTAAAAGAAAAGATTTTGGAGATGCAGGAAACTGAAAAAGCGACATCGGATCCGAAAGAGGAAGCGGACAGCAGCCTGGAGGGTTTACATTTTCTTGCGGCTGAGGATAATGCAATTAACGCGGAAATCCTGTCGGAAATCTTGAGTATGGAAGGTGCGGAATGTGAAGTTGCTGAAAACGGCAAATTGGTGTTAGAGAGGTTTGAGCATGCCAAAGAAGGTGAGTTTGATGCTATTTTAATGGATGTGCAGATGCCGGTGATGAATGGCTATGATGCAACGAAAGCAATCAGGGCGTTAAATCGCAGCGATGCGGCAAAAATCCCTATCATAGCAATGACAGCCAATGCTTTTGCGGAAGATGAGAAAGAGGCCTTAGCTGCAGGCATGGATGTGCATTTGGCAAAGCCCATTGATGTAGACTTATTAAAGAAAGTTATCAATAGATATGTGAAAGGAAAGGAATAAAATATGAGAACAAAAAAACTGGCAAAAAAATTAACGGCGGTTAGTCTGGCAGCGTCCATGTTATTGGTATTGGCAGCGTGTGATCTGGGGAATCCGAATGATGAAATAATCATACCGGAGGAAGAGGATAAGAAAGTTGTGAATTTATTCAGCCCTATGGAAAAGACAGAGCCCAATGCAGAGAATACGGCAAGAAGCGCATTTGATAAGACGATAATTATGGCAGAAGAGCAGCTTGGAGTGGACGTTGCCTACAGGACTTATACGGCGGAAGACTATCAGGATAAGACTTATGATGATGTAGCATTGGACCGGGCGCGCAATAATATGGACGATTTATATCTGTTAAACCCGGACGTCGTGCAGACTCTTGGCGAAGAAGGGAAGCTTTTGGATTTATCGGATCTTGCTTGTGTGGAGAATCTGCGGGAAGTTGTAAAGACGGCTAATACGGTAAATGGAAAACTGGTAGCAATCCCACAGGAAGTGGTGGCATATGGCTTGTTTATCAATAAAGACATGTTTGATAAATACAATCTTGAATTGCCGGAAACGCCGGAAGATTTTCTGGAGTGCTGCCGGGTGTTTAAGGAAAACGGGATAGAGACGCCGGTTGGTGCAAACCGCTGGTGGCTGGAAACGTTCGTATTTGCGCAAGGATTTGCAGATATGTATAATGGCGGGGATACGGAGGCAGAGGTAGCCAAGCTTAACAGTGGGGAGAGCAAGTACAGCGATTACATGCGTCCTGGTTTTGAGTTTCTTCAGGAGTTGATAGACAAAGAGTATATTGATGCCAAGAAAGCTTATGTCAGTGAGGCGATTGAAGGGGAAGGAGATGATTTTCTGGCACAGAAAACGCCGATTGTCATGGCATATTGGGGAGCGGCGAATACAGAGACCGCCTATGGGAAACCGGGTTTCAATATGCAGGTGATTGGTTTCCCCAGCAGCCATGGTCAGATGCCAGTGGTACCTATTACTGGATTCGGAATTGGAGTGGAGGCAGAACATCTGCAAGATGCCAAAGACATGCTGGAAGTAGTGCTCTCTGATGAAGCGCTGCAGGTCTATACAGAAACCAACAAGGTGATTTCGCCCTCCAAAAATGTAGAGGTGGACTGCATCCCGGCATTAAAGCCCCTGAATGACAAAATTGAAGAAAATGTCTATGTACTTGCTTCCAATGCGGCACTTAAGATGGAACAGTGGGGCAATACCTGCCGGATTGTGCGAGAACTGCTGAACGGTTCTTCGGTAGACGAGTGTATGGCAATGTTTGATAAATTGCAGGAGGAGTCGCTGAATAAATAAATACATCAGGATATCAAAAAGAAGATATTGCTTTGCAATTGTCCTCGGTGCGGCAAAGCGGGCAAGCCAATCCTCCAAGATTGGCTTGCCCGCTTTTTTCCATTAAGTCATATCTCTCGATTTCTGAACGCAAGCGCGCTGTGCGGCAATCACTGTGCTGCGCAGTCCCTGCTGTTCCAGCATTGCGACTGCTTCTATAGTGGTTCCGCCGGGAGAGCAGACAGCATCTTTGAGAATGCCGGGGTGCGTTCCGGTTTCCAGCACCATCTTTGCTGCACCGAGAACTGCCTGAGCGGCAAATTTGTATGATTGTGCCCGGGGCATCCCATCGGCAACAGCGGCATCAGCCATGGCTTCAATGAACATATATACATAGGCGGGTGAGGAACCGGAGACGCCAATCACTGTATCCATCATGGATTCTGGGACAATTTCGCATTTGCCGAAGCTGTGGAAGATTGCCTTGGCATCCGTAAGGTCATTGTCTATAATATTCTTATTCGGGCAGAGAGCGCTCATCGCCTCGCCTACCAGTGCGGGGGTGTTTGGCATGGCGCGTATGAGTTTGATTTCTTTTGAAAATGCGCATTCAATTTTTTCGATGGTCTGTCCGGCAGCGATGGAAATGATTAACGTTTCCGGTCTTACACTATCTTTAATTTCAGCAATGATTTCCCCAAAAAGATAAGGCTTCACGGCAAGGAAGAGGATATCCGCCTGTCTGGCAGCGGCCTTATTGTCTGCAGTGGCAGTTATCCCGAAACGTTCTTGCAGGGAAACGAGCGTTTTCTCTGTTTTTGCAGTGGCAATTATCTGTTCTTTTGCGGCGAGACCGGAGTTTAAGATACCTCCAATGATGGCGCTTGCCATGTTTCCGCCGCCGATAAATCCAATTATTTTGTCCATGTTCTTTAAAACCTCCATTTTGATTTCTGTGTACTTACAGATATCATAACAGCAGCCTGGAAAATGTGCAAGACATATGATTTTAGATATTACTAAGAATTTATAACAGTTCAGCCCACGCCATTCGCAAAGGTGCCTACGGCACTTTCTCGCTGCTTTGCAGCTAACTTTGCTCATGAAATGGCGTTCCCTCAGCCGAAATAAATCGTGTAAAATTCGTGCGTACCCATTGGGCACTTAGCACGATTTTCCCCGATTTATCTCGGCTGGCTGAACTGTAGCTGCCAAACTGGACATACCAGATTCCAGAAAAACCTATGATTGACATTATCAAGCTATGGATTTATAATGAAAATAGCAATATTTATAACTGGTATAACCAACAGGAGAGGGTGAACATGAAAGAATTCAAGGTAATTGAGGTGAAGCGCAGCATTCTGGAAGACAATGATGCGGATGCGGCAATGCTCAGAGAGGAGTTAAAGGCTCAGGGGACGTTTCTTGTGAATCTTATGTCATCACCGGGGGCAGGAAAGACTACAATGTTAAAGAGAACGATTTCCATGCTGAAGGATGAGATGAGGATAGGGATTATGGAAGCGGATATTGATTCTGATGTTGATGCACGGGCAATTGCAGATATGGGTGTGCGCGCTATCCAGCTGCATACCGGGGGCATGTGCCATTTAGATGCGTCTATGACCAGACAGGGGCTTTTGGAATTTAATACCAGAGACCTTGATTTGGTAGTGTTGGAGAATGTGGGCAATCTGGTATGCCCAGCAGAATTTGATACAGGGGCATGTCGGAATGTAATGATTCTTTCTGTGCCGGAGGGGGATGATAAGCCTTTGAAATACCCACTGATGTTTTCCATTTGTGATGTGGTGATCATCAATAAAACAGATGTGCTGCCTTATTTTGATTTTGATATGGATAAATGCCATGAATATATCCATATGAGGAATCCCCAGGCAAAGATAATTCCCATCTCTGCGAAGAACGGAGAGGGGTTTATGGAGTGGGCGCAGTGGCTGCGTGAACAAGTAGCTGCGTGGGCAGACTCAAGATAAATCAAGTAAAATTAAAAGGAAAGAGGGTAATTATTATGATGTTTCAGGTGTATGGAGATGGCGCAGGCTGGCAGCTTTTTGGGTGGCTGTTGGTATTTGTAAGTCTGATTTTGGTGAACGAGGTTGCGCGCCGTTCAAAAATCGGAGGAATCTGTTGTTTTCTGGCACTTCCGGCGGCATTGACGGTGTATTTTATTGCCATCCAGATTGGTGCGGCGACAGGTGCACAGTGGGCATTGGAAAATGACACGTATTTACATATGAACAGTTGGTTCCACTATGCGAAATTGTATGCGGCAACGGCTGGCTGTATCGGATTCATGATGCTCAAATATAAATGGGGCGTTGGCAAGACGCATTGGTTTAAGGTATTTCCCTTTGCGATTGTAGCAATCAATATTTTAATTGCCGTGGGCAGTGATTTTGAATCTGGAATCCGTGGGTTTATGGCGCTCGCTGAGCAGGGAGACCGCTGGTGGCTTTCCTCCGAGAACGTATGGCTGTACGGCGGCTGGTGGAACTGGGTGAACGGTATCGCAGGAATCATCAATATCTTCTGTATGACGGGCTGGTGGGGCATTTACGCTTCTAAGGACAAGAAAGATATGCTGTGGCCGGACATGACATGGTGCTTCATCATCGCTTATGATATCTGGAATTTTGCTTATACTTACAATAACCTGCCTACCCATTCCTGGTATTGCGGCGTGGCTCTGCTGTTGGCGCCCACCTTTGCGGCAATGCTGTGGAACAAAGGGGGCTGGATCCAGAACCGTGCCAATACATTGGCCCTGTGGTGTATGTTTGCACAGGTATTCCCGCTGTTCCAGGATGAAGGCAGATTTGCGGTCCTGCCATCGCTCTATCAGGACGGCGTGATGGATGCCGCAGTGCGCCCTCAGGCGGCAGACCCGACGATGCAGGGCGTGATTTCTGCATTGGCGTTGATTGTCAATGTGGTCTGCATAGCAGCAATCATCAAGCGCGCGAAAGAACAGAAGAAGAACCCTTATACCAATGAAATCTTTACTGACCAGAAAGACTTCAAGGATGCAATGGCAAGAGCTGAATAGAGAATACCAGGAGAGGAGGCTGAGACATGGCAGATCCATTATTTCCCAATCCCCACCCCGAAGAACCGTTTCGGGAGCCAGTTGCAAAACTGGCGAAAATGATAACAGACAGAATCCCTATTGTGCTGGGCCTGGAGAAAATAAGCAAAGATTCCCCGGAATACATTGGACTTAGCGCCATCTGTACCGATGAGATGGCAGAGATAGCTATGAAAATGGGCAAGCGTAAGCCCCGCACATTGGAGGATATGGTAAGGCTCACTGGCAAAGACAAAGCGTACCTGGAGGATATTTTACAGAAAATGTCCGTAAATGGGCTGATTGAATATAACTGGGAGAATCCTCAGCATGAAAAGCAGTATGTGCTGCCCATGTTTGTTCCGGGAAGCGCAGAGTTTGCTAATATGAATGCAGACCTTCTGGAAGAGCACCCGGAAATGGGGCGCTTCTTTGAGCGCATGAGCCGTCTGCCCTTAGAAAAGGTTACGCCGATGGTGCCGCCGGGCGGAGCCGGAATCGGTATGCACGTGATTCCGGTGGAGAAGGCCATCGAGATGGAGAACCAATCTGTCTCCGTAGAGCATATTTCCCATTGGCTGGACAAATATGATGGAAAATATGCGGCAAGCCCCTGTTCCTGCCGCCGTTCCCGCAAGACCTTTGAAGAAGGCTGCGGGGATGACCCGGAGGGCTGGTGCATCGCTGTGGGCGATATGGCGGACTACGTGGTAGAGACCAACAAAGGCGGACGCTATATCACCAGGGAGGAAGCGTTGGAAATCATGAAGGTTGCCGAGGAGAACGGCTTCGTCCACCAGATTACCAATATTGACGGCGAAGATAAGATATTTGCTATCTGTAACTGTAACGTCAACGTCTGTTATGCTTTGCGGACTTCTCAGCTGTTTAATACGCCGAACATGTCGCGGTCAGCCTATGTGGCGCGTGTGAAGACAGAAAATTGCGTGGCATGTGGGCGCTGTGTGGAATACTGTCCGGCGGGTGCGGTAAAGCTGGGGCAGAAATTGTGCAGGAAAGACGGCAGTGAGGTCGCTTATCCCAAGCAGCCCCTTCCCTCCCAGGTGAAATGGGGACCGCATATGTGGACGGAGGACTACCGGGACAAGAACCGCATCAATTGCTATGATACAGGGACGGCTCCCTGTAAAACGGCCTGCCCGGCACATATTGCCGTGCAAGGCTATCTGAAAATGGCGGCGCAGGGCAGATACCAGGATGCGCTTGCCTTGATTAAGAAAGAAAATCCATTTCCGGCGGTCTGTGGGCATGTCTGCAACCGCAGATGTGAGGATGCCTGTACCAGAGGCACGATTGATGAGGCGATTGCCATTGACGAGGTCAAACGCTTTATCGCAGAACAGGATTTGCAGGCGGAGACCAGATATGTACCCAAGAAAGTGGTACCGTCCTTGAAGGGTGAATTTACAGAGAAAATCGCCATCATCGGCGGAGGTCCGGCGGGGCTGTCCTGTGCGTTCTATCTGGCCGAGAAAGGTTACCATCCTACCGTGTTTGAGAAAAATCACAGAGCTGGCGGTATGCTGGTATATGGCATTCCCTCCTTTAAATTGGAGAAGGATGTCGTGCAGGCGGAGATTGATATCATCCAGGAGATGGGTGTGGAAATCAAAACAGGTATTGAGGTAGGCAGTGATATCACGTTGGATGAGCTGCGCGCACAGGGCTATCGGGCATTTTACATAGCCATTGGCTGTCAGGGCGGAAGAGGTGCAAATATCCCAGGCGAGGATGCCGAGGGAGTAATGACTGCCGTTGATTTCCTGCGCACGGTCGGCGAGGATGAATCTTATCAGGTAAATGGCAGGACAGTTGTTATCGGCGGAGGAAACGTGGCAATTGATGTGGCGCGCACCAGCAGCCGCTGTGGTTCAGAGAATGTTGCCATGTACTGCTTAGAGAGCCGGGACATCATGCCGGCGTCCAAAGAGGAGATTGAGGAGGCAGAGGAAGAGGATGTTGCCATCTGCTGCGGCTGGGGACCCAAGGAGATTCTCACGGAGGATGGCAAAGTCAAAAGCGTAGTCTTTAAGAAATGCGTTTCTGTCAACGATGCGGATGGCAGATTCAATCCGCAGTTTGATGAACATGATACTGTCACTGTGGAATGTGAAAATGTGTTCCTTAGTATCGGTCAGAGCATTGTGTGGAAAGATTTGCTAAAGGGTTCTAAGGTGGAGTTTGGCAGGGGCGGGGCAGCAGTGGCAGATTCCCTGACTTACCAGACGGCAGAGCCGGATATTTTCGTGGGCGGCGATGTCTATACGGGACCGAAGTTTGCCATTGACGCCATTGCGGCTGGCAAGGAGGGCGCAGTCTCCATTCACCGGTTTGTGCAGCCGCATACCAGCATGACGATTGGACGCAACCGCCGTCAGTTCGCGGAACTGGATAAGGAAGATATCAAGGTAGAAATGTACGATAACTCCAGCCGTCAGATACCTGGCGTGGATGGGAGCGCCGACCGTAAGAAATCTTTCCGTGACCTATCAAAGACGTTCACTGAGGAACAGGTGAAGAAAGAGACGGCAAGATGTTTAAGCTGCGGAGCTTCTGTAGTAGACGAAAACCGCTGTATTGGCTGCGGCGTCTGCACCACGAAATGTGAATTTGATGCCATTCACTTGTACCGGGAGAATCCCGAATGCAGCACGATGCGAAAGAGTGAGGATAAATTGAAATACATTCTCCCATACGGCGCAAAACAGGCAATAAAGATAAAGTTTTCCAAACGTTCTTAAATGCCAGTGAGTTGTGGAAATTTAAAGATTAAAAAGTAAAGGTCGGTTGTTATGCACGAACTTGGAGTAGTGTTTCATGTTATCAAAATAGTGGAGGAAGTTGCCACAGAGAATAAGCTGACAGAAGTGGAATCCGTGACGCTGGAGCTGGGGGAGGTGTCCGGCGTCATCGAATCTTATTTGCAGAACTGTTGGAAATGGGCGGTGAAAAAACGCAGCGTAATTTTGAAAGATGCGGCATTGAAGGTAGAGACAGTTCCGGCTGTGACTTATTGTGAGGACTGCAGGAAAATTTATGGCACAATCGAACATGGTAAAATATGTCCCTATTGCGGGAGTGGAAACACCTACCTGCAGCAGGGGAATGAATTTCAGATAAAGGAGATTAGCGCGTGCTAGTCTCCTTTTTTATCTTATAGGAAATACCTTGTCACGCTAAAGCGTGAAAGTATCTTCCTATAAGATAAAAATAAGATGCGCACTCGTGCGAATAGTAATACGTCGCTAAAGCGACCGCACTCGGCGCGTCAAAGTGTGCAATCCCCTCAAGATTGAGGGGAAGGGGAGTTGAAGTGGGCTTGCCCACTTTGTTCGCGCTGGGGCGTCCAAAGGAAGATAAGAAGGAAAGTTTTGTAAAGTATTTGCCCGCACTGCGGCGTTATGGTAGAATTTTAAGAAAAGCATTTTGGGAGGTTAGATAGATGAAAGTCCTGATTGTGGAGGATGACGAGGCCATAGCAAATCTAATAAAGATTAATCTGGCAGCCGCGGGATACGACTGTACCTGCGCTTTCGACGGCAGGGAAGGAGCGGACTGTATCGAAAAAGAAAATTTTGACTTGATTCTGCTGGACATTATGCTGCCGGGCATTGACGGCTATGAACTGCTGGAATATGTAAAGCCTATCGGTACGCCGGTCATTTTCCTGACGGCAAAAGGCAGGGTGGAGGAACGGATTAAGGGGCTGAAGCTTGGGGCGGATGATTATATTGTCAAACCATTTCAGGTTGGAGAACTGCTCGCCCGTGTCGAGGCTTTGCTGCGCAGATGCGGGAAAGGGGATAAAAGGCTCTTCTTCCATGATGTGGAAATTGACCTGGATTCCAGGACAGTCACCAAAGGCGGGGAGTTGGTGGAACTTACTGTGAAGGAATTTGACCTGCTGGCAGAACTGATACGGAATAAGAATATCGCCTTACACCGGGACAGGCTGTATGAGAAAGTGTGGGGGGAGCCATATATGGGGAATACCCGTACGCTGGATTCCCATATCCAGCGTCTTAGGCGCAAGCTGGAATGGGAGGATGATATTAAGACGGTATTTCGGATTGGATATCGGCTGGAGGATGGGAAATGAAACTGTTCCATAAAATTTTCTTGTGTTTTGTTGTGGTGTTCAGCATTACGTTTCAGGCTGCGGGATATCTGATGATCAATTATTCGTATGAAAATGTGATGGAGCAGGAAACAAAGATTGCCTTTCAGGACTATCTGCACAACCGGGATATCTTACAGTCAATTTTGTATACGAAAGGGAATTTTGTCATCAAAAATACAATGGACGAGGAAAAAATCTTGAAAAACTTTACAGTTCCGCTCAACCTGTATGGCGCGTACGGAGAAGAAACAGTCGATATAATTGGAATAGACAGGGACTTGGTGGTGGATGAATATACGACGGGCTGGTTCGTGACAGACTGGAGAGCCTTGTATATTTGTGAAAGAGCGCAAGGGCGCACTCTTTTTGAGGCAAAATTCTTTGATGGGAACGAGGAAAATGTAGCCTACCGGGTCTATGAGAGGGAGGGGCAAAGTTATATTTTTATGTTTGGCTGTATCCGGACGGATAGGGTTCATGCATTTTTGCTCACACAGACGGATATTACCCCTGCAGTCAATAATCAGAAAAATATGGCGGCCTATTTCCAGAGAGTGTTTATCCTTATCCTGTGTCTCAGCTTTCCGGTTATCTTTCTGCTGACAAAGATGCTCGTCTCCCCAGTCCGAAAAGTCGGGGAAGCGGCGGGAATAATTGCCCAGGGCAATTATTCGCAGAGAATCTATATCAAAGGGAAGGATGAGATTGGCGAGCTGGCGGACGGTTTCAATCATATGGCGGAGCAGGTGGAGGAAAAGATTATGCAGCTTTCGGATATGGTAAGGCAGAAAGAGGATTTTACGGCAAATTTTGCCCATGAACTGAAGACGCCGATGACGTCCGTCATTGGCTATGCCGACATGCTCTATCAGCGCGATTTGCCGAGGGAGGAGGTAAAGAGCGCTGCCGGATATATTCTGGACGAGGGGATGCGCCTGGAAGCTCTGTCTTTGAAATTGATGGATTTATTTGTGCTGGACAGGCAGGATTTCTTATTGGAAGAAATGAGCGTGCCAATCATATTTGACAATCTGCATCAGGGGATTCGGCCATTATGTGAAAAATATGGGACTGCCTTGCATATAGGGATGGAGGAGGGCATTATCCGGGTGGATTTCGACCTTTATAAAACCTTGATATTAAATCTTGCGGACAATGCCGTCAAGGCGGGGTGCCAAGATCTCTGGTTTAGCGGCAAAGCGCAGGGGGATTATTATCAGATAGAGGTTAGGGATAACGGAAGGGGAATCCCCAAAGAAGAATTGGGAAGGATAACGGAAGCTTTTTATATGGTGGACAAATCCCGCGCAAGGAAACAGCACGGCGCCGGGCTTGGAATGGCGCTGGCAGCAAAGATTGTCAAGATACATGGGGCGAAGATGGAGATAGACAGCGATGGGAAGACGGGAACTGCCGTCCGCCTGGAATTTGTCTTGGCAGAAGGAGGCAGGGATGAAGAAGACATCTAGATACACAATCCTGACCATGCTCCTTGCAGTTGCCATATCATTGGGCAGCATGGCGTGCCTGAACCTGATCCTGCGGGCGAGGGAAAGCTGGCTCCTGTCAGAGAATGGGGCGATTTGGGCAGGGAGCGTGGTCAATGAGTGGCAGAAACGCCAAAATATTTCCGTGCGGCAGATAGAGGAGGTTATCAAAAGCTGGGATAAGGGGATGACCGCGCATGATCCTGTCAATGGGCAGATTTCCATGGAAGAGGCAATGAGGGCAGGGCGGGCATGGTTTGCCAAGATGGATTTGGAAGAGTATGACCAGGAAAGGGATGAGAAAGCCCGGATACATTCTGCTTATGCAATGCTTAGAACGCTGGAAGAGCCGGCAAAAGCAGAGGAAAAGCCGTATTACAGTTTTTGGGAGGTCCGGCTTTCTGGAGGTTCTGTGGAGGCAGTCTTGTATGTGAACGCGGTGACCGCAGAAGTCTGGCAGGCAAAGGTGAAATTCCATGATAATTTGCCGGAGGAGATGCCGTATTGGAAACTGAAGAGTTTTATGGAATTTAACGGATTGACGCCCTATTATAAAGGCGCGGCAAGGAATGAAGAGGGGACAAAGGCAGTCTGGGAAGATGAGGATAGCCGGCTATGTGCCCGCATGGAATTTGCGTACGGCAATGATAGCCATGAACTGCCGGATTCTGATGATGGAGGGAGCAAAGCAGCCGGAGGGAAGGGAACGTGTGCCGTCATGACCCTGGAACTGGCGGTGAGGAAAGAAACGAAGGGAAACGAACGCCCATAACGGTGAGATTTTACAACTATGACACAACTTTGATGAAAGTAAGACACAACGCCAAGGTAAGATAGAGACATATCCTGCCTGAGGGCTGCGTTTTACTTTGTTGCAAAGATTTTGCCAAGCGGAAGCGTGAAAGAGAAAAAGGAGCATAGGGTGGGAAATACATTAGATAGGAGATAGGAGGTTATGAGAAAATCAACTGCTTTAAAGACGCTGCTGCGCGCTCCGTTAAAGACCTTGCTGACGTTTCTTTTGATTGCAGCGGCTTCATTTGCGCTGTTTTCCCGCGTCACGGACTTTGCCGTCACCATACGGGAAAATAAGGAGGTTGAGGGCTTTTATTATGCCACGGCGGGTCTCAGCAATTATGTGCCCAGTACCTATGTTGAGACGGAGTATCTCAGTTCGCCGAATGGCTATGTGACGAGTGGTTATGGTTTCATGTATAAAATGGAGCAAAAGCCGGAGCCAACGAAGGAACAGTTGGAGGAATTTAAATCGCTGCCCGGCGTGACGCTTGTCGATGCGAATTACGTGGCGGCGGGGCGGGTGGAGGATTATACACGTCTGGAACTTTCCTCGGGATTCGTCCTGTTTGAGGGCACATACGAAGGCTATGAGGATGAGTACAGCAATCCGTCCATCCTGTGCGACCATGTCACCCTGAAGTTTGACGACGTTAAGGTTCTGGGCTGCCAGGGTGGGCCTGAAATTCCGCGCTCTTTCACCGTGGGAAACGTACCTCTGGGAGAGACGTATTATGCGAAATCCCCCTATACCCGTGCGTATTACGATAATCTGAAAATTGGCAGCAGATGCCTGATGCTGGCAATGAATACAGGGTATCGGCGTGAGTCGGATAACGAGTCTGGAATTACGTTCCGTCCCCAGCATTGGGGAGAGGGGGCTTTGCGTGTCATAGATGGGGAGCCGGACAATTATCTGGAGACAGAATCCTTTGCGCTCCAGAAGTCCTGGCTGGACGCAATCGAACACAACAGGCACGTTTTCGAGGTCCGGTATGCCACAGATATGCGCATGGTAGCATCGGAATCCATCATTTGTGAAGGACGCTATTTTACGCAGGAAGATACGGACGTCTGTGTCGTAAGCGCGGAATTTTTGAAAGAATATGGGCTGTCTGTTGGGGATTGCATCCGTGTACGGCTGGGAGACCAGGTTTACCGTGATTTCTGTGGTGTGTACGCGGTGACATACACAGAGGATGAAATGGGAGAGGTTATTTGTCCCGAAAAAATACCGGAATATGTGAAAACCGCAGAAGTTACGATTGTCGGCGCATATACCGATCCGGATAAAAATGCGGTATATCCGATAGATCCCAATACGATTTATCTCCCTTCTGCCCTCATGCCGGAGGAAATTGCCGACATGGAGCCCGAGTTTGGCGATATTGAGCTCTTTGTTGAAAATGCCCATGACATAGAGGCATTCCATGAGGCTGCCGAAACATTCGTGGAAAAGGTGGGCTGTGACCTGCAATACGGCGACCGGGGATGGCTGGAGGTGAAGGACAGCCTGCAAATGGGAAAATTGACAGCATTTTTGACTGCTTCCCTGTATGCCGCAGGGGCGGTACTGGCTTTGTTCCTTGCCGTATATCTTTATATCGGGCGCAGTAAGAAAACATACGCCATTATGCGTATGCTTGGAGTTCCCAGCAAGGCGGCGGAGCATTCCGTGGTACTGCCGTTTGTAATATTGTCGGTATTGGCGGTACCTGCCGGCGGTATCATGGGACTTTATTATGCGCAAAGCATAGCAGAAAAGACGCTTGCGCGGATGGCAGAAAGCGCGCCCATAGGGTACGTTCCGGATACAAGCCTGCCGGTTAGCATGATAGCCCTCTGCCTGCTGGCCGAATTGTTATTCGTCTCCCTGTCTGCCTATTCTTTCCTGCACAGCATGAAACATACCCCGCCGCTGGAACTTTTGCAGGAGGGCGCGCGGACGAAAGCGGTAAAACGGGCAAAAGAGGAAAAATGGGCGCAACCTGCAAAAGCAGCGGTAGAAGAGACTGAGCTAACCGCCCCTGACCTTTCCAAACTTACCGCTGCCGGGGAAGGAGCTGTGCGGGGAAATTATGGCTCTGTGTGCCATGTGGTTTCCTATATCCGGCGCCATATGCGGCGTGGCCTTGCAAAGACGGCGGTATCGCTGGCCTTGGCAGTTGTGCTGTCCGCTGCCATAGGGACGCTCGTGCTGGCAAGGGTTACATACCATAACGCTTACTATCAGCAGAAAGTAGAAGGATACGCGCTTGATTTTTCCCTTACATCTGCAAGGGCGTTGTCAAATTCACCGCTGATAAAAGATTTTTACTGCCACAATACCTTTGCGGTTGCTGTGCGGGCAGAGGACTCAAAAAGCGATCTTATGATGACAGTCAGCAACGATCTCATGCGCAACATGGGAGACTGTACGGTGGAATATGCCGAAGGGTATGATATTTCTGCCTTTGAGGGGACTGCGGAGTTCTGCCTGGTTGGGAAGGAAACTGCCGAGGAACTTGGCATTTCCTGCGGCGATGAGATTGGCATACTGTCCCGGATGCTCTATACGATGCTTGAGAAAAGCGTGCCTGCGGGGGAAGAAGTAACCGCATATAGGATGTATAAGGTCATAGGGATTGTAGATTCTGAGGATGCAAATGTCAGAAAAGGCATTTTCTCAGGAATCAGGTGCGAATTACAAAATCTGTTTTCCCAGGATTTTGCCGTGGCGGAATGTGAATTTGTCCTAGCGGATAACGATAAAGTGGATGAGACGGAGGCTTTGTTGGAGGAGGAGCTGGATAAGAGCATTATCTATTCCCCGGCGCCGTCCTACCAACTCAATACCGGAGGGCTTACAAGTATCCAGCGCATCAGCGCCCTTTTGGAATCGCTCTTTCCCATTGCCGTTGCCGCAGCCGTGTTAATCGGCATGTTCGGGCCGCTGCTGCTGATTTTGCAGTCGGCGCAGGAAGCGGCATACCTGCGTATTATGGGCGTTACGAAAACACGTACCAGGTGTATGCTGGTGTTTGAGCAGATTGCCCTGTGCATGGCGGGAATTATTCTTGTGGCGGTTTCGTTTATCCTTTACAGCCCGGGGATATTTGTAAGCAGCCGGGAGACGTTTGTTTTCTGTTGGGCATTGTATCTGCTGGGCTGTATCAGCGGTGCGGTTATCGCATCGGTTCTGGTGACAAGGCATAAGGCTTTGGAACTGCTGCAGGCAAAGGAGTGAAAATTGATTTCCGTGATAAGAAAAGACTAACTATTAAAAGTCAAGTCTAAAAGTAAAATTTTTGAATGAATTGCTG
>CANOFO010000062.1 GCA_947565305.1 uncultured Lachnospiraceae bacterium | reverse complement strand
CTGACACGCAGTTCCTGTCTTATTATTTTTTGAAAGGGTCTCTGTAACAGACTTCAATGTAATTTGCCCCACATCCGTTCCTTTTTTAGTATCATCCGTGGCATTCACTTTATGCCCATAAAACACACCTGTCTTTTCTAAATAATACGTCTCCGACTTCACTTCCGCCGCTTCCACCGGCGTCAAAGTCCCCAGATTTACTCCAGTTATCACCATCGCGACAGCCAGAAGTATTGATAAAAGTCTTTTTCCTTTCTTCATTTTTCCTCTCCTTTTTGCATTACTTTTTACAGTTCCTTTTTGCTGTCCTTCTAAAATAAATCCTCCTCCTTCCTGAATCTTTCCATGAACAACCTTTTCCGCTCCCATATGCCAGGTATTTTCACGAAAGATTCTGAGCACCCTCCATTTTGTTATATTACATTTTACTTCCTTTTAGTGTTAATTGCAAGTGTTTTTAGTAAAAATTTACCAGCTTTTTTCTCTTTTGCTGCAAACTCATAAGTTACTAATCACAATGCATACAACGCAGAAAGAATCAGGGCAAGGAAAATATTCCTTATCCTGATTCTTATCTTACAATCTGAATAGTTACCTAAATTCTTTCATTCACGCAAATTATAAATACCTTTTCATCACATTTTCTTCCAAATGTTTACTAAAACACTATTGTTACATAGGACGCTTCCCATATGCAAGGATTTTATTTTCCAGGCACTCCTGCAAAAGCGACTCTGCAAACACTTTCTGCCCATCCATCTCCCTGACCTTAAAACCAATTCCAAAGTCCCTCGCAAATCCATGTGGCGCAAGCCCTACATCAGCCTCCTGCAGCATAGGAATATCAAACTCGCTGTCCCCTGCTGCAACCACAAAATCAGCATGGATATATTCACGGAATCTGCGGACTGCTTTTCCTTTATTCAAATCTCTGGGAACAACATATACCTTCTCCCCATTATGGAAAACATCAACCAACTCTGTATTCAAGGCCTCCCGCAAATCTTCTACTACATGCTGCGGCTCCCTGCATTTCGTAAACACAAACAGCTGCTCTATGAACCGCAGTTCAAATTCTCTGCGGGTATCCTCCTCCAGTAAGCAAAGCGATTTCTGCAGTTCTGCTTCACTTTGGCCTATCAGTTCAAGCGATGCCTGATACCAGGCTTCGTCCTTTTTGCCGTCAGCCAGAAGGACTCCGCCATTGCAGACCAGGGCAAAGGAAAATGCTCCCACTCCCAAATCAATTCTCCGATACTGTTCTATCGACCTTGTGGAGGTTGGGACTACCAGCATTTTCTTTCTCACCTGCTTCAAGAGCTCATATGTTCTTTCTGTAACAAAGGAGATTTCCCTGCCCTGGTAAAGTTCTACATTTCTTTTATATGGACCAATCTCATGTTTATAAGAATATATTATCGTATTATCCAAATCTGTATGTAATACTACCATCTTCATTTCCTCAAAAAAGGGCTGCCCAGTCATGCGGCAGCCCCTTCTGCAATCCTATAATGATGTTTTCTATTTTTTTGATACAAATGCCTTGCGGACAAGGTCAACCGGAATAATCAATACTGCCAGCAGCATAGATATAAGCAGAGCTTTCAGGCTCAATACCGTCGTGCCGAATACCTCTCCGCCAATCTGGATAATGATTGTCTGCATCACAAAGATGGCTCCCATTACCAGCATAAAGTTCTTGTTCTCACCGATGTGCTCAAAAAGGTTGAACCTCTCTGACCTGGTGTTTAAGCTGTTAAAGATAATGGAATAGATGAAGAAGGCGAACATAAAGGTCTTCTCATACAATTCTGGATTGGCGCATCCTGCGGGCGTCACAAAATCAGTGATGCCCCCTATATTTTCCAGAATCAGGATAGAGCCTAAGGTTATAAATATGGAACTTGTCCCAATAGCCGACTTGATATACCCGGTAAGGATGTTATCGGTGCGCAGCGCGGGCTTGTCCTTCATATACCGGTCAAGGATTGGCTCGCCGCCGAATGCCATCGCTGCCAGCGTATCCATAATCAGGTTAATCCAGAGAATCTGTACGATGGAAAACGGCTCCGTCCACCCCAGTACTGGGGCAATAATATTCATGAGCAAGGTACTGATATTTACAGTAAGCTGGAAAATCAGGAACTTACCAACTGACTTCGCCATCGTCCGGCTGTTAAGCACACAGTCTTTGATGGAGGTAAGGCTGTTATTCAAGATTACCACATCACCTGCTTCCTGCGCTACTGCAGTACCATCCCCCATGGCAAAGCCGATGTCTGCCTGTTTCAGCGCCGGGGCATCGTTTACGCCATCGCCGGTCATTCCGCAGACATTCTCAATCTGCTGGGAAATTAATACCAGACGCTTTTTGTCCAAAGGTTTCGCCCTGCTGACTACGCGAAGATGCGGCAGCTTCTTCTTCAATTCCTCATCAGACATCTGCTCCAGCTCTTCATGTGTCAATACGACATCGTTCTGCTCATCTTTTAAGATTCCCGCTTCTTTGGCTATGGCAACGGCTGTCTCCTCCGCATCACCGGTAACCATTACCACCTGGATGCCGGCGCTGTTTAATATCTCCACCGTCTCCACCGCATCAGTCCTCACATTATCACGCAGACAGAGAACCGCCATCAATATTGTCTTTCCATCAGCAATCTTGGCTACCGACAGAAGCTTCATCGTCCTCTTTGCCTGTGCAATCATCTGCTCTTCCACAGCTTTCTTGTCTGAAACAGTAAACTCTTTCACTTCCCCATCCGGCAGCATATAATGGGTTACCTGTTCGATGATGTTCTCAGTTGCTCCTTTCCAATATACCGTTTTATCCTTAAGCGTTACAGTCGCGCACTTTTTCTCCGAATCGAAACCGCTGATATCCTGCACCTTATCCTGCCCAGACTTTGCTGCATCATATCCGTTATTCAAGGCATAAGTGAGAAGCGCACGGTCCATATTATTGCTGCCAATCGCTTTCCCTTCCGACACCTTGGCAAGGTTGTTGAGCGTAATAGCCTCCATAAATTCACTGCTGTTTATGGAATCGGTTAGATTGCCCGCGCCGGTAATAAATTCCACAAGCGAAAGGTTACCCTGCGTAATCGTTCCAGTCTTATCGCTGAACAGCACATTCATATATGCGGAATCTGAGAATGCCGCTTTATGGCTTACAAGAATGTTCTTTTTGTACATGGACTCCGTATTCATGGACTGCACAAGGCTGTTCATCATCGGAAGCCCCTCCGGCACTGCCATGATGACAATGGAAGCCATCAGCATCACCGCTTCAGCAACGAGCAGCAATACGGTTACCACCGTAACTGCCTCATTTGCCCTGAAAAGTGAGAGCCCTACATGCAGAACACCTGCAATCGCCGCTGCCGATACACCTAACTTGCCAATTCCTGCTGCCACAACCTCAAGCTTCAAGCTGGAAGTGTCTTTGCGCTCTTCCTCCTCGTTATCCTCGGTCAGTGCTTTGTTAATCTTACCAAGCTCAGAATCATCACCGATAACAGTTGCCACCAAATAGCCTTCCCCGGATGTTACGACAGAACCCATAAATACTTTGCTTGCGGAAGCATAATCTGTAGATTCTGCCTCCTCCATATTAGCAGCCGCCGTCTTATCCTCATCCCGCGACTCACCATTCAATGCTGCCTGGGACACTTTGATATGCCCCTCAAATATCAGGCCGTCAACAGGGACCTTATCTCCAGCCTGTACCAGGACGGTATCTCCTTTGACAATCTCACTGGTAAGGATATTAATCAGCTTTCCATTGCGGATAACCTTGGCGTATGTCTTGCTGTACTCTTCCTGCAAGGCCTCGCTTCTGGAACTGTTGCGGTATTCAGACAATGTACTGAATCCGGTCGCCAAACCAATTGCTAGGACGATGCTGATAATCTCCACAACGTCATTTTCACCTGCCATCGCCGGGACAAACATGCCCAGCACGGCAAGCGCAATCTTCAATACCAACGCTGCACATAGAACCTTAATCCAAATGTCATTAAATGCGCCGATGAACATTGACCACAGGGATTCCGCTTCCCTTTTGGCAAGTTCGTTCGTTCCAAACTCCTGTCTGCTCTTGTCTGCCTGGGAATCTGACAGACCTCTCATCAGCGCTTCTTTGTCCATATTATTCATTATAGATAAATGACCTCCTCAATCTGTTATAAACTAAGGAAGCACTGATTAAATCACTGCTTCCTTAAAAGCCTCTGGCGGATGCACACGGATTTGCAAATGTATAACTTACATATATCTTCTGCTGAGTTCGCCCAGCCCTGGGTCGTTCGTTCCCTGACCAACAGCACTGAACTTCCATTCGCCGTTATGCCTGTATACCTCACCAAAAATCATTGCCGTCATCCCAGAATAATCTTCCGTCAGATTATACTTGCACATTTCATTGTTATTTCTGGCATCCACAAGCCGGATAAACGCATTCTGAATCATCCCAAAATGCTGATGCCTTTTGACAGCCTGATAGATATTGACAACAATGACAATCCTGTCGTATTCCTGGGGCACCTGCGATAAATCAATCATAATCTGCTCATCGTCCCCTTCCCCGGCTCCCGTAAGGTTATCGCCCTGATGGACAACTGTTCCTGACGGATGGCGGAGATTGCCAAAATACACCAAGTCTTCTTTATATTCCAATTTGCCATTTCTGAGCATAATGGCAGAAGCATCACAGTCAATCTCCTCTGGCGATGAAGAAAACACCGACTTCAGAAAACCACCGGAAGATTTCTGCACCTCATCCCAGCCAAGGCCAACGACAACCTTTGCCAAACCGGCATTGTCTTTGGACAGGCTGACTTTCTGACCTTTCTGTAAACTGATAGACATCTGTTACCCTCCTATTCTACCTCTACACCATAGTTGGCACACAAGGCTGCTAATCCTCCCTGATAACCGCTTCCGATGGCATTGAATTTCCATTCATCGCCATTCTTATACAATTCTCCAAATACTGCAGCCGTTTCAATGGAAAAGTCCTCACCAAGGTCATACCGCAAAAGTTCCTCGCCCGTAGCCTCATTGTAGATACGGACAAATGCATTGTTTACCTGACCGAAATTCTGCCGTCTCGCCTCTGCCTCATAGATGGTCACTGTAAAGGCAATCTTCGTAATATTTGCCGGTACTTTAGAGAGGTCTATCTTAATCTGCTCATCATCTCCATCACCCACGCCCGTGAGATTGTCTCCCTGATGCTGTACGCTGCCTGAGGCATGTGTCAGGTTACCAAAAAATACAAAATCCTTGGAATCTGCCACTTTACCGGAATCTGTAAGCAAAAATGCTGCTGCATCCAAATCAAAATCCCCGCCTGTATCAAATGCATTTACATCCCATCCTAAACCGACAACCACCTTGGACAATCCTGGATTTCCTTTCGTCAGGCTGACTTTCTGACCTTTCTGTAAATTAACTGGCATAATCCGTCACCTCCTATGCTACTTCAATTCCATAGTGTCCGCATAAAGCTGCCAGACCACCCTGGAAACCGCTGCCAATTGCATTAAACTTCCACTCACCATTATGCCGGTAAAGCTCTCCGACCACCACAGCGGTCTCAATGGAAAAATCTTCCCCAAGATCATAACGAATCAGTTCTGTATTGTTGGATTCATCGACCAGCCGGATAAACGCATTGCTTACCTGCCCAAAATTCTGCCGCCGCGTGTCCGCTTCATAAATTGTAACCGTGAATGCAATCTTCTCGATATTGGCTGGAACTTTCGTAAGGTCCACCTGAATCTGCTCGTCATCTCCCTCTCCTTCGCCCGTGAGGTTGTCGCCCTGATGGTTGACTGCTCCGCTTGTATGGGTGAGGTTGCCGTAGAACACAAATTCTTTATCTGTTGGGCATTTACCGTCTGCGCCAAGCATGAACGCTGCTGCATCCAGGTCAAAGTCTGCTCCCGAATCAAATGCGTTTACATCCCATCCAAGCCCGACCATAATGTTCTTAAGCCCTGGATTACCCTTTGTCAAGTCTACTTTCTGTCCCTTTGATAAGTTAATTGGCATATTGTTACCTCCTAGTAATATATTTTTAAACAATGGTGTTGCTTCCCTAATAAGTAAATCTGCATAACGATACTGCTTACCTCTTAGCCGGCGGCATGTGGTACTCCCGGTTGAAGTCCGCCTTAATCGTCTCAAGCCTTGCCTGTTCCTCCACGCGTTTCTTCCTGGCATCTTCCTGAATTCTCTTCGTCTCCTCAATACCGCTGGTAATCGTCCTCCAGGTCGTCTCCAAGGTCTCTATCTGGATGGAACTTCCCGAAGCAAGCCTTGCCGCCATCTTCGATGACTCTACGGTATTCTGGGCATTCTTGACGAGCATTTCATTTGTCTTTTTATCAAGCTCTGCCATTGATTCTGCCTGAATTCTCTGCCTTTTCAGCAAAATGGCCTGAGCAAGCGCCTGTTTAAATACCGGAAGCGTTACAATAAACGCTGAATTAATCTTCCTTACCAGATTATAATTGCTAAATTCCATGGTTTTAATCATCGGAATAGACTGCATTGCCACATTTTCTGCCACCCGCAAATCCTGTGTCCTCTGCTCCATCATCATCAGCGCCTGATTCAGGCTTGTAAGCTCAAACTGAATGGACTGGTCCCCTGTCTGTGCCATGTCCTGCTGCCTCTGCGCAATGTACGCCTCGATTTCCCCACAGGCCTGTTCTCCTGCCAGGATATATTTTACAAGTTCATGGTAGAAATTGACATTTGCCTCAAACATTTGGTTCAGCTTGCGGTTTGACTGCTTAATCTCTGATTCATATCCCTTGAGCTGAACGTAAATCTTATCTACCTCCTCGCCCATCGTGTGATACTTGGCAAGGATTTTGTCTAACTGCTTCTTGAGCCCGCCAAACAGCTTATCAAAAAAACCAGGGTTATCCTTAATCTCTTCAATGTCAAACTTATCCATAATTTTGGCAAGCGTTGTCAGCATCTCGCTTGTATCGTCAAGCTGCGACATATTCATGCTGTTAAGGACAACATCAGATGCCTTGGAAATTTCCTCCGCTACTTCCGCACCAAAGGAGACAATCGTATCAAGGTTGTTCACTTCAATCGTGCTCACAATACGGTCAACTTCCTCTGAGTTGACAAGTTCAGAATTCATCTGCTGCCTGTCAGCGACAATATCGTACTCCTGAACAACCTCTATCTCGTTCTTTGGTTCTGGAATCTGTGTTGCCATGGGTGCTGCGGTTGTTGTTTTGCTAAAATCTAGTCCCATAATCAATTTCCTCTCTTAAATATTTTATCACGCCAACCCGGGCGTGTGCTGCGCGATGAAAAGCCCTTAAAATCGGGAACCTGCAGGTCATATAAATATTCCCCAATCTCATGTTCCTCCATTATCTTCTCATTAAAATACTTCTCTATGCTCTGATAGCCAGTTGGCACAAAAAACAGGATGTCAAAACCTATCAGGTTCAAATACGCCACCAATATAGAATCCTCTAAAGATATCAATGTTTCTGCCGCGTTGATATAAATCAACTTGGGATTCTTCTTGGTGAAATCAAATTTCTGAATCAGCCTTACAATATCTTTGGGGAGGTTGAGCACATTGGCAATGACCGTGTATTCCATGCCATTTTCCCCAATTCCCCGGATTAACTTCTGGTCTATGATAGCTTGCAGTTTATCTAACATGAACTCCTGCATATCCTCCCGCAGGATTCCATATTTATAGCAGGAATGGTTTTTTATCTTGTCCCTCTGCAGCCGTCCGTTTTTATAAAACTCTGCTGCAAACGATTTCACCGGATTTGCCGTTGCAGATTCAATATACGGCGCTTTCTTTACCACCACTGTATCGTCCGTAACTAATTCTTTTACGGAATTCCAATACTGCTGCAGCTGCCCATCCTTCACGCCGGACACTTTGGAAAAAATAACCGGTATGCTGACAACTCCCTCTGCCGTGCTGAACCCTGGACGGTATTTGAGTTCCTGGTCCCAGAGGATTTTTATCTCCTCATACATGGTCTGCAGGTTAATAACGTTTGCCCTGCCATACTGCCGGTTCCTGTACATTCCGGAATCCTGGTACATCAAGGTATCTAATTCCCTTTCCGCATGGTACGCTGCTGTGCCCATCTTCACCTGAGAATTATCTTCTGGATATCTGTCAAGCGCCAGCGTATCCGAATAGCTGACTTCATACAGGGAACTGTCCGCCAGGCTGCACTTCTCATTCAGGTTCGGAACCAGAATCAGCACATCTATCGGCAGTTTCGCCAGGAACCGCAGAAACATGCCCTCACTGCCATCTTTGCAGCCGCCAAGATGGATGAAACAGGATATTTCCGGATGCGCCCAATTGGAAAACAGCTGCGGCATATAGCGTTTTAGCCAGCAGAGCAGGTACACTGCTTTGTTGGTCAGCTTGTTGAGATTACCCCCGGCTGCCTCCTCCATCAGCATCACGTCAACAAACGCTTTATTCATAAGCCTCTGAAGTTCGATGTTAGCTGTATACTTGATATTCGCTGACAGGTCCATTATCATCTGGTCCGTCCGGGAATAATTCCCTCTCTTAATGGAGGATATCTCGTCTGGAGTTGGCTTGGCAATCTGTCCATTTACAATCACAACCTTGCGCTTGGCGTTTTTCAATTCCAGCTGCAGCTGATACAATTCGTTGGCATAGGTAAGCTTATCCTCCACCCCATTAATGCGGATAAAGCAATTATAGAAAAGTTTGGGGTCATTGCCCCTTAAGGCTATGCTCTCCCTGATGTCCTCAAGCCCTTTCCCCTTTATCCAGGCATTGGTGCAATTAAGAAGTGTGGGTTTTATCCCATACAATCTCTCGTTATTCAATTCATTCTGAATCTTATCCCTGACCTTCTTTAAGTTAAAATCGGGCGGGAAAGGCTTCATGCCGCTCATCGAAAAGTCATCCGACAAAGATGAGGACGAATCCAGTTTCCGATATCCGGCATCCCCATGGTACTGCAGCAGCACCACATCGCATCCTGCATTCGACAAGATTGATATCAACAGCAATTCATAATTGCTGACATCCCCTTCATAGAGGATTTTGGGAATATTGTTTTCCCCTAACTGGTTGACTATCCTCTCAAATTTATAATACAGCCAGCACATATACTTGATATATGCGTTTTTCAGCATATTCTCTGTCTTTCCTGCTTTTCGCATGGAATCCAGGGAATCATAGAGCGCTGTCGCTACGTTCTGCCTCTGGCTGTCATTCATCCGTGGAAGCCACTTTTTGAGGCTTGCAGTTATAAACCCGATGCTCATCTGGAAATCCATACCCATGATTTCGCCATAATACGAGAGATTCTTCTCGTCCGGGTTAGGGATTTTGCCTTCTATAATAACGCCTGACTTACGTGCAGCATCATAATATTTCTTGATAAATTCTTCAATTTCTTCCGAATATCCATTAAACCGATAGAAGTATACCCCTTTATTTAACCTGCTGCCCAATGGTACAAAATAATCGTTAAGGCTGCAGAGCTTCACATGTTCCAACATCGAGCATCCTCACCTTCAATATCTATTCATTTTATGTTTATACATTACATATCCCAGACATGAACCGGTAATCCCGCCCGCTATATGGGTCAGGTTCGAGACATTGTCCTTAATAAAAACGCCCTGGTAAATCTGCTCTCCGATATATATCACTGCCACCAGGATAAAGGTAAGCGGAATCTTCCCCTCAGTTATGGATGTGAGGGAAGACAGTAATATCAAAGCAAACACTACGCCGCTTGCTCCTAAAAGACGCACTCCCGGAAAAAATATGAAATGAATCACGCCAGTGACAAGAGCCGTTGTTAAAATAACAAACAAAATATTAGACGAACCATATTTTTCTTCAAGCAATGGTCCCACAATCAGTATCAGCATGATATTGCCGATGAAATGTTCCCAACCCGCATGACCTAAGACATGCCCAAAAAACCGCACATACGTAAGAGGGCTCAACAACGAAGACCTGTACACGCTGAACAATGCATTCGTGGTAGCCTTCATTGTCACCTGGTCAAGAATCAAGACTACAAAACATAATATGGTAAACCCCAGAATAACAGGCGCGTTAAACGACACTCTGACTTTTCTTCCGTTACTGCTCATTCCTTATTTCTCCTTACACTTGCTTTGTCCTCTATACTACCATACCTTGTTAGGATTTACAAGTTTGATGTCTTTACAACCCACGGATAATACTCAAATAATCCTGTCTTTGATCTACCACCGCATAAATGATTACTTCTTTTTGGCTTTCATTAACCTTGTAGAAAACTAAATCTTTTTTAAGAATCAATACTTTGTATCCTTGCCTTTTTAATGTAAGATATCTCGGTTCCGTTCCAATATTAGGATTATCAGCCAAAGCAAGAATGCTCTTTTCCAAATCATTCAATTTCTGAAGCGCTACATCATTACCGAATTTATCTGCAATATACAGAATGATGCTCCTAATTTGGGAATCGGCCACATCTGTCCGAATTATATTATACTTCACATTGCGTCCTCCCGAGTATATCTCTCAATTCATCAAAGGTCTCACAGATAGGCGCAACTTTTCCGTTCTTTACGTCATTTTCTGCTTCGGCAAGAATTTCTAAAAGTTCAATTCTGGCTTTCATTCGTTTATATTCCTCATAAGCCAGTGAAACCGTATCCCCTCTTCCATTCACCGTTATGATAACTACTTCATTATCTTCTCTACACTGTTTCGATATTTCATTATAATGATTTCTCAAATCCGCTGATGGCCTAATTGTTTCCTGCAATGATAACATAATCATACCTCCATCTATTTTTATAGACATATTATATCATCCTATGTCTATATCTTCAAGACATGCAAAATTTGTTTGTGAGTGAACAGCAACCATCCTAAAGCTAACTTTCATCAATAGAATCCCCGCGCAAACATCCGTATATCCTCATAGCTGACTGCCAGATTTATATTCTGCCCATCGTCAAAGCCCGCCGTGCTGATACCGATTACTTCGCCCCGCATATTGAGCACAGCGCCGCCAGAACTGCCGGGGGAAATCGGCGCCGTAAACTGTATCATGTCGACATTCCTGATATTGCGGAAACCGGAAATAATGCCATCGCTGACGGAATTAAACAGCCCCAGCGGGCTGCCGATAGCCACCACCTTCTGCCCCCGCACAAGCTTCTGTGCACCGTTATAGATTGGCAATGGGGTGAGCTGTTTGGAAATCCTTATCACTGCCAGATCAAGGTTATAATTATATTTAATGACCTCATCCGTAGGATAAATTTCTTCGTCATCTTCCATCCGCACCGAGAAAAACCTTCCCCCGGATACCACATGGTCATTGGTCAATATGTACCCTCCTCTGCCAATCATGATGCCGGACCCCGTGCCTATCACCTCGCGCCGGCTGTCATGCACTGCTATCATGACAATGGAAGATGCCAGCTGTGCCAGTTCCTCAAACGACTTTTCCATCTTACGTTCCGGTATCGTAACCCGAATATTGCTTTTGCTGCCCTCACTATTATTTGAATTCCCATTTGTAGGCGCTTTTCTTTCCACAGCCTGATTTAAGGCAAACTGTCCTGTTTCGCTCCTTATGCTTTGCTCTGTTCGAGGCACATAGGCGGTATATTCCGGCAAGTTACTTGTGCCAAACGGTCCGAGCACAAACTCCTGTGAAAGATTCTTCAAATCCTCTGAAACCTCCACGTCTTCCCTGTTCTCCAGCAAAAGAACATCACAGCCCAGCAGCGTGGCAAGATAGTAAAACAGGTATTCCTGTTCTTTCCTGACATCTTCGGCAAGAATCTTCATGCAGTTCCCCTCACTCCAGCCAGATAACACATCTTTCAACATCGTGTCCAGCCAAAAAAGGTATTTTGCCGCACAATTCCTGACCATAGATTCCGACACCTGCTTTTTCTGATTCTGGTACTTGCCCAAAGTTTCTGTCAGACCGGCAGACAATACATTCCCAAACGACTCTGTGATAGATATATTCTTAAGGCTTATCTTGCCGCCCTGTCTCCATCCATCATATTTTCCTGCATAAAATGCGGCATCCTCCGCTTGGCTTAATTGGGGCAGAGATTTCATCCTCACATAACGAAGCCTGGCTTTTGCCATCTCTGCGCCCATCTTTCTATCCGCCTGGCATATCCTGTCGGAATACCCGCTGTCCTCTCCCAAAGCCCGGACAAAGTACACATCCCGGACAGCATGGCTGTACCCTCCTTTTACGCCCAGAAACGTATCCAGAGAGTTAATCTGCATGGTATTATGCCTGTACGACACTATTTTTCCCACTTTACATGCACCGCCTTTTGTACTTGCTCTTTTACTGCCAATTTTATCATGGATTACAAAACCCGACAACTGCATTGCTAAAATTTTCCTCCTTTTATGCGGCAAATATGATATAATATTCTGCGGCATTACATGCACCGGTGTTTGCATGGCTGACCATGCTTGATGATGCCAGACATTATATGCGCGATTCTGCGCATAGTAACCATAGGAGGATGAAATATTGAAAAACAATATTTTATACTACAGCATAGGAGCATTGTTATATTGCCCCGCATACAAAAAAAGCATTGCCGATGCTGTCATCCGTGAGGAATTTGGAACAAAATATTCCCTTGCGCTCTGTTTAGAAGATACAGTCAACGACCGTTTTGTGGAGGAGGCGGAACAAACTCTGATTGATTCCATCCGGCAAATCCACGATGCACAAAAGACCCGCCAGTTTTATTTGCCCAAAATTTTTATCAGGGTCCGCTGCCCACAGCAAATCACAAAGCTTACCGCTGCTTTGGGTGGGTCTGCGGAAATAATTATGGGATATAATATCCCCAAATTCAGCACTGCAAATGCGGACGAATATATCCAAGCCATAATAAAAGTAAATGAATCTGCCAACAAGAAGATATATATGATGCCCATATATGAGAGCTTATGTCTCACTGATATCCGAAAACGGGCGGATATCCTTTATCGCCTGAAAGATTCCTTAGCAGCAGTGGAAGAACTTGTCCTTAATATCCGTGTCGGGGGAAATGATTTATGCCATTTGTTCGGATTCCGCAGGCACGCAGACGAATCCATCCACCGGATAAAGCCTATCGCAGATATTTTCTCTGATATCATCACCGTCTACGGCATGGATTATGTCATTTCCGGTCCTGTATGGGAATATTACTCAGGAGAAAACTGGGAGAAAGGGCTGCTTGCAGAAATCCAGGATGACAAATTATGCGGCTTTACCGGGAAAACTGTGATTCATCCCCATCAGATTCCTGTCGTCAACAGCGCATATCAAGTACTGCGAAGCGATTTTGAGGATGCCAGGGCCATCTTAGATTGGAATCAGGACAGCAATGCCTATGTGTCTGGCAACCTGGCAAAAGAAAGAATGGACGAATTTAAGACACATGCCAATTGGGCACGTCAGACATTGCTTTTGGCAGAAGCTTTTGGTGTAAAACAATCATAAACCACTAAGCATCTGCCAGCTTTTTAATAATCCCACAGCATTTGTAATGTTTAAGGGTGTAATACTCCACCGGTACATGCTTTTCCTCGGCAAGCCTTACCAAATGCTGCAGCTGCGAATCATTGCCGTACCTCTCATCTATGAGGATTTTCCAGGGCACTCTGCGCAGCAGCACCCTGGTCGCCTCGCCGATTCCAGGCTTAATCAAATTGATATCCTCCACAGAAAAATGCTCCGCGATTTCCCGAACCTCGTCAATCCCTAACCCGGGCACTGGGAGCTTGTCTTCCTGCAGTTCTAAATCAAAATGCTTCTCTATCTCCTCTATAAATTCATATGACAAATCAGAGCTTTTCAGCCCCTCATAAAACACCGCCCCATGAAAATCGTCTTTGCCGATTATATCATGGCGCAGGAAAGTCCTGCTGATAAGCCCGGACACCGTACAGTTCAGGCAGGAACTGGGAATGAGGATATCTTCATGCGTACCGCAGAGTTCTGTCACATTTGCCGGGTCGGCAATTACCGCAATTTCCGGGGAAACCCCTTCATACATTGCAATGTCTTTCTCAAGTTCCCTTAAAATCGCGCCTTTTCCTATCCACCCATCTACAAATAAAAGCTGCTGCGGCTCGTACCTATCCAGCAAATACCGCATGGCATTGTCATCAATCCCCCTGCCACGGATGATGGAAATGGCGTAATGGGGAATATCATATTGATATTTTGCTTTAATATATCTCTTGACCAGAATGCCGATGGGGATTCCCGCCCGCGCAAGTGAGACAAGCACAAAGTCCTTTCCTTTTCTGTTGATAATTTTGTCCGCAAGGCGCCCGGTTGCCTGCGCAGTTGGCGCTGCATAGTTCATAAGCGCTTCGCGATACACCTGCATATATTTTTCTGTGGGTTTGTATTCAATGGGCAGCATCTCACTGTAATGCCTGCCCGACTGTATCAGCCGTTCCCTCTCCTCTGTCGGCTGCGGCTCCACCAGCCCAGTAATATCCTTTAAAAGCAACGTCACATCGTCTTCTTTATAGGAACTTCTCACATCAACACCACCTGACTACTGTAATATCGGTATTTTTGATTGCCAATGCATGGATAAGGCTGCCAAGCCCCTTGTCCTCTTGGCATTCGTCGCCTTTATTTGTCTGCCCCATATCCTCCGGGCATTGGGCATCCGTCACCACCAATACCTTATCATAAGTGCCAATGTCATACAGGAAAGTAGTTCTGTCCGCATCATAAAGGCTGCGCATCTCATATCTGGCATGAAGCGGATACTGGCTTTCCTTACTCACAACGATTGGGCTTCTTGTGGTTGCATGGCAGCGTACTTCATTTCCGAGCGCTTCTATGCAGCTTGCCACAAACAATACCGGATACATGAATTCTTCCGTTCCTACGACAAGTATCCTATCATTTACTGTCCGCGGAAACAGTCTGCTTATTTGTTCAAACAGATTACGGCAAGCCATATCATACTCCGCGGCATTAACCAGCCGCCTCGCATCCTTCCTGCCCGCAACTGACAGCACAGCTGCCTTCCCTGCTGTCCCATAGGTACAGTCAATATATTCCCCATCCCCGGCAAAGGTCTCCGCAATGTCGCTATAACTGCTATGGCTCGTCTTCAAGAGATAATGAAGGTCGATAGATTTTTGCTCATATATCCCCCTATGTTCCTTGGACATACCGTTGAGAATGGAAGCAACCGCAAATTTCATTTCTTTATGGTACACATTCTGCATAACAGAAATAATATTCAAAATCGTTTTCCCTGTCGTGACCTCGTCCTCAATAAAAATTATCCTGTCGGTGTTTTTTACTGCCTCATCCATGTCATCTTTTACCAGTTTCTGTTCCGTTGCATGGCTATGCTCTTCCGAAAAAAACAGGTAACCTGCCTCTGGAATTATCTCCCTGGTCGTCTGGATATACGGCGTACCCAGAGAAATTGCAATCTGCGCACCTATGGCAGTAGCAGTCTCCGCAAATCCAATCAGCAAAAGCCTTTCTCCTTCATATTTACCCCTGAGTTCCTCTGCCAGGCTTGCAAACAGTTTCAACGCCTTGGTCGGGGAAACTGGCACGTGCTTTCCCTGCAGCGGATTGACCACCAGGTAATTCCTCTTTGTATTGTTTTCCCTCTTCGCTATACCCACTAAATCTTTTTTTGTATATTTCATTTCTTTCTCCCGCTTCCTGTATTTTTAAATCATTGCCAGCCTTTGCACACATCCACCCAGCACGTATTGCCCGAATATTTCTCCAACTCCGCAATCGACAGTTCAATCGCGCTGTTGCTGCTTCCGCAGGCGGGAAAGACCGTCTCAAACCGTTTGAGCGAACTGTCAAGATAAACCTTCACACCGTCATTGATTCCAAAAGGACATACCCCGCCCACTGCATGGCCGATAAGTGTTTCTGCTTCCTCTGGCGCTAGCATCTTGGCTTTCGTACCAAACTGTGCCTTATATTTGGGATTGTCAATTTTGGCATCGCCCGCCATGACAATTAAAATCGCACTGCCCTCCACCATAAATGAAAGCGTCTTAGCAATCCTGCAAGGCTCACAATTCAGAGCCGCTGCAGCCAGCTCTACCGTAGCGCTCGATACATCAAATTCCTGTATCCTGTTTTCCATCCCATATTCCCTGAAATATTTTTTTACTCTTTCAATTGACATCTTTTTCCTGGTATATTGTAAATAACTCATCTAACAGTCATTTACAGATATACCTT
>CANOFO010000061.1 GCA_947565305.1 uncultured Lachnospiraceae bacterium | reverse complement strand
TTCCTTAACTGTAGCCTGTTCTTTCAACTTCTCATATCGTTCCTGAGTCTTATCCATGCTTTTTATATTTGATGATGCAGGAGTGGTACGATAATTTATCAAAGGTTTTTCCACAATTCCAATATATGTACCGGGGACGGCTTCCAGCATACTTAAAAAGAAGTCCCAATCTTCAAAGCCATTGCGCATTGTTTCATCATACCCACCGCATTTCCTCCATGCCTCGCGGCGGAAAATATGTGTCGCTGGGCAGCAATTACGCGCAAGAAATGCGGCAGCATCTCCCCCATGCGGACGTACAACGGATTCAAGGACACCAAATGTCTGCAGCCAGGAAGATGCGGCAACCATGGATGTGTTGCCGTATAATAATTTACTGACTTCTTCAATAAAAGAAGGTTCAAGGCTATCATCCCCATCAAGCACCAGCACAAAAGGAGCCTCAGCTTCACGGATGCCTGTATTCCTTGCCGCCGACACACCTTTATTAGGCTGGCGGACTACCAGTACCGGAACAGGCAGGTCATTATCTGCTTCTATCTCGTTCAGAACACTGACAGACATTTCATCCGTTGTCCCATCGTCCACAATGATAATCCTTTTAGGCCTTGCAGTCTGACGGCACAATGAATACACAGCTTCATAAATCATAGATTTCTGATTAAAACTCGTAATAACGGCTTCGATTTCGTTATTTGCTTGCACAAAACGCACCTCCATATTTGCTAAAAATTTCTGTATACTCTATATCGTCTTTCCAATACAATTCTTACACTCAATCCTCAATATTCATCCTATATAACGAAAACGCTGCCCCAAATCATCTGAGCCAGCGTTTCCTGCATTTCTATAAAATTTCCTTATAAACTAAGCTGGGACACAATTCCTCTGATTGTCTCCACGGAATGGCTAAGCGCTTTTCGTTCCTCTTCATTCAGCGAAATCGGCACATGGGTCTCCACTCCATTTGCCCCGACAATCGCCGGCATACTAAGGGCAATCCCCTCGATGCCATAATTTCCATGCATGATGGCCGACACTGGCAGGATAGATTTCTCATCCCTGACAATGCTTTCACAGATACGTTTCACGGACATGGCAATTCCATAGTAAGTGGCATCTTTTTTCTCAATAATCTCATAAGCGCTGTTCTTAACATCTTCGGCAATCTCCCGCATCGCCTGTGCGTGGTTGTAATGTCCGCGCATTTCACAGAAATCATCCAGCGGAATGCCCGACACGTTCGTGCTGCTCCAGGCGGCAATTTCACTGTCACCGTGCTCACCGATGATAAAAGAATGAAGATTGCGGCTGTCCACGCCTAAGTGCTCGCTCAACGCGTATTTCAGCCTCGCCGTATCGAGGACTGTGCCTGCCCCTATGACCCTGTTTTCTGGAAAACCGCTCAGTTTTACCGCAGCATAAGTCAGGATATCCACCGGATTGGACACAATCAGCAAAATGCCCTCAAATCCCTGTACGACTATCTTAGGTATGATATTTTTATAGACAGCAACATTTTTATTTACCAAATCCAGTCTGGTCTCATCCGGCTTCTGGTTCGCGCCCGCCGTTATAATTATAATTCCTGCATCTGCGATATCCTCATAGTTTCCTGCGTAAATCTTCATCTGCCCGGCAAAGGGAATGCCGTGGGCGATATCCATTGCCTCGCCGTCCGCTTTATCAAAATCAATATCCAGCAGCACCATCTCCGTAAACAACTTGCTCTGCATCAGGGCAAACGCCGTGGCAGAACCGACAAATCCACAGCCAATTACTGCCACTTTCCCTGGTTTCATCTGTTTTTTCATTTTTACCTCTTTCCCGCCCGCCATGCCGATACAAAGCTTTATCTGCTGCGGACATCTTATTTTAAAACTACTTTTATTTCACAATCTCATATTTATTTAAGATGTCCGCCAATGCTGATTTTATTCATAGATATAGGAAAAAGCTGCCAGAGAAACAATAGCCGTCCCCTTCCATTTAGAAATTGCTCTCGAAGAAAGCCTTAATTCCTTCGCAGGCTGCATCCTCATCCGCGCCTTCCACTTCCACAGCTACCGTGTCCCCACATTTTACGCCAAGCCCCATAACTGCCATCAATTTCGTGGCAACGGCAGATTTGCCATCTTTTACAATGCGGACTTCACTCTGGTATTTTTTGGCTTCTTTCACCAAAAGCCCTGCCGGCCTTGCGTGGATTCCCACTTCATCCTTAATTACATAATCAAATTTCTGCATTTCTTATTCCTCCTTAATTTTTAATTTATTTTTTCCACAGGGCTATTGCCCTATAGAATATGTTCCATAGTATATCAATAACAAAGTTCTTTTCAAACACACGCTAAGAAATCTCCCGGATACGTTTCCGTAATGGCAGTATCATGGATGGAGAGACGGACAATTCATCAATACCCATTTTAACAAACTTTTCTGTAAGTTCCAAGTCTGCTCCTAACTCTCCGCAGATTCCCGCCCATTTTCCATGTTTGTGGGCATTGTCGGTAATCATCTGAATCATTGCCAGAATCGCTTCATGGTGCGGATTATAGAAATCATCCAGTTTTTCGTTCTGCCTGTCAATGGCAAGCGTATATTGTGTAAGGTCATTGGTGCCTACGCTGAAAAAGTCAACCATCTGTGCCAATTTATCGCTAATCATCACTGCCGCCGGAGTCTCAATCATAATCCCCTGTTCCGGGTCTTTGAACGTAATCTGTTCTTTCCTTAACTCCTCCTTGACTTCCCCGACAATCGCATAAATCTTTTCCACCTCTTCTGTGGAGGTTATCATCGGATACATGATAGAAAGATTTCCGTATACGGTTGCGCGGAATAATGCACGAAGCTGTGTCTTAAAAATGTCCGGCTGTTTGAGGCAGATGCGGATGGCACGGTAGCCCAGTGCCGGATTATCCTCTTTTCCCAGGTTAAAGTAATCCACCTGCTTATCCGCCCCGATATCGAGCGTACGGATGATAACTTTTTTCTCACCCATGGTCTGTAAGACCTGCCGGTATGCCTGAAACTGCTCTTCCTCGGTGGGGAAATCATCTCTGCCAAGATAGAGGAATTCGCTGCGGAAAAGCCCTACTCCGCCCGCATCGTTTTCCAGGGCATAGCCAACATCCCCGATACCGCCGATATTGGCATAGACATTGACTTTCCTGCCACTCAAAGTCACGTTCTCTTTCCCTTTAAGTTCCTGTAAAAGCTGTAATTTTTCCTGTTCTTTTTTTATCTTGCGCTCAGCCTCTTCACAGACAAACTCATTTGGTTCAAAGACGACCTCTCCCTGTACACCGTCCACGACGGCTTTCATCCCCGAATGTATTTTATCCAAATCCAGCGGTACGCCAATCAATGCCGGAATATTCATCATCCGCGCCAAGATGGACGTATGGGAATTGGCAGAACCATGGACTGTAACAAATGCCAGAATCTTTTTCTTGTCCATCTGCACCGTCTCGCTGGGACTCAAATCATCTGCCACGATAATGGACGGTTCTTTGAAGTTGAGGCCGTCTTCCTGGTTACCGCTGACGCACTGTACCAGGCGGTTGGATATATCTTTGACATCTGCCGCCCGGGCTTTCATATAATCGTCATCCATTCCGGCAAACATCTCTGAGAAATTATCTCCGGTCACCGCCACGGCATACTCTGCATTTACCTGTTCCGCACGAATCATATTATAAATGGCATCCAGATAATCTTCGTCCTCCAGCATCATCTGATGCACCTCAAAAATTGCCGCGCTGGTCTCGCCCACCTCAACTACTGCTTTTTCATACAATGCCTGCAGCTGCTCCTGGGCCATTTTCACTCCTCGCTCGACTTTTGCCACTTCTTCTTCTGGACTGTCCACCTTTCTGCGCTTTACTTTCTGGTCTTCATTTTTCAACACCACCACCGAGCCAACTGCAATCCCCTTATACACTGGTTTCCCATAAAATTTCACCATAACCTGCCACCTCCGCTGCTTATCCTTTCCCTGAAACAAATACACTTAACTATCCATCATCCGACATTTACGCCAGACTACCTGTTCTCTCTGCCATACCGTTTTACTGCCGCATAAATTCTCTCTGACAATTCCTCAGTCAGTTCCTTCTTCTTCACCCGCCATCGCCAATTCTCCCCGGTGGTGGAAGGCACATTCATCCTCGCACGGTTATCATAGCCCAGCCAATCCTGCAGCGGTATCACGCACAGTTTAGACACGCTTGCCATTGCCGTACATACCAAAGGAACATACATCTCCTCATCCTTGCGCTTAAAATCACAGAGATATTCCCTTACCATCTGCCGTTCTTCCTCTTTCAGACCATCACAGAACCAACCGGTAATCGTCTCGTTGTCATGTGTACCGGTATACACCACGCTGTTTCTGTCATAATTATAAGGCAGATAATCATTGGCATTTCCTGAATCCCTGGAATCAAAAGCAAATTCCAGCACTTTCATGCCTGGGTAGCCGCTGTCTGCTACCAGCTTGCGCACCGAATCCGTCACATAGCCCAAATCTTCGGCAATAATCTCCCGCTTGCCAAAAACCTGCTGCACCTTCTCAAACAGGGCAATCCCCGGTCCTTTTTCCCACTTACCTTTCCTGGCATCCTCTGCACCATAGGGAATCGCATAATACTCATCAAATCCCCGGAAATGGTCTATCCGCACCACATCATACATATGGAAACAAAATTGCAGCCGCCGCATCCACCAGGCAAATCCGCTGGCACGGTGGTAATCCCAATCATATAAAGGATTCCCCCACAACTGCCCCACCGCCGAGAAACCGTCCGGCGGACAGCCGGCAACTGCTTTGGGCTTTGCATGTTCATCAAATTGGAATAATTCTTTGCCAGCCCAGGCATCGGCGCTGTCCATAGACACATAAATCGGAATATCGCCGATAATCTCCACACCCTGACTGTTTGCATAATCCTTCAATTCCAGCCATTGGCGATAGAACTCAAACTGCAAAAATTCATAAAAGCAAATTTCCTGTGCAAGTTCTTCCGTCTTATTACGCAGAACCTCTTCCTCTCTGTATTTTACATCTTCTTCCCACAAAGTCCAAGGCTTACCTTCATTTTCTTCCTTCAATGCCATAAACAATGCATAGTCTCTCAGCCAATCCTGCTCCTCCTGGAATTTCAGGAATTGCGGATTCTCCTCAATCCGGCTTCTCTCAAAGGCTTTCCGCAACAGGGCAAATCTATTTTCATACAACAGGCCGTAATCCACATACCGCTCCCCTGCTCCCCATTCAACCTCTTTGCATTCCTCCTCTGTCAGCCATCCATAAGAAACCAGCTTTTCCAAACTGATATAATAAGGATTGCCGGCAAATGAAGAAAAAGACTGATAAGGAGAATCCCCATATCCAATCGGGCCCAGCGGAAGAATCTGCCAACAGCTCTGCCCGGCCTTTTTCAGATAATCCACCCACTCGTATGCCTCTCTGGAAAAGCAGCCAATCCCATAAGCAGATGGCAGGCTGCTAATCGGAAGTAAAATCCCACTTTTTCTCATTCTTCCTCGCCTCCTTATTTCTCACAAATTTCGGCTAAAACCCCAAAATGGTCTGATATCACAGGCTCTTTTTTCCCGGAAAATACAATTCGCGAAGATACAATGTTCACTGGATAATTTGACCAGATATAATCAATGCATAGGCCCTGTTCTGCCTCCTCGTCCCATCCGTCGATTTTTCCCGGAACCGTAACCTCATGCCTGCCATTTCCTGCAAGCAGCCAGGTGTCCAGCCACCCATAGCTTTTCACAAAATCATAGCCTGTATTCCTCTCATCTGCCGGGCTGTTGAAATCACCCAGAAGATAAATGTTTCCTTTTTTCTCAGACAACGCTTTTTGAAGCCGGTCCATCTGGCTGGCAAACGGTTCTTTTGCATCCTCCCACCAGCCCAGATGGGTGCATACAAAACAAGTTTTCTGCTCTCCGATACGAATATCTGCCGCAATTGCCTTTCTCGTCTTCCAGTTCTGGTAATCGCGGGAATCGGAAAGATAATACGTTTCCACCTTTTCGATGGGGAATCTGCTGATTACAGCAAGCCCCTCATCAAATATCCCATATCCCGTTTTTATGCCATCCCAGGTCCAGCCATACTGGAAACCCTTTTGCTGCAGCCGGCATATAAGCTGCCATACATAATTATCCTGCCGGATAACCGTTTCTTTACTTAGCACTGCCCATCTATGTCTTTCTTCTTCCTTGCCTGGCTCTGCAAAACCATGTATTTCTTCTTCTTTAACAATGTCGGCACTCTGTGTCTGGCAGACTTCCTGCAATGCAATTACATCAACCTGCTGCTGCAAAATGAAATCTGCCAAATTATCAAGATTTCTCCTTGATACGCTTGCGGGCATATCCACTGCATGGCTATGCGCATTTAATGTCATGATTTTCATAATGATTTCCTCTACAATTGCAACCGTTCAGCCCACGCCATTCGCAAATTTCTGCGCTCCGCTTCGGTCATTGCTATAATATATCATTGATATCCGATTTCAAAACATCGGCTTTCGGTCCATACACCGCCTGAATACCGTTATCTTTCTTAATCAGCCCCATGGCTCCCTGTGCTTTCCACTCTGGAAGCTCTGCTACCTTGTTTACATCCTTTACCGTCACACGCAGCCGCGTCATACAGGCGTCTACCAACGTAATATTTTCTCTTCCGCCAAGCAGGGCGATAATCTTCTCTGCCTGCTCACTTCCGCCAGCGGCAGATTTCGCGCCGCCCTCACCTGTTTCCTCCTCATCAAGGTAATTGCCCAGACGTCCCGGTGTGGCAAACTTAAATTTGCCAATCATAAAGTATGCAACTACATATCCAATGGCAAAAAATACTACTACACTGATGACAAAGTTAAGGATATCTCCGCCAAGCCCTGCCTTTAACGACATGGGAATCCTTGTGATGAATTCCAGATTGCCAAAGGAATGCAGACGAAGGTCAATAACTCCCGCCAGAGCAAACGCCAGCCCTTGCAGAATTGCATAGATTATATACAACGGCAGAGCTGCAAACATAAACATGAACTCCAGCGGCTCTGTTACGCCAGTCAGAAATACCGCTGCCACAATGGAGATAAATACGGACTTATACTGTTTCTTTCTCTCTGGCTCCACCCGGCGGTACATCGCCAGTGCAAATCCCATCAAAAGCCCGGTGGCTCCAATCATCTGCCCAACCTTAAAACGTGCCGGAGTTACGGTTGTGAGAAGTTCGTTGTAAGCTGCCATATCCCCGGCGCTTTTGAAGTTAATCAAATCCGTGACCCAAGCCAGCCACAGGGGATCCTGCCCAAATACCTGCGTACCTGCATTGGCTCCGGTAAGTACGGTATAAGTGCCGCCGAAAGAAGTATAATTCATCGGTATCGTCAGCATATGATGCAGCCCAAAGGGAAGCAGCAGACGCTCCAGCGTTCCATAGATAAATGGCGCCAGTACCGGTGAGGTATCGGAAGAATTGGCAATCCAGATACCGAAGTTGTTGATACCTGTCTGCACAACCGGCCAGATTACGCTCAGTACCAACGCTGTGACTGTAGAGTAAAATATAACCACCAACGGCACGAAACGTTTGCCATTAAAAAACGATAACGCATCAGGAAGTTTACGGAAATTATAATATTTATTATAGGCAGTTGCCCCTACAAACCCGGCAATAATACCTACAAACACTCCCATATTCAAAGCAGGTGCATTGAGTACGTTTACAAAATAATCTGCTACCGAAATCTCCTGCCCAAACAAAGTATGCGTCACAGCATCCGCAGAATTGAGCATATCCGCAGTCACGCCAAATACAACGCCTGTAACTTTGTTAATCAGCACAAAGGAAATAACTGCTGCAAATGCGCCGCCAGCCCGCTCTTTCGCCCAGGAACCGCCAATCGCCGCTGCAAACAGGAGATGCAGGTTATTGATGATTGCCCAGCCGATTTCTGCAACCGTATTGCCAACCGTCTGCACCATGCCATTATCTCCGCCGGCAATGACAATCAAATTTCCAATACTAATCATCAAACCGGCCGCCGGCATCACGGCAATGACTGTCATCAGCACCTTGCCTAGTTTCTGCAGGAAATCAAAATTGATTGCAAACTTCTTTTTCTTCTTGGGCTGTTTCCCCAATTCATCTTTCTCTCCACTGCCAGATGTCTGCTTCTCCTCTTCTCTATTTGGGGCAGCAGCCAATTGTCTATTCTCATCCTCATCCTGCTCATTTGCCGGCTGCCCATCTACAGACTTAACGGAACTGCTCTTCACAAGCACATCCCCCACTTTCACTTCCCCATAGGTAAAATCCAGCGTCTCGTCATCTGCACCGTCACAGATTACCACTGGCGTTACCGTATTAATCCCCTGGGCTTTCAAAAATTCCATGTCCACTTCGGCAATCAGTTGTCCCGCTTTTACCTTATCTCCCTCCTGCACATGCGAGGTAAAGCCTTTCCCCCCAAGGGCTACTGTCTCCAGACCAAAATGCACCAGCATTTCCACGCCGTCCTCCGACTGGAATCCATATGCATGAAGGGTCTCAGCTACCGTGACGATGCTTCCATTCACCGGACTGTAGATTGCGCCATCTGCGGGCATAACTGCCACTCCGTCTCCCATAATCTTTTCTGCAAAGACATCATCCGGAACCTGCTCTATCGGAATTGCCTTTCCATTCAGCGGGGATACAATCTTAATTTCTCCCATTTTTCCTTCCTCCTGTCCTCTTTTTGAATTATTTTATTACTCAAATCACGCAACTTTTTCTTCTATTTGCATGATTGTTTGCATTATCATTGCGTTTTGTTGCGTTCCTATATATTAAATATATCGCGTTTTTACAAATTTATCAATCATTCTTTTATATTTAAAATTGTTTTCTCTGTTTTTCACAATTTTGGTTATCATTTTACGCAATAACAATCATTTATTTGCATAGTTTTGCACAATCAATGCATTGCTCTCTTTTATTTTGCATTGACTTTAGCACTCTTATTTTTTATACTAGTATTAAAGAACATACATCATTTTATTTATAGATAGGGAATATTTTATGAGCATAACAATCAAGGAAGTAGCACGCTTAGCAGGCGTGTCACCGTCAACGGTATCGCGTACCTGCACCAACCACCCATCCATCAGCGAACAGACAAAAGAAAAAGTAAGAAAAGCCATGCAGGAACTTGGCTATGAACCTAACACCCCGATTGCTTCCCCTAACACTAAGACCATCGGGATTGTCCTGCCTGTTTCCGAAAAAGACACCTATGAGAACTCTTTCTTTCTGGAAACAATGCGCGGCATCAGCCAATTCTGCAATCAGAAACAATATTTTACCACTTTTATCACCGGCGCTTCCACGGATGAAATTCTGCAATGCATCCGTCAGATGTCGAAAGAGGAACGATTAGACGGCATCATCCTTCTCTACTCCTCCCGCCAGGACCCTATTGTCGACTATCTCTATGGGGAAGGCATTCAATTTGTCATTATCGGGAAAGCTGACCGATATATCCAGGATACTGTCTACATTGATAACGACAATATACAGGCTGCCAGAGACGCCACGTCCTATCTGATTTCCCTGGGACACACGCGCATCGCCTATCTCGGCTGCGACAGCGCGCGCATTTTCTCTGCTGACCGGAAATCTGGATATATCTTAGCGCTTACGGAACAAAACATCCCTTTCCGTCCGGAATATTATATCGAAATTCCTTTCATCCCTTATGAGGATTCGGAAGAATTAAAAAAGACGCTTTCCATGGAAGAACGTCCGACTGCTTTTATTGCTAACGACGACATCCACGCGCTGGTGCTGGCACATACCGCATCGCAGATGAATCTGCGAATTCCTGAGGATTTGTCAATTGTATCTTTCAATAATTCCATTGCTGCCAGGCTGACCTCCCCGCCGCTGACTTCCATTGACATCAACTCCCGTCAGCTCGGCATTGAAGCTGCCTCGCAGATTATTAACCATATTGAAGACCCATCGCTGCTGCCCACCAAAATTATCGTTCCACATCACCTGGTGGAACGCAAAAGCTGTGAAAGATTAAGGCAAGAATTGTATGGGCAATGTAAATGAGGTGATAAGATGCTGCGCATAGCAATTTGCGATGATGACGGCAACGCTGTTGCCACACATAAAAATATAGCAGAGAGCTGCCTGAGCCAAAGCAAAAGTATAGGGGAAATTGTTACCTACACGTCCAGCGCAAACCTGCTTTATGACATTACAGAGGACGGTTTTTTCTTTGACTTGATTTTGCTTGATATAGAAATGCCAGGGAATACAGGCATGGAGATTGCAGAAAAAATCAAACCTTATCTTGCCAATGTAAAAATTATTTTTATAACTTCCCACATTGAATATGCCATAGATGCTTTTGAACTGTCCATTTTCCGCTATGTGCCAAAAAATGATATCGGGAAACGTTTGCCTATCGCGATACAGGACGCCATCAAACTGATTGGATTGGAAGAAGGAAAAACTTATACGATTCAGACCAACAGCCGCCTGGAGAAAATTCCCTACAAGGACATTTATTACATTGAAAGGGATGGAAAAAATGCCAGTATTTTTGCCGCTGGCGGGGTATCTAAGGTACGGAAAAGCCTGCAGCAGGTTTACGGAGAACTAGACGCAGAGGAATTTATCTATATTGACCGTGGCTCTATCGTAAACATGATACACATTATGCAGGTGAAAGATGGCATGGCAGTTCTTGCAAACGGCGTTTCCCTCCCTATCAGCCGTACGCATTTACAGGAAGTGAAAGCACAATTGAACCATTATTGGGGGACGCATATATGACGAATTTTCTTATCTTATTTTCAAATGCCGCAGCCGGAGCGGTGCGGGGCAGCGTCTGTTTATTTCTTATCTTCCGGCTGCTCCCTTCTCAAAAACCGAAAGCCAAAAGTATTGCTGCCATCTCCGGCGTTATCGCTGTTATCTCTATTATATTGCCCATACTGGGATTGCCAGACTTTTACCGCATGGTACTGGAGACGCTTGTGATTGCTGTCTGCGCCAGCCGTTTTCAAGGGGCAGATATTAGAATGAGCCTGTTCCTTGGCATCTTTTATGAGATTGCAGCTGCGTTTTGGCAATTTCTGTTTGCAGCATGGCTGGGTGTCCTGTTCCATTCTCCTGCATTTCTTAACGCTGAAACAGGGAATGGGCAAATTGCAATTTGGCTGCTGCATCTGCTGCTGATTATTCTGACATGGTATCTCATAAAACACCCGAATACGACAGGAAGAGAGAATTTCCGTTTGGCTTCCGCAATTGCTGTTGCAGGATTTCTTGCAGTTATAACCTTATCAGAGCAGACTGCTCTGACAATTGCAGATGACACTCTGGATATGTGGACGATTTTGGCGGTTGTTTTAATGATGTCCCTTCTGGTATTCAACATGAACCGCCAATATGAAGTGGAAAGAGAACTGGCAAAGCTGAAATCCGAACAGGCAGAATTGCTGGAGCATGACTACAATATTTTGAACAATGCCTATGCCATCAATGCAAAATTGTTCCATGATTTTCACAACCATATTGGCGTGCTGCGCCAACTGCTCTTCCATAGTAAAACGGCAGAGGCCATGCAGTATCTGGACGAATTGCAGATGCCAGTGCAGGAGATGACCAACACCGTGTGGACTGGAGACGAAACCGTAGACTACCTCATAAACAGCAAAGCAGCAACCGCCAAAGAAAACATCATTGACTATCAGGTACAGGTAGAATTTCCCCGCCACACCAACCTGCAAAGCGCAGACCTCTGTGCTATATTGGGCAACCTGCTGGATAATGCCCTAGAAGCAGCAAAACAGGTTCCGAATCCTGAACATCGATTTATACGTCTTACGATTCGCCGTATCAACCAAATGTTAGTCATTAAAACAGAGAACAGCTTTATGACCGCTCCCATAGAAAAAAACGGCGCATTAAAGACCTCAAAAGATGGGAATGGACTGCACGGCTGGGGATTAAAGAGCGCACAAGCCGCAGCAGAAAAATATGATGGCATGGTACAGACTTCTTACAGCGGCAATACCTTTAAAGCCGTCGCCACACTGTCTTTTCAGAGCGTTACCATGAGAGCAGATGCCCTCTGACAGCGACAGAGAATTTCCTCCAAAGGAGATATCCTTTAGCAATTCCATAGGATTTCCAAATATTGCAGGCTGCAAGGCAATTGACGTGAGCAACAATTGCCTGCAGCTTTTTTCACGGTCAAAAACCTACCGTTTGCGGACATTTGCGCATGACCGTCTATTTTCCGCTATGATACAGACATAAAACAAAGAACATTTGAGGAGGTAATGATTATGCGTCATGTATATATGCGAGGTATTTTAAGTTTGATTTGGCTGGCAGCGGCTGTCATCAGCGGCATGTCAGGTAATTTTGCAATGACTGGACTTTATGTGATTTTAGGCGTGGCATTCCTGTATTCCGCTTTTGATGTCTGGAAAAAAGAAAAGGACAACAAGGGGGAAAGGTAACATGAACAACAATATGATGGAGATTAAAAATTTGAGTGCATGGTATGACCGCGGGAACATGGTATTGTCAGATTTCTCTATAAAACTGGCGGAACATGAAACAGTAGGCCTGATTGGGCTGAATGGTGCCGGGAAAACGACTTTTTTAAAAACATTGTCCGGACTGCTCCCCTCCTTTTGCTCCGAAGCTATCACCTTTCACGGAAGACCTGTAAAATTGCGGAGCCGGGACTTCAAACTCTGCCGTTATACGGTATTTGCAGAGGATAACTCATTTCAATATTTCACATTCCGGGAATATTTGTCTTATGTTTTTTCTGCCTATGGAAAGAACTTGCCCGATGTGTCAGTGCTGATGCAGGGATTTCACTTTGAAAATTATGCAGATATTCTATTGAAAGACCTATCAACCGGCAACCGCAAGAAAGCATTTCTGATTACTGCTTTTGCACTGAAGCCACAACTGCTTTTCCTGGATGAGCCGGTCAATGGACTGGATTTTGAGAGTACGGAATATTTGTATCAGCAAATTGCCAACTACAAGAAATATGGGACCGTCCTGTTTTCCTCTCATATTTTGGAAAGCATTACGCTGACTTCTGACCGTGTATTTGTCCTAGAAAACGGACAAATACGCCAGACTTTTGAACGCGGACAGATGAATGCCGCAGATATCCGGGAGGCGCTTCATTATGAAAATGATATTTAAAGCTTTTTGCAAAAAATTTTTTGGTGCAAAATACGAGAGATTAATACGAACGCTCTTCCTTTACCTGCTTGTGTTTTGGGGATTTCATATCGCTGATTTGAAAATTGAGATTGCACCGTTTATTTTATATTTGATGATAACTGCTTTTACCGCCGGCGTCATGTGGCAGACGCTTTCTTCACAAGATAACGCAGCGTATATGCAGAATTTGATGATGCTTCCCTTTGAGAGGAGAGAATTTGTCCTTTCCTATGTAGCTGCTATAAGCGCCTATACATTGTTGACAAAAACAGCTGCACTTATGACCGTTTTGCTGGCTGTGTCCGTCTGGAGTGGGACAGAAATTTTGACAGGTTTCCTCTGTGCCGCCAATGCAGTCCTTACAGCCGCTGTCATTTTTTCCCTGAAAAAATATTGGTATATAGGAAGTTTTTGGATTGCTGCTTTGCTTGCTGCTCTAGTATGTTTCTGGAATAAGCCGTGGTTTGCACTGCTGACAGCTGCCAATATTATATTGGCATTTGTCCTGTTACTGCGCGCAGATGAATATTCATTCTATCCTGTAAATCACAAAAACAAGCGGAGCGTGAAAGTCCACAGACATTATTCTGTGTGGCGTTACTTTTTCCGTTATCTGAGCGCCCACAAAAACTATTTGATAAACACCGCAATCATGTACTGCGCTGCCTGTGTATTGCCGTTGTTCTGGGGACAGATGGAAAGCCGATTTATCGTTCCCATCGGTTTTGCTATTCTTTCCCTGAACACGCCCATCTGTATCTTACTGTCCTGCGACCATGATTTAGAGCAGGCAATGCGTTTTCTGCCCTGCCAGGCAAAAACATTTTGTGTGCCTTACTGCCTATTTATTTTCTCGTGCAACATAATCGCAGATATAATTTTCCTTTGCAGCCTGCAGATTCAGATTGGCGGCGTTACCGCTCCCATGATTGTCGCCGCCATTTTCTTTGCCTTGCAAAGTGCAGTATGCTCTGTTCTTCTGGAATGGTTTCACCCCCTCCGGGAATGGAAAACGGAGAGCGATTTATGGCATCATCCAAGAAAATACCTTGTGCCGGCAGCCATGCTTTTGCTCGCTGGAGCTGTAAGTGCGATGCCTGTTTTCGCATTTGCACTGATATTTCTGCTGATAGCTGAAATTACTGTTTTGCTTATATACTGTTGGCGTTCTCATTAATGATATTAGTTCCCCTGCCTCTTACGCTATGCCCATGCCAATCGGTTGCAAAATTCCACTTTGCGCTCGCCCTGCTTCACCCTGCCGATTGGATAGCAATGAAAATAACTCCCAATATGCGCCTGCACTCTCTCTGCATACCGGGGCGGCACAACTACGCACATGCCTACGCCGCAGTTAAATGTGGACAGCATTTCTCTGTCGCTGATATTTCCCTTTTCCTTAATAAACCGAAATACCGGCAGTACCCCAATCTGCGATAAATCTACAGCGGCACACAGCCCATCTGGTATAATCCGGCATAAATTTCCTTCTATGCCCCCGCCAGTAATATGAGCCATGCCATGGCAGATGTCCTTACCAAAAAGTTCGCGCAGACATTTATAATATGGCAGATGCGGCTTCATAATCTGCTCAAGAAACGTCAAACCGTCAATCCGCTCTAACTTTATTTCCGGACAGCGGTCCATCAGTAATCTCACCAGGGAATAACCGTTTGTATGCAGACCATTCGATGCTATTGCCAGAACAACATCATTCTCTTCAATGCGCGAACCATCAATGATATGGGGTTTATCTGCTATCCCTGCAACCGTAGATGTAAGGATATAGGTTCCTTCCTGCACGACCTGGGGCTGTATGGAAGTCTCGCCCCCAACCAGGGAACATCCATTTTCCCGACATGCATCTGCTATCCCTTTGACAAAAGTATTGATGGTATCCTTTTCCGCTTTCCCACATACAATCGTATCCAGCACTGCCAACGGCTTTGCACCCATGACAATGATATCGTTCACCAGGTGATTTACCATATCATGGCAGATGGATTCCGTATAGCCGTATTCCATCGCCAATTTCTGCTTTGAGCCAGGCTCCTCAGATTTCAAGACCAAGACGGGTTTCCCAACCTCCTCAAAATCTATATCGTACAGGGATGCAAACGGACCGATACCATTGAGGACACGCGCATCTTCACTGACCAGCAATTTCGCCATATCTCGTTTGAGCGAATCGGAATAAGCAATATCCACTCCCGCCTTACCGTATGACAGCGATTCCTTATCGCTGATATCAGCCCTCAGCAAATCATCCACCGACACCTGCAATATACGTGACAGTTCCGGCAAAATTTCAATATTGGGAAATACAATGCCATTCTCCCACTTGGAAACTGCCTGAAACGTGATGCCTAATTCATCGGCTAACTGTTGCTGTGTCAAATGATTTCGTCTGCGCTGCTCACAGATAAATTTTCCCATTTTCAGATTATCTAACATGTCGACCTCCGCTGTGAAATGACTTCTGTAACTCTGTCTTTATCTTAGCAGAGAATGAGGATGTCCTCAATAACCGTCTGTTTGTATCTAAAGTGTATTTTTCAACTGGCAGTTGAAAAACTGATATGTAGTGACCTTTGTCAATAGATAAATCGGGTCACCACAAACTTTTTTATTTAATTTTTGCTGAAGACACCCGGAAAGAGCCTCGGAGTATCAGTTCCCGGCATTGACCACTCTGATATACGTGGATTGGTTACCTACAGGTCAATGGTCCGCCGTGAGCCCTACTGTCTCAAACGTGAATCACATAAGCTGTGAACTGCACCCCCATCATGAGAAAATGGGTATTTCAATGCACTTCTATTGAAATATCTCTTGGTTATAATAATTTATTTCCCTGATACTCTTTCAATAATAGCATGGAGAAAATGATTCCAACAAGCATATTCTACAATATCAGTAATATTACTATATTTAGTATCGCTAGAGGGTAATTACAGAATTAAAGAACTTTTAAGAAATATGCGCCTTAACATTGTCGGCAAGCTCCACATCCAGAATGTGGCATACGCT
>CANOFO010000060.1 GCA_947565305.1 uncultured Lachnospiraceae bacterium | reverse complement strand
GGCGATAAATACCTGGTTGTTGTAAAGCTTAATCGTGCCCTCAATGGAATCGTATTCCGTGTTGATTTTGGGGAAGTAGAGGATACCCTTGAGGTTAAAGGGATAATCCATGTTCAGGTGAATCCAGAACAATGGTTCCTTGTAATCCTGGAAAACCTTGCGGTAAAAGGTCTTGTACTCCTCGTCCGTGCAGTCATTAGGGTGTTTTGCCCACAGTGGATGCGTGTCGTTTAAGGCAACCGGGCGTTTGACAATCTTTGCTTTTTCTGTGCGTGGGGATACCTCGACCTGTTCTTTGGTGCCGTCCTCGTTTTCCTTTTCTTCAAACTTTGCTTCTTCCACAATTGTCTCGATGACTTTGTCCTTGTCGGTCACTTCATCGGCGGGGATGGTTTCGTATTCTTCCGGTGCATTTTCCTTTGCCAGGTAGATGGCAGTCGGCATGAAGGAGCAGTATTTCTGGATGACCTCCTTTGCACGGTATTCGTTGGCAAATTCCAGGCAGTCCTCGTTTAAGAATAATGTAATTTCTGTGCCGACAGTCGTTTTGGAACCATCGGACATATCAAATTCCGTACCGCCGTCACAGGTCCAGTGGACGGGCACAGCGTCTTTCTGGTAGGATAGGGAATCGATATGCACTTCGTCCGCAACCATGAAAGCAGAGTAGAAACCTAAACCGAAGTGACCGATAATCTGTTCCTCACTCGCCTTGTCTTTGTACTTTTCTAAGAAATCGGAAGCGCCGGAAAAGGCAATCTGGTTGATATATTCCTCCACTTCATCGGCGGTCATGCCCAGTCCGTTGTCAATGAATTTGAGGGTCTTTTCCTCTGGGTTGACAAGAATCTGAATCTTGGGTTCATAGTCATCGGGAAGTTCATATTCTCCCATTAAATCCAGTTTTTTTAACTTGGTGATGGCATCGCAGCCGTTGGAGATTAACTCACGGTAAAAAATGTCGTGGTCGGAATACAGCCATTTCTTGATAATAGGAAAAATATTGTCGCTGTTAATGGATAAATTTCCGTGTTTGTTGCTCATAAAATTACACTCCTTTTTCTGCATTTATTTCGCTATTTGCTGTTTCATCTTTTATCTAAAAAAGATTGTAATACCCATGTCCGTAAAAGTCAATAGAAAATTAGCACTCTTTAAGAATGAGTGCTAACAAAAACTTGCAAGCCCAGTAAAATCAAGGGCTGGCAGAATTCTTAAAAGTTTATAAACAGGAATTGTCAGTTGACAGTCTGCAGCTTTTATCATAAAATTATACGGCAGGAAAATTTTGATGGTGAAGTTTAGGAGAAAGATTATGGCAGAGCAGATAAAAGGGAGTATGGTAAATGGGAATCCTACAAAGGCGCTGATTGGTTTTACATTGCCGATGGTGGCCGGAAATTTGTTCCAGCAGTTTTACAATATCATGGATTCCATCATTGTGGGAAATGTGGTGGGCGAAGAAGCACTGGCAGCGGTGGGTGCTTCCACTGCCATTACCATGCTGTTTGTGATGGTGGCGATGGGAACGGGCATTGGCTGTTCTGTGGTAATCTCCCAGTTGTTTGGCGCGAAGCAGTTAGAAAAGATGAAAACGGCAATTTCCACAGCGCTCTTGTCTATCCTTGGATTCAGCATTTTTTTGAGCATTTTGGGTGTGCTGATTAACCGGGGGTTGATGCGGCTGATGGGGACGCCAGCCAATATTTTTGAGGATGCGGCAGAGTATATGCAGATATACTTTTTTGGCTTTGCATTTCTTTTTTTGTATAATGCATTTTCTGCAATTTTTAATGCCCTGGGGGATTCCAGGAAGCCTCTGTTATTTTTGATGTTCTCTTCCCTGCTCAATATCGGGCTGGATTTGTATTTTGTGGCAAAGCTCCATATGGGTGTGCCGGGTGTGGCGTGGGCGACGCTGATTGCCCAGGCTTTGTCTGCCGTTTTGTCATTTTTCTTCCTCATGCGTAAGCTGCGGGCAATGAAGACTGAGCAATTTGTCAGATTTGATACAGAAATTCTGATAACGATGGTCAAGGTGGCAATTCCTACGATTGTGCAGCAGTCGATTGTCTCAGTGGGGATGCTCTTAATCCAGTCAGCGGTTAACCGTTTCGGGTCCACGTTTCTTGCCGGGTATACGGCGGCGACCAAGATTGACGGTATCGCCATTGTGCCGATGGTGGCAGTCGGTAATGCGGCATCCACTTATGTGGCGCAGAATATGGGTGCAAAGAAACCGGAGCGTATCAAGCTGGGTTACCGTATCTGCCTGGTGATGGCGGCAGGAATTGGACTGGTAATTGCTGTGATTTTGCATTTTACCGGGGAGGATTTTGTCGGTCTTTTTCTGGATTCTGGTTCCAGCGCAGAGGCAATTTCCGTGGGGGCAAGCTATCTCAGTACGGTCTCCATGTTTTATTTCATAATGGGCAGCATGAATGTCAGCAATGGGGTCCTGCGCGGGGCGGCAGATATGGGATGGTTCTTATCCAGCAGCATTTGCAACCTTATCACCAGGGTGGCGCTGACTTATGCCCTGGCGGATGTGACCCAGGGTATGATTATCATGTGGGCGAATCCTGTAGGCTGGACAGTTGGGCTTGTCATTGCCTTGACGCGATATTTTCAGGGGGGATGGAAGAAGAGGGAAATTATTTAATTGCAGCTATGCATCTACCAACATATTAAACAGAATTGTCATAGACTTTAATATCTGGTTATGATATACTAAAGTTATCAAACAGATGTTTTCATAAGTTGGAGGTGATATTATGAATGGCGCTGAAATAATGAAAAATGCGATGGATGAGTTCAAAGATATCCAAGAATACATGGCAGTAGCAAAAGAGGAAAATGCATCAAGAACTTATGCAATGTTAAAAAAGAAGTATCTCTATTTGAAAGCGCTGCTGACAAGTCTTGGGGTGAACCTTACGGATATTGATGAAATCAAAGAATAACAAATTTAAGGAGGAGAAGGTTTGGAAGCAAAGGAACGGAAAGTATTGGATGAGATTTTAGAGTCTCACGATTACAGCCAGACGGCAGTGATTGCAATTATGCAGGACATCCAGAAGGTATACCGCTATCTGCCGGAGGATGCGCTCTGCTACATTGCGAAGAAACTGGATTTGAGTGAAGCGAAAGTATATGGAGTGGCAACATTTTATGAGAATTTTTCTCTGGAGCCAAAGGGGAAATATGTCATCAAAATCTGTGATGGGACAGCCTGCCATGTGCGTAAGTCTACAGCGATTTTAGATGAAATACGCGCTCTTTTGGGGGTGACAGAAGCAAAGCCAACTACGGATGACATGATGTTTACTGTGGAGACAGTTTCCTGTCTGGGGGCTTGTGGATTAGCTCCGGTCTGTACCGTCAATGATGAGGTGCATCCGGCAATGACGCCAGAGAAAGCAAGGGAACTGATTCAGGAATTGAGAGAAGGACAGGTTGCCGGAGAGGAGGCTGCAGATGAGAATTAATACGAGGAAAGAACTGGAAGAAAGAAGGAAAGAATATGCAGCATCCTTAAAGACCCAGAAGAAGCAGATTCTTATCTGTGCCGGGACAGGCTGTGTTGCCGGCGGTTCATTAAACATATATGCAAAAATGCAGGAAATCCTTATGGCACGCGGAATCAAATGTTCGTTGGTACTAGAGAAGGAGCCGCATGACGACAGTGTTGGGCTGAAGAAATCCGGCTGCCATGGGTTCTGTGAGATGGGTCCGCTGCTTCGTATAGAGCCAGAGGGAATCCTTTATGTTAAGGTGAAGGTGGAGGATTGTGAGGAAATTATTGAGAAGAGCATTATTAAGGATGAAGTGATTGACCGTCTGGTATACCATGGGCAGGATGGCAAAGCCTATGAGAAGCAGGACGACATTCCGTTCTATAAGCAGCAGACGCGTGTGGCGTTGGAGGACTGCGGAAGGATTAATGCAGAATCCATCAAGGAATACATAGCGGTGGGCGGTTACAGTGCGGTAGCCAAAGCATTGTTTGACATGACGCCGCAGCAGATTGTGGATGAGGTTAACGAGGCATGTCTGCGCGGGCGCGGCGGCGGCGGTTTCCCCACCGGACGCAAGTGGGCGCAGGTACTGGCGCAGGAGGAAGAAATCAAATATGTAGTCTGTAACGGTGACGAGGGCGATCCTGGAGCATTTATGGACCGCAGCATGATGGAGGGCGACCCTCATCGTGTGATTGAGGGTATGCTGATTGCCGGAATCGCCACGGGGGCGCATTACGGCTATATCTATGTGCGGGCAGAATATCCTCTGGCAGTGGAGCGTCTGCAGACGGCAATCAATAAGGCGGAAGAGAAAGGGCTGTTAGGCAAGAATATCCTGGATTCCGGTTTTGATTTTGAATTAAAAATCAGCCAGGGGGCAGGTGCGTTTGTCTGCGGAGAGGGGTCTGCGCTGACTGCCTCCATCGAGGGTAACCGCGGTATGCCCAGGGTAAAACCGCCGCGTACCGTAGAAAAAGGACTGTTTGAGAAGCCTACCGTCTTAAATAACGTGGAGACTTACTGTAACGTTCCTCCGATTATCACTAAGGGAGCCGAGTGGTATAAGACTATCGGACCCGATAACAACCATGGAACGAAAGCGTTTGCCCTCACCGGCAATGTTATGAATACGGGATTGATTGAAGTGCCAATGGGAACAACGCTTAGGAAAGTTATTTTCGATATCGGCGGCGGCGTCAAGGGTGGTGAGTTTAAGGCAGTGCAGATTGGCGGCCCGTCTGGCGGGTGTCTCTGTATCAGCGCGACCGAAGACCATTTAGACCTGCATCTGGACTTCGATTCTCTCAAAAAGGTGGGAGCCATGATTGGCAGCGGAGGCCTTGTTGTCATGAATGACAAGAGCTGTATGGTGGAAGTGGCAAGGTTTTTCATGAACTTTACCCAGAATGAATCCTGCGGAAAATGTATTCCTTGCCGTGAAGGAACCAAGCGGATGCTGGAACTTTTGAATGACATCTGCGAGGGACGTGGAACATTGGAGCATATTACGCTTCTGGAAGAACTGGCGTCAACAATATCAGCAACAGCGCTGTGCGGTCTGGGCAAGACGGCTGCTTCGCCGGTAGTCAGCACGATGAAGTATTTCCGTGAGGAATATCTCGCCCATGTAGTGGACAAGAAATGCCCGGCGGGGCAGTGTAAGGCGCTGGTAACCCTCCAGATTGACCCGGAATTGTGCAAAGGCTGCAGCAAATGTGCGAGAGTCTGTCCGGTAGGCGCGATTTCCGGTGAGGTGAAGAAACCATTTACCATTGACGCGAAGAAATGTATTAAGTGTGGTGCCTGTAAAGAAGGCTGTAATTTCCACGCAGTGATAGAAGTGTAGGAGGGAACGGACATGGAAAAATTTATGATTATTGACGGAGAGCGTGTACCGTTCACCGATGAGAAAAATATCCTTGCGGTTATCCGCAAAGCTGGAATTATCTTACCAACATTTTGTTATTATTCGGATTTGTCCATCTACGGAGCCTGCCGCATGTGCGTGGTGGAGGATAACCGGGGCGGCATCGTGGCATCCTGCTCTACGCCGCCGAAGGATGGCATGGAAATCCGCACGAATACGCCGCAGCTGTACTACCACAGGAAGCGGATTCTGGAGCTTCTTTTGGCTGCGCACTGTCGGGATTGTACGACATGCGAGAAGAATGGCAAATGCAAGCTGCAGGAATTGGCAAACAGGTTTTCCATCCCCAGTGTGCGTTTTGAGAATACCAACCCTGTCCGTCCCATTGACACTTCGTCCAAGGCGATTGTGCGCAACCCCAATAAATGCATCCTCTGCGGCGACTGTGTGAGGGTCTGCAGTGAAATCCAGCATGTGGGAGCGATTGATTTTGCACACCGCGGTTCCGATATGGAGATTTCCACGGCATTTGGCAGGGACATTGCAGACACGAACTGCGTTAGCTGTGGGCAATGTGCGGCAGTCTGCCCGACGGGAGCAATTACGATAAAGAACGATACCCACGATGTGTGGCAGGCAATCCACAGTTCTGATAAACGGGTGGTCGTGCAGATTGCCCCGGCAGTGCGCGTGGCAATCGGCGAGGCATACGGATATGAGCCTGGAGAAAACACGATCGGCAAGTTGATTGCTTCCCTGCGTATGTTGGGCGTGGATGCCATCTTCGATACCTCGGTGGGCGCTGACCTGACAATTATGGAAGAGTCCCAGGAATTGGTGGAGAGTTTGGAGGAAGAAAACCGTAAATATCCCTTGTTTACTTCCTGCTGTCCAGGCTGGATTCGCTTTGTGGAGACAAAGTATCCCCATCTGATGCCTTATGTTTCCACTTCTAAATCTCCGATGCAGATGTTTGGGGCGGTAATTAAGGAATATTACAGGAAACTGGATAAGAAGGAGCACAAGGAGACTGTTTCCGTGGCTATCATGCCCTGTACGGCTAAGAAATACGAGGCTTCCAGAGAAGAGTTTAAGAAGGACGGCATTCCCTATGTGGATTATGTGCTGACTTCCGAGGAAGTGATTGGCATGTTAAAAGAAATCGGTATCCGTTTTGACCGTCTGGAACCGGAGGCATACGATATGCCATTCTCTATCTATTCAGGAGCGGGAGTTATTTTTGGAGCTACCGGAGGCGTAACAGAGGCGGCAGTCCGCAGGGTGTTGGAAGATAAAAGCCACAAAGCGCTCAAAGAGATCGAATTCAGCGGTGTCCGCGGCATGGAAGGCGTTAAGGAATTTACGGTTGACGTAGATGGGCGTACAGTGAGGATTGGTGTGGTCAGCGGTCTTGGCAATGCAGACCGGCTGATTCAGAAGATTGAGAGCGGCGAGGAGCAGTTTGACTTTGTGGAGGTTATGGCATGTGCGGGCGGCTGCGTTGCTGGGGCCGGACAGCCATTTGCGCGTTCCACGGAGAAACGGATGCGTGCCGAAGGGCTTTACAAGAATGATAAGGCGCTGCAGATTAAGCGCAGTGAGGATAATCCCTTGGTGGATACCTTGTATCAAGATTTGCTGAAAAACCGCGAGCATGACCTTTTGCATGTACATTATATGCAAAAATAGTCCAAACGGAATCAGGAATGTCTGGGAAAGGAAGCGAAAAGTCTGTTCACGCAGTATCTTCTGTAGTACAAGTGTCTGGAAAATGGTAAAGATTTCCGGGATTCGTGCCGAAACATATACAAGAAATGTAGCATTTCACAGAGTATGGCAAAGGAGAACGGTATGAATATTTCATTGACGAATATAGGGACAGACACTTATCAGAAAGGTGGTTCTGTTTTTGCCGGAAACCTGCCTGTGCTGCAGAATAATATCACAAAGAGCGCACAGGACAAGGCAGAGCGGCAGCAGAAGACGCAGAGCGAGGTCGCATTTTGGGAGAAGCAGAAAGAGAATCTCAAGAATCAGGAATGCGATACAGTGGAAGAGATTGCAGACAAGCTGAAAGCATTGCACAGTTATGAGGACGAGATTGCCGCGGCGAAGGAAGCGTTTAACAACGAGCAGATGTGGCATGTGCTGGACGAGGCGGAGGAACTTGGCGAGAAGATTGCCAAGGCAGCCGAGGATATGGAGCCGAAGACGGCGGAAGAGAGACGCGAGGACATGGCCGAGGAGGCTCAGGGTACAGACGAAGACAAGAGCATGATGGAAGAGCTGATGGGAGATGCCTCAGACCTTGCCAAGGAAGTGGAAGCTGTGGAAGAGAACTCCAAGGAACTCGAGGAGCTTGCCAAAGAGACCCAGGAGATGCAGGAAGCCCAAAAGGCGCAGGAAGAACAAGCCCAGGCCCAGCGTATCGAGGAGCAGAAGCAGGAGATGGAAGAACAGAAGCTGGCTGCAAAGCAGGAGGCGCGCAGCCTGGAAGCCTACCAGGGGGCAGAGAAGACGTATCTCTATCAGAGAGTGGATTTAAAAGTGTAATTTTATTTGTAAGGGAATCAGCATAAAAGAGTTCGGCGATTTCCTGTTGGCTCAGATAAGGAAAACGGCATAATTGAAGAACCGTTGCATGAAACAGCAGTTACTTGTTGATTGCAGCGGTTCTTTCCTGTGTAAGTCAAATACCTCGTCAGCTTGCTGCTGGGTATTTGACCCTCGCGGCATTCGTCAAATATCCATGCACGCATGGCTACTTTCCTCATTGCTCGCGGGAATAAATTTGGGCAGCCTGAGTTTTTATTTCCATGTGTTCGGAATAGTTACTTTCATATTTCTATCACAATCAGTTTATATCATAGATAGGGATTATGAATAATCTGCTGAAAAATCTAATTTTTTGCAAGAAAAGAGGAATTTTTGGCATAATCTGATTTGAGGGAAGAAAATGTATTAAGAAAAACTGTAAGCGAGGAAACGAAAATGAACTTTTGTAGCATGGATTTTATTTTGTTTGCAATTATTTTGGCAGTGTTATATTATGTTGTCAGGCCTTCTGGAAGATGGGTGGTCCTTTTGGCTGGAAGCTTGGTGTTTTTTGCATTCGGCGGCTGGAAGTATTTGCTGTATGCGGTTGCCATGAGCGCAGTATTTTTCTGTGCAGCCAATATGATAGATAAAATTAATGACAGGCAGTCGCAATTAGACCGCAAGCAGGATAAAGAGGAATGGGCTCAGCTGGCTGGGAAGAGCAAGAGGATTTTGGTCATAACGATTGTGCTTGTAGTGGGCAACCTGGTCCTGAACAAATATTTTAACCTGTTAGGGGAACTTATAAACAATATTTCTGCATATCTGGGAGGAAGCGGGGATATTGTATTGTGGGACATTGCATTGCCGCTGGGACTGTCGTATTATACGTTTTCCGGTTTGGGCTACATATTGGATGTGTACTGGAAGCGGTACCGTAGCCAGAGGAATTACGCAAAGTTTCTGCTGTATATTGTATATTTTCCCCATATCATCCAGGGACCGATTGAACGGTATGGACTGTTGGGGAATCAGTTTTTCGATGAGGCAAAGATTCGTTTTGATGGAGAACGGATAAGGAATGCGCTTGTGTGGATGGGCTATGGATACTTTAAGAAACTGTTTGTTGCGGACAGGATATCCATATTTGTCAATGGCGTTATGGCGGAGCCCAAAGGCACTGCGGGAAGCATACAGCTTTTTGCCATTTTGTTAAGCGCTGCCTGGATTTATGCTGATTTCTCCGGGTATATGGACATTGCTAAGGGCGTTTCCATGATTTTTGGCATTGAGATTAACCAGAACTTTAACCATCCATTCCTCTCTAAGAGCATACCGGAGTGGTGGAGAAGATGGCATATGTCTTTGAGCAGCTGGTGGAAGGATTATATTTATATGCCCATGGCAACATCCTTGCGGTTTATATCAACATGTGCTAAGGTTAAGAAGAAGTTTGGCAAGAACGTAGGGAAATTCTTTAAAGATGCGGTGCCGCTGCTGCTGATTTGGACAACCACCGGGCTGTGGCATGGCACTGGGGCAACTTATCTGGCCTGGGGTTTGTATTTTTCCCTTATATTTATCTGTTCCGTTACTTTCGCCCCTGCGATGACAAAACTTTTACAAAAGCTGCATATCAATGCGGACAGTAAATGTTTCCATTTGTTCCAGATAATCAGGACATATCTGCTGTTTTGTGTAGGAAGGCTGTTGACAGTACCGGGCAGCTTGAGATATACTGGCAGTATTGTAAAGAACATGTTTACAAATTTTAATGTAAATGCAATCTTTAGCGGAAGCGTGTACGAGAAGTACGGCATCTGCATACAGGAACTAGGGTTCATGTTTGTGGGTATCGCAGTGATTATTATTGCAGACTGCATAGAAGAATATAAGAAGAAGACCATTAGCCAATGGGTTTTTGACAGGAACTGGTTTGTCAGGAGCGTTATCTATGCGGTGGTCATTGTCGCGATAGTTGTTTTTGGAATTTATGGCGTAGACTTTTCCATGGAAGGATTTGCATACCAAGATTTTTAGAAAAACATAATATAAAAGGAGATTAAACATGAAAGAAGAATTATTAAAATTATTGGAAGAAGAATATCCCGAGGTGGATTTTCAAGCAGAAAACCTGGTTGATGACGGAATTTTAGACTCCCTCACATTGGTAGGGATGATTGGCACTATTTCCATGGAATATGGAATACAGATTCCCTATGAAGAGATTGTCTCAGAGAACTTTAATTCATTAGATGCGATTGCCGCATTGGTGGAAAGGCTGCGTTAAGAGAATGAAAGCTTTAAAAATATTGGGCGTTGGCGTATTTACGGTAACTTTAGTCGTGCTTAGCCTGTTTGGGCTGGACTACGTTTTGTCAGATGATACAAGGTCCTTTGCAAGATTGATAATGCATGAATTATATGAACAGGAGAATATCGACAGTCTGATTGTGGGGTCATCGCATGTCTATAGCGGTCTTGACCCTGCTATCATAGATAAAGAGTGGAATCAGAATACGTTCAGCTGCAGTACCTCTGCACAGAGGTACGATACGTCTTTTATGCTGCTTAGGGAGGCGAACAGGGTTGCAGACATTGATACCTGTTATTTTGAAATATCCATGTATAGCACGACGAAAGATATCGGAGATGGGATACTGGCGGAAATCTGCACGGTGTCAGATTTTCTGAAGCCATCGTTGGATAAATTCACCTATATGCTGAAAGCTGTTAAGCCAGAAGATTATATCAATGCGTTCTGCCGTGCACGGCGCAATTGGAAATCCATCTATTCGCTTGAAGAGATGAAGGAAACTGTTGCCAAGAAACAGAAAGATTCCTATAAGAATTATGAAACTGTCGAGTTGAAATCGGGTGAATATAAAGGCAAGGGTTTCATTGATTTTGAGGGAGAGCTTCAAAACGCGGCAACATCAGTAAAGGGAGCTTATCAGGGACCTATCAGTGATGATTTCCGCGACTGTCTGAGAGAAATGGCGCAGTATTGCCGGGAAAATGATATTGAACTGATATGTTTTGCTACTCCTTTGTCGGAGTACACGCTGGCATCTGGCGGCAGTTACGATGACTATTATATGCAGGCGAAAGGCATTTGTGAGGAATACGGTGTCCCCTATTACGATTTCAATCTGGCCAATCCTTCTGTGCTTGATATCCAGGATAGTGATTTCAGGGACAGGACGCATCTAAATGGCACAGGTGCCAGAAAGCTGACAAAGGGGTTTGCAGACTTTTTTTCCGGGAAAATAGATGAAGAAGAAATGTTCTATGAATCTTACGCGCAGAAACAGGAACACTTGACGAAGAGGTTTATTGGCATAGTAATAAAGCGTGATGAGAGCAAGGAATATTGTCAGATTACGCCGATTGCCACCAAGGAAGATGATTACCAATATGAAGTCTATTATGAGGATGAAAATGGAGCTTATGTATCAATTCAGGAAAAGTCCTCGAATCTGAAGATTAAAATGCCCAAAAAAGGAAAAACAAGGTTAAGGATAAGGGTATACGATTCACAAGGCAATAAAGTTGCCGGTTTTGTCAAGAGTATTTAAAGGAGGAAGAATATGGCTGAGTCAATCGTAGAGATAGTGGCTGAGCATGCCGAGCATATGCCGGAAAAGCTCTGCGTGGTAGACCTTGCCGGAGCGCATACTTACGCAGATGTTTGGAGGCAGGTGAGGCAGGTATCACAGGAACTGGCAGCGAAGGAGATACACAAGGGAGACTGCGTGATGGTCGAGTGCACACAGAATGCTGCGTTTCTGATATGTGGTTTGGCGTGTGAGTTAGTGGGCGCAATTTTCGTGCCCGTAGAGCACAGGGCTTCGGAGGAAAGAGTGCGTAATATCCTGCAGGACACCGAGGCAAAACTGTTTTTCTACAGTACAGAATATGATGTGCCGGTAACCAGGATGACCGTGGAAGAACTGTTGGCAGAAAGCGCAGAGCATTTTGCAAAACTCTTGCCAGCGGTATCTGCTTTTCCCAGGGCGGAAGATACGGCAGAGTTACTGTATACGACAGGCACAACCGGAGCTTCTAAGGGAATCGAGGTGACAAACCGCAATAATATAGCGCTGGCGGAAAATGTCAGCTATGGCACGGAAATGAAAGAGGACAATGTGGAACTGATTCCCTTGCCATTGAGCCATTCCCATGGGCTGCGCTGCTGTTATGCGAATATGCTCAATGGCAGTACCGTGGTATTGATTGAAGGGGTGATGTGGGTCAATCAGGTATTTGACCTGATTCACAAGTACCATGTCACTGCTATGGATGTGTCGCCGAGCGCGATTTTATTTTTGGAACAGCTGGCGAAGGGAAAATTATCGGAAATCAGTCCGCAGATAGATTATATCCAGGTGGGGACTGAGGCTTTACAGGAACATGTGAAGGAGATGCTGATATCGTATTTCCCATCAGCGAGGCTTTATAACTTCTATGGTTCTACGGAATCGGGAAGGACCTGCGCCCTGGACTTTAACAGGGACAGGAAGAAGGCTGGCTGTATTGGCAGACCTACCAGGAATGCCACATTTATGGTTACAGATGAAAACAGGAAGCCCATAGAGTCATCGGAGGACAACATGGGACTGTTGGCAACAGCGGGAGCCATGAATATGAAAGGTTACTGGCATCAGCCCGAATTGACGGAACAGATTATGCAGGGCGGCTATGTGTTTACCAATGATTTAGGATATATTGATGAAGATGGGTATGTCTATACCCTGGGAAGAAAGGATGATGTCATCAACTGCAAGGGCATTAAGATATCTCCCAGTGAAATTGAGGACAGCGCCAGAAAATACGATAAAATTGTGGACTGTGCCTGTGTCCCCAAAGAGGACAGGCTGTCAGGGCAGGTTCCGAAGCTGTTTGTCGTTGTGCAGGATGGGGAAGATTTCCAGCAGAAAGAAATGTTTGATTTCCTCAAGAAATATATTGATGGCAATAAAATGCCCAAGGAAATCGAAGTGATTGATGAAATCCCACGTACCTATAATGGCAAAATCCACAGGGTAAAACTGTTGGACAGGAAGTAGGTAACAATTAATTTTTTAATAAAGGAGTAAAATAATGAGAAAGAAAAGTATTATCAAACTGGCAGCATTGTGTATGAGCTCTGTGCTTTTGTTTGCAGGCTGCGGGAACGGCGGACAGGGGTCCCAGGAAACAGGAAGTGCAGGCAAAGAGGCAGCAGGACAGGAAGTCACGCTGAATCTTGCCTATCAGTATGGTCTTGCATATGCGCCGTTGGGAATTATGAAGGAGCAGAAGCTGATAGAGAAGGCGTATGAGGAGGCAACCGGTGGTAAGGTTACCGTTAACTGGAACCAGATGAGTTCCGGGGCGGATATCAATACCGGAATCTCAGGCGGAAGCCTTGACGGCGGATTTATGGGTGTCGGACCGGCAGTTACGGGCGTTACCAAGGGCGTGGGATATAAGATATTCACGAACCTGTCAGGACAGGAACATGGTCTGATGACGAACGATGAGAATATTAAGTCTTTTGACGATTTGATTGGCAGCAGCAACCAGATTGCCCTTGTCAATATTGGTTCTATCCAGCATATCATGTTAGGATTGGCTTTGGAGAAAGCGGGGAAGGATCCTCATGCATTGGATTCCAACCTTGTTGCTATGGCACATCCCGATGGAATGGCAGCGTTAGAGAGCGGGAATGTATCCTGCCATCTGACATCAAGCCCCTATATTTTCCAGGAGAGGGAAGAGTCAAACCTGCATGAAATAAACGATGTCACAGAAGTATGGGGCAAGGATGATTCGTTTATTGTGGGCGTAGCGTCTGTCAAGTTACATGATGAGAATCCCCAGCTGTACCAGGCATTGTGCGATGCGGTGAAACAGGCGGTAGATTTTATCAATGACAGCCCTGAGGAGGCTGCAAAGATTACCTGTGAATTTGATGGGAACAGCGAAGAAGACGAACTTGCTTACATCAAGAAAAGTAAATATTCCATTGAGACGAGCCGTATATTTGAATTGGCCTCCTTCATGGGACGGACAGAATTTATTGATACCACGCCGGAATCTTATGAGGATTTGGTTTTTGATAATGTTACTGGCGACTAAAAACGTTTGGTCGGATGATAGGAGAAATCACTATGGATGAAAAGAAAAGGCAGGTACAGGCGATTGTGGCAAGGACACTCTTCATAATTGCCGTTCTGTGTATCTGGGAGATAGTTGCCAAGTCAGGAATCATGGGCAGTAATTCTGAGCTGATTTTTCCGCCGTTAGAGGCAATCGGGGCAGCTTTTATCCGAAATTTCCAGACGGGGATAGCAGGAGTGTCCCTCTGGGTGTACATAGGGAATTCGATGGCATTGCTGTTGGAAGGGCTAGTGATTGGCATTGTCCTGGCGTTTGCACTGTCTGGTCTGTCGATGCTGAGCAGGGTGTTTTATGACATTTTCAATCTGGTTATTTCCATCTGCGATTTATTGCCGGGCGTTGCACTGCTGCCGGTTGTAATTATTATCTTCGGTGTAAAGCCGGGCGTGATTGTATTTCTGGTCGTGCATGCTGTGCTGTGGCCGATGGCAAGGAATGTATTGGACGGATTTATGGCAGTCCCTAAGATTTATGTTGAGGCGGGAATGAACATAGGTCTCAAGAAATCATCGCTGCTGCTGGGAGTTTATCTTCCTGCTGCGACTTCCTATATTGTATCCGGCTTAAAGGTTGGCTGGGCAAGGGCATGGAGGGGCCTCATAAGCGCCGAGATGATTTTTGGCGTAGCTTCCTGTCCTGGAATTGGGCTGTTTATCAACCAGATGCGCACGAACATGAATAATGCGGAAATGTATGCAACCTTGATTGTTATTATTATAATTGGCCTTGTCGTACAGTATGGGGTACTTTCGCCTATTGAGAAATGTACGGTGAAGAAGTGGGGAATGTCAAGATGACGGAAAAAGAAAATTGTATTTTAGAGGTTCGGGACTTGTCAAAGGTATTTGACGCAGATACGGAGAAAGAGAAAGAAGTCCTGAGAAATGTGAACCTAAATGTTGACCGCAACGAATTTCTGTGCATGCTGGGACCCTCTGGCTGCGGAAAGACGACGCTGCTGCGCTGTATTGCCGGATTTGAGAGTTATGAGGGAAGCGTATTGGTCAATGGGGTGGAACGTAAACAGCCTGGAATAGACCGGGTGATGGTTTTCCAGGATTTCAACCAGCTTTTCCCATGGAAGACTGTGGAAAAGAACATACAGTATCCCCTGAAAGTCAATGGCGTCCGCGACAAAGAGGAATTAAAGCAGAGGACGGAGGAAGTTCTTGCCAAGGTAAAATTATCCGGGCATGAGAAGTATTATCCGTATCAGCTGTCCGGGGGCATGAAGCAACGGGTGGCAATTGCCAAGGCGTTGGCGCTGAAACCGGAGATTATATTGATGGATGAGCCCTTTGCGGCTTTGGATGCGATGACGCGGAGGGAGCTGCAGGAAGAACTGCTGCGTATTTCCACAGAAGAGAAATGTACGTTTCTCTTCATCACGCACAATATCCAGGAGGCCATCGTGCTGGGTACCAGGGTCATGGTTCTGTCAGAGGGTGGCAGGATTGTGGAAGATGAGAAGAATGTGATTGCAAGGCCTGTGACGCCGGCTTCCGAAGGATATGGAGAAATATGGGAGCGGATGCATAATGCATTGTATCAATAGAAGAAAACCCGCCTAATCATCTGTTTTGATGATTGGGCGGGCTGTTTTTTACTGGCAATTCAATTCTTATTTGATATTAATATTTCCGCTTTCACAGAAAATGCGGATAATGTCTTTTTTGCCATTGTCTTTCTGGTAATGAACTTCCCCATCTTCATTTGTCTCCAGTTTCCTGCCATCCAGTTTGACCGTGCCGTATTCTGCGTGCAGGTCATAATTATAATCGGCAGTATCCGTGGAGAGGGAAATGTCGGTGTCTCCATACTCACTGTTAATTTCTGTGTTCCCGAGAGCTGCCTGGCGCAGTGTGAGTTTCCCGGAATCCATGGAAATGCCGCTAGCTGCTACCGTGATTTCATCTATCGTGCAGTTTCCATATTCATTAGACAGAGTAAGCTTGCCAGAGGTTAAGCTGGACAGTTCAAGGTTGCCGCTGTCTAAGGCAATGGATGTATTTTGGGCAATCTGGAAGCTGTCTGCTTCAATATTTCCGTATTCGTTGGAGATGTCTAAGTTATCACAGGCAATTGTTCCAAGCGTAATATTTCCAGAGTCCGTGTTGATAGTCAGTTCTTCTCCTGAGAAGCTGTCCAAGTCCAAATTGCCATAGTCTGCCGTAATCTCAGCATTTTTGACCTGGATACTGTCGATTTCAATGTCCCCGCTGTCATGGAACTGGCGGGCAAGGTGAATGCGGATGGAGAAAGTCGTTGAAAGAAA
>CANOFO010000059.1 GCA_947565305.1 uncultured Lachnospiraceae bacterium | reverse complement strand
GAAAAAATATAAAAAATTTATAAAAGTATGTATAAAGGGAAAAAAACGGTCAATACTACCATTATCCGAAAGAACAAAGCCCCCACTTGTTTCTTTCGGCGAAATTGAAAGTTTTGAACCAAAGATAAGGTTAAATACTTATCCTCCCCTTTTTGAAATTCCCACAGGCAGCAACGGCGCTGTTTGTGGGAATTTTTTTACCACTTGCATACATATCAGAAAAGTTCTATTATTTAATTATAGCAGGGCAGGAGGTTGGTGAATATGAAACGGATATTTTTGATTGTGTTAGACAGCGTGGGTATCGGGGAAATGCCGGATGCCGCGGATTTTGGGGACGAGGGGAGCCATACAGTTCGTGCGGCAGCCGCAAGTAAATATTTTTCCATGCCCAATATGAAGAAATTAGGACTCTTCAATATTGACGGGATAGGAACTGGGAAGCCGGAAGCCTCGCCTGTGGGAGCGTTTGCCAGAATGACGGAAGCCTCAAAGGGAAAGGACACGACAATCGGGCATTGGGAGATTGCAGGCGTCATATCGCCGCAGCCGCTGCCAACTTACCCACAGGGGTTTCCCGCAGAGGTTATCCGGGAATTTTCGGAAAAGACCGGGCACGGCGTACTCTGTAACAAGCCTTATTCCGGAACCGAGGTAATCAAAGATTACGGAGAGCAGCATATGCAAAGCAAAGATTTGATTGTCTACACCTCTGCCGATTCGGTTTTCCAGGTGGCAGCGCACGAGGCGGTAATTCCGGTGGAGGAACTGTATCGCTATTGTCAGATTGCGCGGGATATGTTGGTGGGAAGGCATGGCGTGGGCAGGGTAATTGCCCGCCCATTTGAGGGAGAACCCGGGAATTTCAGCCGGACCGTGCGAAGACATGATTTTTCCCTGGCTCCGCCGAAGACGACGATGCTCGATTTGCTAACGGAAAATGGCAAGGAAGTGCTGGGTGTCGGCAAGATTTATGATATTTTTGCCGGTAAGAGTGTGACAGACTTTGTGAGGACCAGCGGCAATGCGGATGGCATAGACAAGACGCTGTCGTATATGGAGCGTGAGTTTGAAGGGCTTTGTTTTGTCAATCTGGTGGATTTTGATATGCTTTATGGGCATCGGAACGATGTGGAGGGTTATGCCAGGGCATTGACTTATTTTGATGGGCGGCTGCCGGAGATTTTGCATAAAATGAAGGAAGAAGATATTCTGATGATTACGGCAGACCATGGCTGCGACCCATCTACGCCGTCTACGGACCATTCCCGGGAGTACACGCCGCTTGTGATGTATGGGAAGGACATTCCCGCCGGGCGAAATTTTGGTACCAGGCCGACCTTTGCTGATATCGGCGCAACGGTGCTTGGTTATTTCGGCATTAAGCCACAGATAGATGGGCGGAGTATGTTGGAGGAATGGAATGAAAGCGAAATCTTATGAAATTGATATGTGCAACGGTCCTCTGTTTCCAAAAATCCTTGCGTTTTCGATTCCCTTAATGTTATCCGGCATTTTGCAGCTATTGTTTAATGCTGCGGATATGATAGTCGTGGGAAGGTTTGCGGGGAGTACAGCTTTGGCAGCAGTAGGCGCCAATGCCGCATTAATCAATCTGCTGACCAACCTGTTCATCGGATTTTCCATTGGGGCAAATGTACTGGTGGCGCAGTTTTATGGCGCCGGCAAAGAGCGGGATATGAGTGAGACCGTGCACAGCGCCATTTTACTGAGTTTGCTGTGCGGTGGCATTTTGCTGGTGTTGGGGATTTTGGCTGCGCCGCAGATTTTAATCCTTATGGGAACGCCGGGTGATGTGCTGGGGCAGGCAGTACTGTATATCCGTATTTATTTTATCGGTATTCCAGTATTGCTCCTGTACAATTTTGGCAGTTCAATCCTGCGGGCTGTCGGGGATACGAAGCGGCCGCTCTATTACCTGCTGACCGCGGGAATCATCAATGTTATTTTAAATCTGATATTTGTGATTGGCTTGCGCATGGGAGTGGCAGGCGTTGCCTTGGCGACCGTGATTTCCCAGAGCGTATCGGCAGCATTAGTATTACGGTGCATGATGCGTATGGAGGGCGGCTGTCGGGTGGAACTGGCGAAGCTTAAGATAAACCGGGAGAAAATGCTGCAGATTATGCGGATTGGCTTTCCGGCGGGGCTGCAGGGAACGGTATTTTCCCTGTCAAATGTGTTGATTCAGTCTTCAGTCAATTCCTTTGGCTCTGTGGCAGTTGCCGGGAACACAGCGGGGCAGAATATAGAAGGGTTTATCTATATGGCAATGAATACTTTCCACCAGACGGCGCTTAGTTTTTCCAGCCAGAATTTTGGCGCGGGAAATTATAAGCGGATTGGCAGGGTCTTTTTGGAATGCCTTGGTTTAGTGACATTTGTAGGGCTGTCTCTGGGATGGTTGGCATATCTTTTTGGCAATCAGCTTCTGGGGATTTATTCTTCGGACCCCCAGGTGATTGAAGTAGGGCTTTTGCGGATGTCGGTTATCTGTACGATGTACTGTCTTTGCGGAATTATGGATGTAACCGTAGGAGAGCTGCGCGGCATTGGCTGTTCAGTGCTCCCCATGGTAGTGTCTGTGCTGGGTGTCTGTGCTTTCCGTGTTTTTTGGATATTTACGATTTTCCAGCAGTATCGGAGCCTGTGGACGTTATATATCTCTTATCCGGTGTCGTGGGTCTTGACAGCGGCTGTGAATATGGTATGCTTTATGCTGGTCCGCAAGAAACAGAGGGCTGTTATGATGGCATAGGGAAACATTATCGGCTGTTTAAGGAATACAGGGATAAGTATGTTTTGATATGAAGGAAATGGGAACAGAAAGAGAGGAATTGTTTTGGCAGATTTACAGAAGGAAATAGAAAAACGCAGGACATTTGCAATTATATCGCACCCGGATGCCGGGAAGACGACATTGACGGAGAAGTTTCTCTTGTATGGAGGGGCAATCAATCTGGCAGGTTCCGTGAAAGGGAAGGCAACAGCAAGGCATGCCGTTTCCGACTGGATGGAGATTGAGAAGGAGAGGGGTATTTCCGTCACCTCCTCTGTGCTGCAGTTTAATTATGACGGCTACTGTATCAATATCCTGGATACGCCGGGGCATCAGGATTTCTCCGAGGACACATACCGTACCTTGATGGCGGCTGATTCGGCTGTCATGGTGATTGACGGCTCTAAGGGCGTGGAGGCGCAGACGAGAAAACTGTTTAAGGTCTGCGTTATGCGCCATATCCCGATTTTTACTTTTATCAACAAGATGGACCGGGACGCGAACGATACGTTTGATTTGCTGGATGAGATTGAGAAGGAACTTGGAATTGCCACCTGTCCAATCAACTGGCCGATTGGTTCCGGCAAGAATTTTAAAGGCATTTATGACAGGAACACGCAAGAAGTTATGACTTTCGCCGATACCTTAAAGGGCACAAAGGAGGGCGTTCAGCGTAATATAAGCATTGAGGCGCCGGAATTGGAGGCGGAGATTGGCAGGGATTACAAGGAAACGCTGTTGGAAGAAATTGAGCTGCTGGACGGCGCCAGCGCAGAATTTGACATGGATTTAGTGGCAAAAGGTGAACTCTCCCCGGTGTTTTTCGGCTCTGCTCTGACCAATTTCGGCGTGGAGACTTTTTTACGGCATTTCCTGCAGATGACTTCATCACCGCTGCCGAGAAAGGCGGATATCGGGGAGGTTGACCCATTTTCTGCGGATTTTTCTGCCTTTGTCTTTAAAATCCAGGCAAATATGAATAAGGCACACCGTGACAGAATAGCCTTTATGCGTATCTGTTCCGGGAAATTTGAGGCGGGCATGGAGGTGACGCATATCCAGGGCGAGCGGAAGATGCGCCTTTCCCAGCCGCAGCAGATGATGGCGCAGGAACGCAAGATTATTGAGGAGGCGTATGCCGGGGATATTATCGGTGTCTTTGACCCAGGTATTTTTTCCATTGGCGATACGATTACCACAGCTGCCGATAAATTTGCTTTTGAGGGGATTCCGACTTTCGCGCCGGAGCATTTTGCCAGGGTGCGGCAGATGGACACGATGAAGCGCAAGCAGTTTGTCAAGGGAATCACGCAGATTGCCCAGGAGGGCGCGATTCAGATTTTCCAGGAGTACAATACCGGAATGGAAGAGATTATCGTGGGCGTAGTCGGGGTTCTGCAATTTGATGTGTTAAAGTACCGTTTGGAAAATGAGTACAATGTGGATATCCGTCTGGAACAGCTTCCTTATGAGCATATCCGTTGGATTGAAAATAAAGAAATTGACATGGATAAACTCATAGGGACCTCAGATATGAAAAAAATCCAGGATTTGAAAGGAAATCCGCTGCTGCTGTTTGTCAATAGCTGGAGCGTAGGCATGACCCTTGACAGGAATGAAGGGCTTGAACTGTCAGAATTTGGGCGAAATTAAGCGATGCCAATATTCAGCAATTCAACCCCTGGAATTTTTGAGACAGTTTCCCCATTTTTTATAACAGCCGATATTATAGTACCAAAAGGTCTTGCTGCCTTTGGCAGCATAGACATCTTGCACAAAAAGCGTCTGGAAAGCTAGCTTACCATAGCGCTTTTATGTGCAAGATGGGGAACTCAAATTACTGGAACACTTTAAATTCATATCCCTGTGCCCGGGCCTGGTCAATGAAATCTCCTAATATCTGAGTATTTGTCTCAGATTCTGCATGAAGCAGGTAAATGGCGCCGGGGTGTAATTTGCTTATGGCTTTCTGCAGGCTCTCAGCTGGGTCCGGTTGGTTTTCTACATCGTAGTCCAGATAAGCAAAACTCCAGAATACGCTCTTGTAATTGAGGTTGTTGATAAGGGCAATAGACTGCTGGCTGAATTTGCCGGCAGGATAGCGGAACAGATGCATATCATAACCGAACTGCTCTTTGATATAGCGGTGGTTCTCGTTTATCTCATAGGTCTGTGTCTCGATATCCTGGGAAGGCAGGCCGGCAGCAGGATGCGTGACGCTGTGGTTTCCCACTTCATGTCCTTCGTCAATCATGCGCTGTACTAAATCTGGATTCTGTTCAGCGTAAGGTTTGGTGACAAAAAATACAACATGCACATCTTTTTCTTTCAGCGTATCCATGATACGGGAGGAACAGCCATATTCATAGCCCTCGTCCATGGTGAGGTAAATCACTTTTTTTTCAGGCTCGTCCTTGATGAAATAAGCGTTATACTTGCCGTATTTTTCCTGGTATTGCATACAGCCCGCCGGACGGTTATATTCATCTAAATCTCCGCCTTGTCCCCAATCTAAACAGGTGGTATCCAGCCCATTTAGGTCAATCTGTTCATTCGCAAGCACAATGCCGTTCTCTGTAGGACGTTCATCGAATCCTTGCGGGTTGTCCAAATCAGCAAGGGTAAATTCTTTGGCGGAATCTTCCTCGGCGTCAGGGGTTTTACTGTCAACGGTATCTTTATCTGCTTCCGTGTCGGGAGGGTTTTTGTCGGAGTTGTCCTTGGAGGAAGCGGCGTCTAAAACGCTTCTGCCGAATTCTGAGAAGGCTGCCTGCAGACCAGGTGACTCCTGTTTTGACTTGCTGTCATTTGAAGTGAATGCACGGACAACGCCTATGCCTGCGAGGAAAACGCAGAGCAGTGGTATCACGTAGGCGATTATTCGCGGTCTGTAATTTTTTCTTCTTCTTCTTTTCTTATGCATGGTAATCACAATCCTTTTCCTAAAATAAATGATAACTATAATCCTCTCCTTAATTATACACAAAAAAAAAGATATTTGTAATCATTAAAATGAAAAGAATTATGAAATATTTCTTTAGAATCTATAAAGTCTCTTCATCGTCCGCCATACGGTAACCTACGCCGACCTCTGTGAAAATATATACGGGTTCCGCAGGGTTCTTTTCTAATTTTCTGCGGATATTTGCCATATTAACGCGTAAAATCTTATTATCGGATTCCGCGTAGGGTCCCCAGACATTGTTCATAACTGCTGAGTAGGTCATAACCTTGCCCGAATTCTGGGCAAGGAAGGCGACAATTTTGTATTCAATAGGCGTCAGATGTATGGACTGTTGGTCGATTGTAATCGTGCGTTTATAAAAATCAATTTCCAGGCCTTTTGCGTGGTAAAGGTGGGGAGGGGCGCTGCGGTCATTTCCCAAAGGGTTGCTGTGGCGCAGCGAGGTGCGGATTCTTGCCATCAGCTCGGATGTGCCGAACGGCTTGGTCAGGTAATCGTCCGCTCCGGCATCGAGTGCCCTTACCTTGTCAATTTCTAAGGTACGGGCGGAAACTACGATAATTGGGCGGTTTGACCAAGTACGGAAACGCTGAATCACTTCCATGCCATCCATATCGGGAAGCCCTAAATCCAATAGCAGGATATCCGGGCACAGGGAAGTTGCAAGGGAGAGGGCTTCACTTCCAGTGGAAGCACAGCTTACCCGATAGCCCTGTGAGGAGAGCGTTTTGGAAATAAAATTGCAGATATTTTTCTCATCTTCGATAACTAATACGTTAAATTTATTCATAGGCTCCCTCCTTCGGAAGTGTAAACAGAAATTCTGCACCGCTGCCATGGTTTCTTGCGCTGATTGTGCCATGATGCGCCGTGATAATGCTGTGGCAGATGGAAAGCCCAATGCCCATCCCTTTGTGGGTATCGGAGGAGGAAGCAACAGAATAAGTACCATCAAATAGATGGTTCAGGTGTTCTTCGTTGAGTCCAATGCCATAATCAATCACGCGGAAATGGACGCTGTCAGGCTGATTTTCAGCCACAAGGCGGATAGGTTGTTTGCTGTCAGCATGAGTCAGAGCATTTTCCATCAGGTTGATGAGAACCTGTTCAATTAACATGGCATCCATGGGAATCATCAATATTTCCATAGGGACTGTTACATCAATCTCGGCATTGGGAATTCGTTTTTTGAGCCGTGTGACGGACTCTGCCACCACTTCATCCAAAACTTCCAGCGACATATTCAGTTCTCCGCTCTTTGTCTGTATGTGCGTGACGGATAAGAGGTTTTCCACCATATTCAAAAGCCAGTTGGCATCATCGTGAATGGTATGGATAAGTTCCAGACGTTCAAGCATCTGGTAGTTATCCCAGTTTTCCTCCAGGGAGGCGCTGGCGCCCAGGATACTGGTCAGAGGTGTGCGCAGGTCATGCGAGACCGCGCGCAAAAGGTTTGCGCGAAGCTTTTCCTTCTCTGCTTCCAGGAGCTGCTGTTCGCGGGTGGTAAGAATTCGCGACTGCTGTTTCATATGGGAGGCAGCTATGCTGGCAATTGAAAAAAGTACCCCCATGCATAGAAAACTAGCCGGATAATCTGGCTGCGAAAAGTCTATACTATAATAAGGATAAGTAAAAAAGCCATTAATACAGATTACTCCGCAAACAGAAGCAAAGATGCCGCAAAGGTGACCATTTGTACAGTTAGCGATGGTAATAATGCCGATAACATAAAGCAGAGCAATGTTGGCAGGATTGTTAGAGACGTGGAGAAACAAAATAAAGGCAAGACCGGTAATCAATACTAGCAGCCCGATGGTGATGGTTAAATCAAACAATGCACGTTTTAATTGTTCCTTTTTCATTTATACTCCTTTGTATTATAGAACTATCAATAGTTTCTGACTTTACTGTAACACGAAGAAAATGGTGTTTCAAGAAAGAATAAGAATTTTAACGCTTTTTTAACAAAAAATATGTCTGAATACGAAAATATATGATATTCTTAAAATATACTAACTGTTCAGAATCACATGGAAATAGAAGATTAGGCTGTTCAAATCTATTTGCAAAGGAATGAACGGTTATAGAATATAAAAATAGGAGGAATTGATATGGCAGTAGTTAAGGTTACAGCGGATAATTTTGAGGAAGAGGTAATCAAAAGCAAGATACCGGTGCTGGTAGATTTTTGGGCAACCTGGTGCGGGCCGTGCCAGATGCAGGGACCGGTAGTGGATGAGGTGGCAGAAGAGTTTGCCGGGAAGCTGAAAGTTGGAAAAATCAATGTGGATGAAGAGGGGAGCCTTGCACAGAAATATAGTGTCATGAGCATTCCCACGCTGATTTTATTTCAGAATGGAGAAGTCGTTAAAAAAGAAATGGGATTTCATTCCATGGAAGAAATTAAGGCGATGCTCCCTTGACGAAATATTTTGCAGACCTTATAATAAAGGGCAGTTACTTCAGGTAGCTGTTCTTTTTTTTCTTTCCCAAATCCAAAGATTACTGTTGACAATCCCCGAAATATGTATTAGTATAGCATATATACGAACATAAGTTCGCAATAAGAAGGAGAATGAATATGGCAAGAGAAGATAAATCTAAGACATTGGACATACCAGGAACGAAGGATGATAAGTTAAAAGCGCTCAGCGCGGCTATCGCCAAGATTGAGAAGGATTATGGCAAGGGTTCGGTGATGAAGCTTGGTGATTCAGCCAAGGGGATGAATGTGGAAGCTGTGCCCACAGGATGTCTCAGTCTGGACCTCGCATTGGGGGTGGGCGGTGTTCCCAAGGGAAGGATTATTGAAGTATATGGTCCGGAGTCGAGCGGTAAGACGACAGTGGCATTACATATGGTAGCAGAAGTGCAGAGGAATGGAGGGATTGCAGGCTTTATTGATGCGGAACACGCCCTGGATCCGGTATATGCCAAGAATATCGGAGTTGATATTGACAATCTCTATATTTCCCAGCCGGATAATGGAGAGCAGGCGTTGGAGATTACAGAGACGATGGTGCGATCCGGCGCTGTGGATATTGTGATTGTCGACTCGGTAGCGGCGTTGGTTCCCAAGGCAGAGATAGATGGGGATATGGGGGATTCCCATGTGGGGCTGCAGGCGCGCCTGATGTCACAGGCACTGCGTAAGCTGACGGCAATTATCAGCAAGACCAACTGTATCGTGATATTTATCAACCAGCTCCGTGAGAAAGTTGGCGTAATGTTTGGCAACCCTGAGACGACGACCGGAGGGCGTGCATTGAAGTTCTATTCTTCTGTCCGTCTGGATGTGCGCAGAATTGAGACCTTGAAACAGGCGGGAGAGTTCATTGGCAACCGGACAAGGGTTAAGGTTGTCAAGAATAAAGTGGCGCCGCCCTTTAAGGAGGCGGAATTTGATATTATGTTCGGGCAGGGAATCTCCAGGGAGGGCGATATCCTTGATAATGCGGCAGAATTGGGGATTATCAACAAGTCTGGGGCCTGGTTTGCCTATAATAGTGAGAAGATTGGGCAGGGGCGCGAGAATGCCAAGCAGTTTTTGCGGGAACATGCGGATATCTGCCAGGAGATAGAGCAGAAGGTCCGTGAGCAGGTCCTGTCAAACAGCTCTGATGAAGAGGAAGAGGCGAAGGAGCCTGAGAAAGCAGAAGCTAAGAAGGAAGAAGTTAAGAAGGCTGAGCCGAAGAAGGGTGTACAGGAATAAATAGAAGGAAGAGAAGCAGAATGCAGATAATTCAGATATTGGAGTTAGACAGGAAGCGTGTGCGAATCCGCTTGGAGGATGGATGTGAATTTGCCTTATACAAAGGCGAGAGACGGCAGTATGACCTGAGGGAGGGAGGGGAACTTTCCCAGGAGCAGTTTGAGGACATCCGCCGGGAGATCCTCATCAAGCGGGCGCGAAGGCGGGTCATGCACCTGTTGGAGAAGATGGACCGTACAGAAGAGCAGCTGCGGGCAAAGCTTAGGCAAGGATATTATCCAGAGGATGTCATAGAGGACGCTATCGGCTATGTCAAAAGCTACCATTATCTGGATGACCTGCGTTATGCGCAGAATTATGTGAGAAGCCATAGGGACAAAAAGAGCCGAAGGATGTTACAGCTGGAGCTACAGAAGAGAGGCGTTGCCAAGGAATGGATTCAGCGGGCATTGGAGGAAGAATATGAACAGGAGAGTGAGCAGGAGCAGATTCTAAGATGGATAAGGAAGAAAGATTATTCTTCAGATACGGCAGATTTAAAAGAGAAGCAGAGGATGTACCAGTTTTTGCTGCGCAAGGGCTTTTCTCCGAATGACATATTGCACGCCTTAGACTACTTGACATGAAAGCAAAAAAAGTATAGAATTGATATGTTGTTATTCATGTCTTAAAATTGCATATCATGGGTGCAGTTTATAGTATAGGGCATATATGTACAATGATAACTAAATAAAGGAGGTGCTCCTGTGCTAGATGTAATAATCTCTGTAGTTGTCACGTTAATTATCGCAGTACCTATTACTTATTTCGCTACGGTTGCGTATCGCAAACATGTCGCAGAATCCAAGATTGGAAGTGCGGAGGAGAAGGCAAGAGAGATAATAGATGATGCTGTTAAGACTGCTGAGAACAAAAAGCGGGAATCCATGCTGGAAATCAAAGAAGAGTCCATTCGCAGCAAGAATGAATTGGACAAGGAGATTAAAGAACGGCGGAATGAGATTCAGCGCAACGAAAGGCGTGTTATCCAGAAAGAGGAACATCTGGATAAGAAGTTGGAAGCCATTGAGAAGAGGGAAGCAGGGTTTGCAGCCAAGGAAGAAGAGATTAACAGGCAGAAAACAGAAGTTGCAGAGCTACATGCGAAACGCGTACAGGAACTGGAAAGAATCTCAGGATTGACCTCTGAACAGGCAAAAGATTATCTTTTAAAAATGATTGAAGATGATGTGAAGCTTGATACTGCAAAATTGATCAAAGAAATGGATATCAAAGCAAAAGAGGAAGCAGGAAAGAAAGCAAGGGAATATATTGTAACGGCTATCCAGAAATGCGCTGCTGACCATGTGTCAGAGACTACAATTTCTGTAGTTCAGCTTCCGAATGATGAGATGAAAGGAAGGATTATCGGTAGGGAAGGAAGAAACATCAGAACCCTGGAAACCATGACAGGCGTTGACTTAATTATCGATGATACCCCGGAGGCAGTAATTCTCTCCGGGTTCGACCCGGTTCGTCGGGAAGTTGCCCGGATTGCTTTGGAGAAATTGATCGTGGATGGGCGTATCCATCCTGCAAGAATCGAAGAAATGGTGGAGAAGGCTCAGAAAGAGGTCGAAATCATGATTCGGGAAGAGGGAGAAGCGGCAACGCTGGAAGTTGGAGTACATGGAATCCATTCAGAACTTGTCCGTCTGCTTGGAAAAATGAAATTCAGGACAAGCTATGGTCAGAATGCATTGAAACATTCCATAGAAGTGGCTCAGCTTTCAGGATTATTGGCAGCGGAAGTAGGTGTGGACGTAAGGCTGGCGAAGCGTGCCGGATTACTTCACGACATTGGAAAAGCTGTCGACCATGAAGTGGAAGGCTCCCATATTCAGATTGGCGTGGACTTATGTAGGAAATACAAAGAAAGCCCAATGATTGTCAATGCAGTAGAAGCACATCACGGAGATGTGGAACCGGAATCTCTGATTGCATGTCTCGTACAGGCAGCGGATGCAATTTCAGCAGCCAGGCCAGGCGCAAGAAGAGAGACGCTGGAAACATATTCAAACAGGCTGAAACAGTTGGAAGATATTGCAAACGGTTTCAAAGGTGTAGATAAATCATTTGCTATTCAGGCAGGCCGGGAGATTCGTATTATGGTGGTTCCCGACCAGGTTAACGATGCAGATATGATTTTGCTGGCGCGTGATATATCCAAACAGATTGAGAATGATTTGGAGTATCCGGGACAGATTAAAGTTAATGTAATCCGTGAGTCTCGAGTAACTGATTACGCAAAGTAAAAGATGTAAGGCCTAAGACCGTCAACAATTATTTGTTGGCGGTCTTTTCTATGGAAATATTATTTAATGTTGATTTAATAAAGGAGGAAGGCAAATGCGAAGTAGGAGCAAAGTAAATGCGTAGCATTTCTGGAATGCTTTGCGACGAACTGGCAGGTGATGCGAATGCATCACGTGCCGTTACCCGAAAATAATGCCTTCCGACGAACTGGCAGGTGACGCAAAGCGTCGTGTGCCGATACCATTATTATACTAGGAGGAATATTATGGAACAGCCAACGATGAAACGCATCAAAAGAGAATTAGAGCATAAGGGCAGTATTTTGGATATCTACTCAGATTATATGGAACTGCCAGACGGCAAGATAGAAAAGTGGGATTATGTGGAACACCGCAAGGGAGCAGCGGCAGTCATACCTGTGCTGCCGGACGGAAGGATACTGATGGTACGTCAGTACCGCAATGCATTGGAGCGTTATACCTTGGAGATACCGGCAGGCGCCAGGGATTCGGTGACAGAGCCTACTATAGAGTGCGCTTCCAGGGAATTGGAAGAAGAGACGGGCTATCGCTGTGACAACCTGGAGTTTCTTTTGTCGTTGCGGACAACAGTTGCTTTCTGCAATGAAATGGTGGATGTTTATGCCGCATTGAATCTGGTGCCCTCCAAGCAGCATCTGGATGATGCGGAGTTTATTGATTTGGAAGCATATCCTTTGGAAGAATTGTGCGAGAAGATTTATCAGGGGACAATTCAGGACGGAAAGACAGTGGCTGCGATTCTGGCTTACAAGGATAAATATTGCTAAGGAAATTTGGACAGGGAATGAATTTTCAGGTATGCGCTTGCATAAGATTAGGAAAAAGAATGTATGGACTCGTTATGGCAAGCTTATGAAAAAATTTTTGCGTTTACAATGGAGACGGTGGGAGAAAGCTCCCAAGAACAGGTCCTTGTGGACACGGCTCATGCAAGGAAGCCTTCTGGGTGCGTTTGTGGCAGGAATTTTTCTGGCAAATTTCATGGGAAGGGAAGCAGTCTCCAATGCTGGGATTTTGAACGATTATTTTGTGGAGAAATTTCAGTATACCGAAGTCAATGGACAAAATCTGTTTTTCTATATTATGGGGGAACGTGTGCCCTTGCTGCTGCTCCTGCTGCTTTTGACTCTGACCTCCCTTGGCATGGTTGGCGGGCTCTTTATGCTGGGCTGGCAGGGATTTTCTGTGGGATTTATGCTTTCCACAGCCATCGCCAAATATGGATTGAAAGGAATCCTGCTGGTGCTTGGGGGACTGTTTCCCCAGTATCTGTTTTATTTTCCTGTGTATATCCTGTATTGTTACCTTGCAGACTACCTGCGTAGGCGGCTTGGCAAAGACAGAATGGGCAATGGTTCAGACCGCAGTTATATCTATGGGGCATGGATGGTGGCGGCAGTGGGAATCTTGCTTCTGTTTGTGGCAGGAATTTTTCTGGAAAGCTATGTAAACCCGATAATCTTAAAAAAAATATTAATTATTTTTTAACAAAATTTTACAACATATAGACAGCTTGAAATATACATGGACGACATCTTGTGGTGACCCTGAAAAGCCCGAAAATAAGGCAAAAAATCCATTTGATTTTCTGCCGGAATATCATTATAATATATCTTACCAGAATCTTGAAATGGGTTTTGGTGACATAAAATGATGGATGGGGTAGCAGAGTTATGACAGAAATAATACAAAAATTTACACTTTATTTAAGAGAGGTTCGTAAAACATCGGAGAATACCATACTCTCCTATGAGAGAGATTTAAAGAAGATGGTTCAGTACTTTGAAGAACAGGGGATTGACAGACTGGAACAGATAACAGCAATGGGGCTGAATTCTTATATTCTTTATCTCGAAAGCCAGGGAAAAAAACCCGCTACCGTTTCCAGGAGTATTGCTTCTCTGAAAGCTTTTTTCCATTATCTGCAGAGAGACGGGGTGGTGAAAGAGAATGTTGCCGAAGGATTAAAAGCACCCAAAATAGAACGGAAAGCGCCAGCGGTACTTTCAGAGGAGGAGACATCTCGGCTGTTTGAGCAGGCAGGAGGATTAACGCCCAAGGAACTGCGTGACAGGGCAATGTTGGAATTGCTGTATGCCACGGGCATTCGGGTCTCTGAACTGATTTCTCTGAAACTGTCTGATGTAAATCTGCAGATGGAATATCTTACCTGCCGGGACAGCAGCAGGGAACGGATTGTCCCCTTTAATGCTGTGGCAAAACAGGCATTGGAAGCCTACTTGGAACAGGGGCGGACCGCGCTGCTCTCAGAAGAAGACAGCAGTTACCTGTTCACAAATTGTTCGGGACAGGTGATGAGCCGTCAGGGATTCTGGAAGCTGGTGAAATCTTATGGCAAAAAAGCAGGAATTACCGGCGAACTGACTTCGCATACCTTGCGCCGTTCTGCTGCCCGCTCTTAATATAATGTTATGCGCAGGAAAATACAGTTCACTTCATCTCTGAAAATGTATGTTGCGCACAGGAAAATATGGCTCAATTCATTTCTGCAATATGGTATATCAGTTCTTCAGATTCTTTCCAGCCAAGGCAGGGGTCGGTAATTGACTTTCCGTAGACATGTTCGCCGACCTTCTGGCAGCCAGGTTCAATATAACTCTCAATCATCAGGCCTTTTACCAGCTTATGTATTTCAGGAGAAATCTTGCGGTTGTGCATAATCTCCTTGACAATGCGAATCTGCTGTTCGTACTGTTTGTTGGAGTTGGAATGGTTCGAGTCGATGATGGCGGCATGGTTTTTTAAATCCATGTCTTCGTACATCTGAATCAGCCGTTCCAAATCTTCATAATGATAATTGGGGATGCAGACGCCGCGTTTATTGACAGCCCCGCGCAATACGACATGAGTGAGAGGGTTGCCGCTGGTGTCGACCTCATATCCGCGAAATACAAAATGATGAGGATGCTGTGCCGCATATACGGAATTGAGCATTACCGAGTAATCGCCGCTGGTGGGGTTTTTCATGCCGGCGGGCACGTCAAATCCGCTGACGGTAAGGCGATGCTGCTGGTCTTCCACAGAGCGGGCGCCGATGGCGACATAAGAAAGAAGGTCCTCCACATAGGGCCAGTTTTCCGGGTAGAGCATCTCATCTGCAGAAGATAGGCCGCTTTCCTCCAAAGCACGGATATGCATTTTGCGCATGGCAATCAGTCCGGCGACCATGTCCGGGCGTTTCTCCGGGTCGGGCTGGTGGGCGATTCCTTTGTAGCCTTCTCCGGTTGTGCGTGGTTTGTTGGTGTAAATGCGTGGGATAAGTACCAATCTGTCTTTGACTTTTTCCTGTACCCTGCTCAGGCGGCTGATATAGTCACAGACGGAATCTTCGTTGTCGGCGGAACAAGGTCCGATGATTACCAGAAATTTATCTGAGGCGCCGGTGATGATATCGCTGACCATTTTGTCGCGCTCCTTCTTCGTGCGTGTGGCGGTCTCAGAAAGCCCATATTCCTCTTTGATTTCTTCCGGGCTTGGAAGTTTTTTTAAAAAATTAAAACTCATATGTCTAACTCCTTAATCTAAATTATTGTAAAAGAATTTCTCCTTGATGATCTCAGTAGGCATTTCCTGTCCAGTCCAGCATTTAAAAGCTGCCGCACCCTGATACAGGAGCATGTACATGCCGTTAAAGCAGGGACAGTTTTGTTCTTTTGCCTGTCTCATCAGCAAAGTCTCTTTGGGATTGTAGATAATATCTGAGACAATCAGCCCCTCGTGCAGCAAAGATGGGTCGGGGATAGGACTTCTTGAACTTTCTGGCGCCATACCTACGCTGGTTGCATTGGTCAGAATGGCGCTGTCGGCAATGCTGTCAGTGAGGAGGGAAGTATTTTCTATATCCAGAAGGCGGATGCGGCAGCCAGTCTCTGCAGCTACGCACTGACAGAATTCCTCGGCAGTTTCCCAGGATTTATTCTTGCGTTTGAACATATCAATAGAAGAAACGCCGTCTAAAGCAGCCTGTACACAGATGGCAGTGGCAGCGCCGCCCGCTCCCAAAAGAGTCATTTTTTTGCCAATAATGTCATATCCGGCATCGGCTACGGAATGCATGTACCCTACGCCGTCCGTGGTATGCCCAATCAGCTTGCCGTCCCTGACGATTACTGTGTTTACGGCATGGGCAAGTCTAGCCGCCGGGGTGAGTTCATCCAGATATGGCAGGATATGTACCTTTAAGGGCATGGTGAGGTTAAAGCCGCAGATGCCGGCAGCCTTAAGGCCCATGACAGCGTCCTGAAGCCTATCCGGCGTTATGTCAAAGGCAAGGTACACATAATCAAGCCCCAGCTGGCGGAAGGCTTCGTTGTGCATCTGCGGTGAGATGCTGTGCGCTACCGGGCTGCCTAAAAGGGCAGTCAGCTTTGTTTTTCCAGTGATTTCATAATTCATAAGTCCACCTTGTTTCCTAGATTTTAGTTTCAATTTATCTTAAAATATTATCTAAAATATGTCAATGCGTAAAGGTTTATCAGTTTCCCTATTTTGTAATTCATAGTACCAAAAGGTTTCCATCACAACGTGATGGAAACACTTTGCACATAAAAGCGCTATGGAAAGCTAGCTTTCCAGACGCTTTT
>CANOFO010000058.1 GCA_947565305.1 uncultured Lachnospiraceae bacterium | reverse complement strand
GTGCCAAGGGAAATGATAGAAAAATAGGTATTGGAAGTTCCCGATTTGCTGATTCCATCTAATTAGTTTTGAGGAAGATAAGAATATAAGGGCTGCGGGTCCGCCAGAGTTGCTCTGGAGGGCTTGCAGCCTTACATTTTATAAAGGGGTAAAAATGGGAAAAGAACTATCGGAAATGACGCTGGAAGAATTATGGGATTTGTTTCCCATATTTCTTATTGCACATAATGATAAGTGGAATACATATTATGAGGAAATTGAAATTATTTTGAAAAATATATTGTCTGAGTGTCCGATTGAGAGAATCAGCCATATTGGGAGTACAGCTATATCTGGCATATGGGCAAAAGATATTGTTGATATACTGATTGAAGTATCGAAAGATTCTGATATGGAGAATACGGCAAGGGTAATGGAGGAGAATGGATTTATCCGGATGTCAACAGAAATGGGCAGAATATCGTTTAACCGTGGATATACGAAAGATGGATTTGCGGACAAAGTTTTTCACGTACACCTTCGTTATGCTGGAGATAATGATGAATTGTATTTTAGAGATTATTTGAATGAGCATACACAGATAGCCAAGGAATACGAAACGATAAAATTGCAGCTCTGGAAACGGTTTGAACATAATAGGGATGCGTATACTAGCGCAAAGACAGAGTTTATCAGGAAATGGACATCTGAAGCAAAGAAAGTCTACGCAGGGAAGTATTATATCGAATAAAAAATAAGGGCATGTTGGATTGCTCCAACATACCCCTAAATCTTCAAAGACATTGATTTTACGTCATTTCTGATTAGCCAAAATATCTCTTAAGCAGCCCTTCAAATGCCTTGCCATGTCTTGCTTCATCCCTTGCCATTTCATGCACGGTATCATGGATTGCGTCAAGATTTGCAGCTTTCGCACGTTTTGCAAGGTCAAATTTGCCTGCAGTTGCACCATTCTCAGCTTCCACACGCATTTCCAGATTCTTCTTGGTGCTGTCAGTAACAACTTCGCCTAACAGTTCAGCGAATTTAGCGGCATGTTCAGCTTCTTCATAAGCAGCTTTCTCCCAATATAAGCCGATTTCAGGATAACCTTCCCTGTGCGCAACCCTTGCCATTGCAAGATACATGCCGACTTCCGTACACTCACCATTGAAGTTAGCTCTTAAGTCTGCCATAATATCCTCGGAAACACCCTGTGCAACGCCAACTACATGCTCTGCAGCCCATGTCTTCTCGCCGCTCTGCTCGGTAAATTTGGAAGCAGGAGCATTACACTGTGGACATTTCTCCGGTGCTGCATCTCCTTCATGAACATAACCACATACACTACATACAAATTTTTTCATAATTATTCGTCCTTTCTTTTATATAAAATTTTTTAATCCATCAATAACAGTAATCGTTACTGTTATTATAAAATATCATACATGCTGTCGCATGTCAACAGTAATTTTTATTTTTCCAGGCAATTCCGGCATTTCCCATAAAAGTAAGTGACATGACCTTCTATTTCCCCATCAAATCCTGACCCGGCAAGCGTATTGATATGGTCGATATTTTCAATTTCCAAGTCCATGACGCTTCCGCATTTGGTACAGAGAATATGGTAATGGGGAGATGTATTTCCGTCAAAACGGTCAGGACCTATGCCTGTTGAGAGTTTGCGGATTTCACCTAATTTTGTCAGGAGAGATAAGTTCCGGTACACTGTTCCCAGGCTGATATTGGGGAATTCTTTCCTCACATTCAGGTAAACAGTCTCAGCGGTAGGATGGTCATAGCGGTTAGCCAGAAAATCCTTAATACATTCTCTCTGACGGCTGTGCTTGATCAATGTTAAATCCTCCATATAAATAATAGTAATCATTATTGTTTGCAAAATAAATATAATCCCACTGCACTCAAATGTCAAGTACAGCGGGATAATTTTGTTTGCCAATTTCTGTTATTTCTATAGAGTTCTCCGTCAAAATTTTAAATCCGAGCGCCCTGCTTTGAATCCTAGCCATAGACGTTACTTCTACAGTTAGCTCAATCCAGGCACCCTCACGGCACATGAGAGGTTCTGCTTAGTGCTGCTTTGTTCCCAACCTGACACGGTTCACAGATTCCCATTGCGTAAGACCCAGACATCATCACCACTTATAAAAGGCAGCCCCACAGCCACAGACCCGAGGCAGAGCATCACTCCAACTATAGCGGATTGTTGGTACAGGGCACCGCTAACGCCCCAGCTGCTCGGAGATTTAAGTATAGCGTGTTTTGGGAGAAATGTCAATCGTTGATTTTTTGGTTTCCCCATTTTTTCTGGTTGTTTTCTAGTTAGTTTTTTTCCGTTCCCGCAACCTTTTAAAAAACTCACTCAGCATTTGCGAACATTCTTCCCCGAGGACGCCGCATTCCAATTCTGTCTGATGGTTAAAAGCCGGAATCTGCAGCAAATTAAGCACAGAGCCGGCGCATCCGGCCTTGGGGTTCATACTGCCAATGACTACCTTATCTATCCTCGCCTGCACGATAGCACCGGCACACATTTGGCACGGTTCAAGGGTTACATACATCGTGCATCCCTCTAACCGCCAGTCGCCAAGCTTCTTGCTGGCCTTTTTGATGGCGGAAAGTTCCGCGTGGGCGAGGGTATTTTTATCGATATTTCTGCGGTTATAGCCGCGGGCAATGATTTTATCTTCAAATACGATGACGCAGCCGATAGGGACTTCGTCAATCTTTTCCGCTTTTTTTGCCTGGCGGATAGCCTCTCTCATATATTTTTCCTGTTGATTCATATACACTCCTGTGCGTGTTGTGCTAAAATAGAAAAAGTCGTTTATAACTTCTATTATAACATGGATAGTTGCCGATAACAGTATAAAACATAGCGAAGGATTATGCAAATGAAGATGAATTATGAGACGGAACGGCTGTCATTAAAAATTCTGCCAGATACTGCGGCAGAACAGACGCTGCAGTTTTATTTAGATAATAAGGAAGTATTTGAACAATATGAAGCGGACCGTTCGCAGAATTTCTATACCATTGAACATCAGAAGACATTGCTGCATTGTGAGTATAATCTGGCAGTGAAACAAGCTGCGGTACGTTTTTGGGTTTTTGAGAAGGATTGCCCAGAGCGGATTGTGGGGACAGTATCGCTGCAGGATATCCGGCGGGGATTTTACCAGACTTGTTCCCTGGGGTATAAATTTGACCAGAGAATCTGGCGGCGCGGATATGCGAAAGAGAGCATTGCCCAATGTGTTTGGATTGCTTTTGAAGAAATGAAACTGCATAGGATAGAAGCGTTGACCCTGCCAGAAAACATACCATCCCGCAAGTTGCTGGATGCGCTGGGATTTGCCTGGGAGGGCACCAAAAGACAGAGCGTAAAACTGCATGGCAGCTGGAGAGACCATGAGGTTTACGCCCTGTTGGCAGAAGAGGCTAAGTTATACTGAGCGTCAGATTTATCTGACGCTCAGTATAACAGGATGCGCACAGCCGCATGAAGAATTTTGCCGCTTTGCGGCTGCGGCTGGCGCAATACTCACGGCAGATTTCATCGGCCGTGAGTATGCTTTTTGGATGGTTCAGATAGTTCATTCAGATAACGGTACCAGTAGCCGAATTCTCCGGTATTGATGGCGGATGGTTTCTCACTGCGGAACTCAGGAAAACCGAACAATGCAGCCATCACGCGCTCTGGATTCTGGAATACTCCGGGGACTCCGACAAACCACTTCCTGACGCCGAATTCCTCAGTCATGCCCAGAATGAAATAGCGGTAGTTGAAGAATCCGTGGAGGAGGAAGCTGTTATTGCCCAGATACCAGAATTGTTTGGGCAGCTGCCGCAGGTCCTTTAACTCCATGCGAACGCAAAGCGTATGCTCATCTCCGGCAAAAGGAGTCATGACCGGATAATTTTCCAGGATAAAACGCCACCGTAAATCCCAGTCCTCTGGAGCATCTGCCTGGGATTGACCAGGGTTCTGGCTGGCTTCAGAAGTCTGTGCATGATTTGGGTTTGTGTGAAAAGCCTGTGAATGTCTGGGAGTCTGGCTGGAGGATTGCGCTCTTCTTCCAGGTATTGTGCGAAAGCCAGACATCTCTTCCGCGGAGCGTGGAAGCGCTTCCACGGCCTTCAATGCATCTGTGGATTTGGCGGGCGACCGCTCCTCGTCTTGCCGGGAAACAGGAGGATTGTCTTGCTTATCGGGTATAGAGCTGGCAGCTGGCATATCAGCGGCAGTTTCTGTGGTGTGGGCAGGAGCAATGCTACGTTCATCAGGAGCGTTTTCAGCAGCTTGGGTATTGGGCATGGAATTGCCTGTTTTTTGCTCAGACGTAGAAGATATAGCAGCTGCAGAAGGTTTGGAATCGCCCGCAGCCTGCAGTGTGGGCAGTTTCCCCTCTTCTGTTGTTATATTCTCCGGGGTTGGGGAAAGGTTTCCAGCAGAATTGTTTCCCGATGGAATATTTGTTGCAGAGCGGCTTTGCTCAGAATATTTTTCGGCTGGAGTGTTTTTCTCTGCGGTGTCTTCGGGGTCTTTTGCGTGTTTTGCCCCTGTGTCAGATAAATCAATAAAATTTTCCCGGTGAAATTCATCGTCATCCCACTGGCTTACCAGAATCATCTGTGCAGTAAGCGGGATATAGATGCCCTTTACATCATCTATGTTATATCCGCTGTCCTTGAAGTTTTTTGTTTCCAGCACAGTCTTAAAGTCACCGCTTCCTCTGGTGAGGCTGAAATTACCCAGCGAAATACCGGCAAGCAAATCCTCCTTTTGCATATAGAAATACACTGGAACAGGCGAAAGGCTGCAGCCGGTGTTCTTCATATGTATTTCCAGAAGACACCGTTGGTCTCTTCTCTCAATTTTGGCAAATCCGACATTGCGGCTTTTTGTTCCCTGCTCATATAAGTAAAGATAAGTAATCATTCGATGGAATTCAGACATTTTGAATACTCCCATAGATATTTCTATATCTTATGTTGGGAGGCGGGAAGATATGCCATGCATGGTCTGCGGATTAGTAAGAAATTTGGGGGACTGAATCAAAAATTAAAGTGCGCAGCCAGAATTGATAAATTGGGTCTGCGCACTTTATATCTTATTTGAAACCTATGGGAAAAATCTCATAACAATATGATTATAATTCTTATTTCTCAAAAGTCATAGAATAGGACTGTCCAGCTTCTTCCATCTGCAGAGTCAGCTTTCCATCTTTGTACTCACCTGTCATGCTTTCGCCGTCAGAGCTCAGGGTAAGAGTTGGCTCTTTGTACTCCCATGTTCCTTCGCCAGATATATCACCAAGGCTTGCGGTAAATTTGCCATCTGCCTTGATGGACATTTCCATCTTTACATCATCAGAACCGGAGAGTTCTGCGAACTCGTCAACTGTCATGGTTTGACCCATTGCCTCAATGGTAGCCAGTTTCCAGTCCCCAACTACAGGAGCATCGCTGTCGCCCTTGCCGCCGCAGCCAACGAACGCCATCATCATTACTGCAAGCATAAGTACGGATAATAATTTTTTCATTCTTTTCTCCTCCATTTACCTTTTATGTTTATGTTGTCTTTGTTCTAGAGTGAAGCACTCATGGAGGGTAGTTTAGCACCATTAGTTGGAAATTGCAAGAGAAAATTAAAAAATGTTACAAAATATTACAAAAACATTACAAAAAAATATTTATATGAAGGGGGTGAATTTCTTGTCATTGCAAAGCATTTCATGGTATACTTTTTGTATAAAAAACAGATGGAGGAATTTAGAAGTATGGAAAAAGCAAATTTAACAGCAGCGGAAGCACTTGAGAAATTAAAAGAAGGCAATCAGCGCTATCTGGAGGCAAAGACAAATCCGGGAGATGTCTCTCCGCTGATTAGGAAAAAGACATGCGAGGAAGGTCAGCTGCCTTATGCAATCGTAATTACATGCTCTGATTCCAGAGTTATCCCGGAAAGTATTTTTTCAGCAGGTATCGGTGAATTGTTCGTAATCCGTGTGGCAGGCAATGTCATTGACAATCATCAGCTTGGCAGTATTGAGTATGCTGCTGGTCATCTGAAAAGCGCACTGGTAGTAGTGCTGGGGCACAGCCATTGTGGTGCGGTAGGTGCAGCAATTGGCAGTGAGCCAAGTGGTTTTGTGAAGACTATCACAGACGAAATCCGCAAGGCAATCGGCGATGAGAAAGACGAGGCACGTGCAAGCTGCCTGAACGTAAAGCAGAGTGTTTCCGTTATTGAGGAGAGCCTTGACATTCCAGAGTTAGAAGCACAGGGCGGTCTTAAAGTATGCGGCGCTTTCTATCACATTGACAGCGGTAAGGTTGAGTTTTTAGATTAAATTACATGATACATTTATGCCGTCTTTGTATATGCCAACCAGGTTGAGGTCCTTGTCCAGCAGCAGGAAGTCTGCAGCTTTTCCGGGGTCCAGGCTCCCGTAAACCTTGTCAATGCCGATAGAACGTGCCGGATTTATGGTGGCGCACTGCACCGCATGTTCCAGAGGGATTCCCATGGATACCGCGCAGCGCATACAATTATAAAGGTTCGTGACAGAACCGGCAAGTGTGCCGTCGGTCAGAGTGGCATGCCGACCAGAAACCTGTACATCAAGTCCTCCCAGCGTGTACTTGCCATCGGTCAGTCCGGTCGCGCGCATACTGTCGCTGATAAGGACGATGCGCTCACTGCCGAACATGGCGAAAGCTGCCCGGATAACTGGTGGGGCAATGTGTACACCATCACAGATAATCTCCACAAAACATCGAGGGGTATCAAAAGCTGCGCCGATAACGCCGGGAGCCCGGTGTGTAAATGCGGGCATGGCATTAAACAGGTGAGTCACATGGTCTGCGCCAGAATCAAAGGCATTCTTCGCAGTCTCATAATCGCTGTCGGTATGTCCGATAGAAATAGAAATATCTTTGAGTTCAGAGTGTTTGACCTGACGAATGAAGTCCATGGCGCCCGCAGTCTCCGGTGCCAAAGTCACGAGTTTTACCAGACCGCCGGCAATTTCCTGCAGCTGTTTCAGCAAGCCGAAATCAGCCTGGCGGATATAATCAGGATTCTGTGCGCCGCGTTTGGCGTTGCAGATAAAAGGACCTTCCAGATTTATTCCCACCAGTCGGGCGATGTCTGCAAGATTATTTCTGGAAAAATTGCGGCCGCATTGACAGATATTTTGCAGTGTTTTCGGCGATAACGTCATGGAAGCCGGGCAGATGGAAGTGATGCCCTGAGATAACTGGTATTCAGCAATAACAGCTAAGCCTTCCGGTGAGGCATCGCTGAAATCATGTCCGGCGCAGCCGTGAAAGTGGATGTCGATAAGCCCTGGAATTACATAGCAGCCTTCGGCATCCAAAACCTTATCTTCGGAAGTGGACAGTGAAAAACAGCCCTTTTCTGTACAGAGAGTTTCTTTGACAAATCCTTTTCCTTCGTGAAAAACGAGTCCATCTATAATTTTCAATTGATTACATCCTTTCTTAAAAAAAGTCCAGCCATTGTTATTATGGCCGGACTGATAATTTTTATAAGTTACAAAGGCTTAATGCTTCCTCATCAGCAACAAGCGTTACATCCGGATGCATTTGCAGGATGGAGGCCGGAACCTGCGGTGTGACAGGACCAAAGAACGCTTTGTGCACAATATCTGCTTTGCCCTTGCCATTGACGATGATGAGAATTTTCTTAGCCATCATAATGGACTTGATGCCCATGGTACATGCCTTGGTGGGCACATCCTCCAGTTTCTCGAAGAACCTGGAATTCGCCTGAATCGTGCTCTCAGTCAGCTCCACACAGTGAGTATGCTGCTCAAATGCAGTGCCGGGCTCGTTGAAGCCGATATGGCCGTTATTGCCAAGCCCCAGAAGCTGCAGGTCAATGCCGCCCAGTGACTGGATTACCTTCTCGTATTCCGCACATGCCTGTTCTGCATTTGCTGCTGTACCGTCTGGCACATGGGTGTTCTCCGGTACGATATTAATATGCCCAAAAAGATTCTCGTTCATGAAATAATAATAACTCTGCGGATTGTCATGGGTTAATCCCATATATTCATCTAAATTGACAGATTTAACCTGAGAAAAATCCAAGTCTCCCTGTTTATACCGTTTGACAAGTTCGGAATAGAGACCTAAGGGAGAGGAGCCGGTAGCCAGACCCAATACGGAGTTGGGTTTGAGGATAACCTGGGCAGAGATAATATTTGCTGCCTTGCGGCTCATATCATTATAATCAGTCGCTTTGATAATGTTCATAAGTTCGCCTTTCTTAAGACGGAGGAGGGGGGATTTGAACCCCCGCGCCGGGGCTACCGACCTACTGGTGTTCGAAGCCAGACCCTTCAGCCACTTGGGTACTCCTCCAGATTATTGTGCTGACAGTAACAGTATAACAAATATTTCAAAAAAAGCAAATGAAAAATCTTGTGGAGAGTAAAAATATGGGATATAATGTTACTGTTCACTCGTAATCTGAATTTGTATGCCAAAAGGACCTGCTGCTATTGCAGCAGGGTCACATTGCACAAGATTGCATCCGGAAAACATGTTTTCCGAGTGCAATCTTTATGCAATTGTCACCTGTCACATTTTGTGACAGGTGCTTTTGGCAAAGAATTATCAAATCTGTGGACAGTAACAATATAATTATTAAGTACAAGTCAAATTCCCCATGGAAAGCAGGGGGGGACATCAAACAAAACGCAAAGGATGTGATATCATGAAACGAATTGGAATGTTGACAAGTGGCGGCGACTGCCAGGCATTAAATGCCGCAATGCGTGGTGTGGTAAAGGGGCTGAGCAAGAACCTGGAAGCACTCGAAGTGTACGGTTTCTATGAGGGGTATAAAGGTCTGATTTACGGAAATTACCGTCTGCTCACCTCCGGGGATTTTTCTGGAATCCTCACCAAGGGCGGCACAATTCTCGGAACCTCAAGGCAGCCATTTAAGATGATGCGGGTTCCCGATGAGAAAGGGCTTGATAAGGTGGAGGCGATGAAGCAGACTTATTATAAACTGCGACTGGACTGCCTGGTAATCCTGGGAGGGAATGGGACGCAGAAGACGGCAAACCTTTTGCGCGAGGAAGGTCTGAACATCATTCATCTGCCAAAAACGATTGACAATGATATTTATGGCACAGATGTGACGTTTGGCTTCCAGAGCGCCATCAATATAGCTACAGATGCAATTGATTGCATCCATACGACTGCAGCATCCCACAACCGTGTGTTTATTGTAGAAGTTATGGGGCATAAGGTAGGATGGCTGACATTGTATGCCGGAATGGCAGGCGGTGCAGATATCATTCTCCTGCCAGAAATTCCTTACGACATCAATAAGATTGTAGAGGCGATAGAGGGAAGGAACCGTTCAGGCAAAGGATTTACGATTCTTGCAGTGGCTGAGGGTGCGATTTCCAAAGAGGATGCTAAACTCAGCAAGAAGAAATTAAAAGAAAAACAGGAGAAGAACAAATATCCTTCTGTTTCTTATGAGGTTGCAGCGCGTATACAGGAGAAGACCGGAAGTGAAGTGCGTGTTACAGTTCCCGGACATACACAGCGAGGCGGCAGCCCCTGCCCTTATGACCGTGTGCTCTGTACCAGGCTGGGTGCGGCAGCGGCAGATCTTATCCTCAATGATAAATATGGTTATATGGTTGCCATGATTGATGGAAATACCAAGAAAGTGCCGCTGGGAGATGTGGCAGGAAAACTTAAGATGGTAGAACCGGATTCCAAGATTATCCGCGAAGCAAAATTGATAGGAATTAGTTTTGGAGATTAAACATGTCTTATACTGCGTTATACCGCAAATTCCGTCCCCAGGAATTTGAAGATGTCAAGGGACAGGAACATATTGTTACAACATTAAAGAACCAAATCAAAGCAGATAGGCTGGGACACGCCTATCTGTTTTGTGGGACAAGAGGAACCGGGAAGACCACTGTTGCCAAGATATTTGCCAGGGCAGTGAACTGTGAACATCCCGAAGATGGGAGTCCCTGTGGGAACTGTCCCTCCTGCAAGGCGATTGCAGGGGGCGTTTCCATGAATGTTATTGAGATAGATGCAGCTTCCAACAACGGCGTCGACAATATTCGTGAAATTCGTGAGGAAGTGGCATATTCACCGACTGAGGGCAAATACAAAGTATACATCATTGATGAGGTTCATATGCTTTCCATAGGAGCTTTCAATGCCTTGCTGAAAACTTTGGAGGAGCCCCCTTCTTATGTAATCTTTATCCTTGCCACTACAGAAGCCCATAAGATACCGATTACCATTCTTTCCAGATGCCAGAGGTATGATTTCAGGCGCATTACCATTGGGACAATAGGGGAGAGGCTGACGGAGCTGATGGGACAGGAACAGATTGCGGTGGAACCCAAAGCTATCCGCTATATCGCCAAGGCGGCGGACGGCTCGATGCGCGATGCCCTGAGTCTGCTGGACCAGTGCATTGCTTTTTATCTGGGACAGGAATTGACGTATGACCGTGTGCTGGAAGTTTTAGGAGCCGTAGACACAGAAGTATTTTCCAAAATGCTGCGCAAAATCATGGAGAAAGACATTTCCGGTGTGATTGCTCAGCTGGAGGAACTGCTTATCCAGGGGCGTGAGCCGGGGCAGTTTGTGACAGATTTTACCTGGTATCTGCGCAACTTGCTTTTGCTGCAGAGTTCTGATAATATGGAGGATGTGCTGGATATTTCCAGTGACAACCTTGTCTTGCTCAAAGAAGAAGCAAAGATGGTGGATACGGCAGAGCTTATGCGTTACATCCGGGTTTTCTCGGAACTGTCCAGCCAGATTCGGTATGCCACCCAAAAGCGGGTGATGATGGAGATTGCCCTGATTAAGCTGTGCAGACCCCAGATGGAAAGGGATTATGATTCTCTGGTGCTGAGGATTGCCCAGTTAGAGGAGAAAATAGAAAAAGGGCTTGTGGCGCAGGCGCAGCCTGGAGTTTATCTCCCATCGGAGCAAGGCGGTTATGATGGGATAGATAATGAATCGTATTTGGGAGGACAGAATGGCTCTTCACGCCCGGGGACACAGGCAAAGCCCAAGCTGCCGAAAGCAGTGCCGGAGGACGTGCAGCAGGTAGTGCAGAATTGGCGTTCCATTGTGGAGAGTTTGTCCGGTGTAATGAAGATGTATTTAAAAACTGCCCGACCAAGCCTCACAGAAGGCGGACAGTTATTGCTCATTTTGGAAGATGAGATGGCAGAATCCTTTGTCAATAAAGAGGAACACCGGGAAGAACTGAGAGCAGCTATAGAAAAGAGGATAGGGAAAGAAATTTCCTTTAAAATAGAATTGAACCAGAGCAACCAGCCTTTTGAGGAGACTTATGTGGACCTCGAAAAAATGATTAATATGGAAATCACAATTGAAGATTAGGAGGACATGGCAATGGCAAAACGAGGAGGTTTCCCAGGAGGGATGCCCGGCAACATGAATAATCTGATGAAGCAGGCGCAGAAAATGCAGAAGCAGATGGAAGATGCGACAAAAGAACTGGAAGAGAAAGAGGTTACAGCGACAGCTGGCGGCGGAGCCGTGGAGGTAACTATTTCCGGCAAGAAAGAGGTGACCAAGGTAAAGCTGGCAGAGGAAGTCGTTGACCCGGATGATATCGAGATGCTGGAGGATTTGATCATGGCGGCAACAAATGAAGCGCTCCGCAAGATTGAGGAGACATCGCAGCAGGCAATGGCAAAGATTACCGGAGGGCTCGGCGGCGGATTTCCGTTCTGATAAGTTTTCAGGGCAGATTCAGCTGTGTTTGATTTCTGGTGTACTGACACGCTGATAAATAGACAACCTACTTGTCTATTTGCCCATCTGCTGCGTTAGATTTTCTAGCCGTAGCCACCGCTACGCCGTTGAAAATCTGCCTGGCAGAAAGCCAAATATCCTGCGTAGTTTTATTATATATCAACATGTCAGCACACTAGGAGGATTTCATGGATTACTACAGCAGCCAGATAAGTAAATTGATTGAAGAACTGTCTTCTCTGCCTGGAATTGGAAGCAAGTCGGCACAACGGCTTGCTTTTCATATTTTGAACATGCCCATAGAGCATGTGGAGAAGCTGTCTTCTGTAATTGTGGAGGCGAGAAAGAAAGTAAGATACTGCAAAAGCTGTTATACGCTCACAGACGATGAACTGTGCCCCATCTGCAGGAATGCAGGACGCAACCATAAAATGATTATGGTGGTGGAGGACACGCGCGACCTTGCCGCATACGAAAAGACCAACAAATATGAGGGCGTGTACCATGTATTGCATGGGGCAATTTCGCCGATGCTCGGTATCGGTCCCAATGACATCCGGCTTAAAGAACTGATGCAGCGTTTGCAGGAGGATGTGGATGAGGTGATTATTGCTACCAATTCCAGCCTGGAAGGGGAGACCACGGCAATGTATATCAGTAAGCTGATTAAGCCCACAGGGATAAAGGTATCCAGAATTGCCAGCGGCGTGCCGGTGGGCGGCGATTTGGAATATATAGACGAGATGACGCTGCTGCGGGCTCTGGAGGGAAGGACGGAACTGTAGGAGCATTGCTCTGCATATGATAAATATAAAGTTTTGTGTAAGGCAATTGGCGGAATTTTAGTGACAGAGAATGGCAAAAATTTCCAATCATGTGTGTTACCATCGAGGAAAAAGAGGTGAGGGCATGATAGAAATTATTTGCAAGGATGAACCGGAAAAAGCCGTTCAGAGTAAAGAGGACACGGTCTTTTTGCCGAAAAATATACGACAGGTCGGAAGCCCCAGAGGAAGGCACCGCATTTATCTGGAGGATTATGTATATACATATCTGCGGAGCACGGCGAAGAACAGTGAAGCGTGCGCGGGCGTATTTTTAGGAAAAAGCCGGGTGGTGAAAGATATCCGCTATACGTTTGTCAGCGGTGTTGTCGAATGCAGTGCAGCGGTTTTCCAATGGGAGAGTATCAGCCTGGATGAGAGTTTTTGGGACTATATATACAAAGAGCAGAAGCAGTATTTTACAGAACTTGAGATTGTGGGCTGGGTTCTGGGAAAAGCAGGACAAGCCATGGAACTGACTCCGGCAGTGGAAGCGGCGCACCGCAAATATTTTGCGGGCAGGGATAAAATTCTTATGCTTATTGATATTCTGGAGGGGGAGGAACTGTTTTTCATCTATGAGCAGGGCTACCTTCAGAAGCGGGAAGGTTATTATATTTATTATGAGAAAAACCTTGCTATGCAGGAGTACATGATTTATAAACGGGAAGAAGAGATGCGCCTGACAGAATTGAAATACCATGAGCTTGAGAAGGAGAATGCTGCAGAAGAGGAAGCCATGCAGGAAGCTGGGCTTGCAGAAGAAGAGGATATTGAGGGTATGGAAAAATTCTCAGAGGAAGAGGAAGGGCTGGCAGACGAACCTGAAATTAAGACACAGCAGTGGCAAGATGCTCAGCCGATACCCAAAGAACCAAAGACCCAGGCGGAGGAGGCGCTGGAAACTTACCGACAGATGCTTTTGGAACGCCAGGGGAAGCGGGAAGAGAGGCAAAACCGGAGATTTCTCTATACAGCCTCCTCCTTTTTTTTGGTAGTGCTCTGTGTCATTGGGATTACCACAATCAATAATTACCGGAAAATGCAGGAGGTTGAGGACGTATTAAACGTGATGAATGGCAGCGAATCACAATCATCAGCGAACCAGACAACGGAAGCGGCGAAAGACGATGCAGGTGAGGAAAATCCGTTGGTTGTGGAAACGGTTGAATCCCAGATTGAGCCATTGGATAACGCCGGGCAGGAAACGCCACAGAATCCAGATGGCGGCAAGGAAGCAGCTGGGAGCGCAGCGGCTGGGGCAGGAAGTGAGGAGGCCGGGAACACGAAAGATTCGGCAGGAAGTGAAGGAGCCGGAAACACAGAAGATTCGGCAGGAAGTGAAGGAACCGGAAACACAGTGGCTGGGGCAGGAAGTGAAGGAGCCGGGAACACAGAAAATTCGGCTGGCAGTGGAAAAACCGACAGCGCTGTGGGTGAGAAAGGCAGTTCGGGGCAGTCTGCGGACGAAGGAAAACAAAACGGTCCTCAGGAGAACCCTGAGGATAACGGACAGGGCAAAACGCAGAAGGCGGCAGCAGTGCAGCCGGTTGGAGAAAAGAAGTATTATACGGTACAGGCTGGCGATACATTGAACTCTATCTGCCTTAAGCTTTACCAGAGTAAAGATAAGGTGCAGGTATTGAAAGAAATCAATGGGATTGAAGATGGGGATAAGATTCTTGTGGGACAGAAGCTGCTGCTTCCATAAGAAATTGATGCACAGAAGATGAGAGTATGCTATACTAGGCGTTGGAGGTGTGATTTTGGACAAGCAGGCATACCGGGTGGTAACATCAGACGTAAATGAAATGAATGAAAAAATCCACAAACACCGCAGGAGGATTCTCATCCTGACGGTGCTTGTGGTTGTTTTGCTGTTAGGGACAGTGACAGGGACTTATATTTATCTCCAGACCAGGAATTACACGGATTACGAGGTCTTGGATTCTGTGGAACGCGAGGATTCCAGCGGGACAAAGTTTGCCGTATTTAATGGAAATATCATTAAGTATAGCAAGGACGGCGCGACGTGTATCGATACAGACAACCATATGATTTGGAATCAGACGTATGAAATGCAGTCTCCTATGGTGGATACCTGTGAAGATTATGCCGTGGTTGCCGATAAAAAAGGGGAAAATATTTATATTATGGATATGCAGGGGTCTTGTGGGGAAATCAAGACGACCATGCCTATCCAGAAAGTGCAGGTGGCAAATCAGGGCATGGTGGCTATCTTGATGGAGCAGGATGGGACAGGATATATTCATCTCTATGACAGAAATGGGACGTTTCTGGCGGAGGGTGAACTGCATACGGAAAACAGTGGTTATCCCTTAGATATTGCCATTTCCAATGATGGGAAGAAGATGGCGGTATCCCTCTTGGACGTCAATGAGGGAAATGTCAAGACGACTATCATTTTCTATAATTTTGATGCTGCAGGACAGGAAGAGATTGATAATATTGTGGGACAATATTCATATGCAGATATGGTGTTTCCGCAGATGCAATTCTTTGAAAATGATATTATGGCAGCATTTGGAACTGGAAAGACGGTTATTTTTGAAGGAAAAGAAAAACCGGATGTTAGAAATGAAATAATAGCAGAATCAGAAATACGCAGCATTTTCTATAATAATACCTGTCTGGGTTTTGTATATACGAATGAAAATAACGAGCTTCCCTATAAAATGCGGGTCTTTGACCTTGAGGGAAAGGAAGTGTTTTCCAAAGACTTTGGCATCGAATATGAGGAAATCAGATTTTTGGAAAACGGAGAAGTATGTGTACGCAGTGATTTGGAATGTGCCATCTATACCTTGCGGGGATGGGAGAAATTTCATGGAAGTTTTGACAAAAGCATCAAAGAAGTTCTTTCGGCAGGAGGAATCCGCAATTATATATTTTTGAGAGAGGGAGAGATACAAAAGGTAAGGCTGAAATAGGAGTGAGGAAATGGACATATTATTGATTGTGGTGCTGCTGATTCTGGCAGGTTTTGGTTTGCACGGTTATCTGCGTGGTCTGGTGCGCGTGTTATTTTCCCTGGTGGCAGTCTTTTTGACAATTGTGCTTGCCACTGCCATAGCCCCTTATGTAGCACATTTTCTGCAGACGCAGACACCGTTATACCAAACCGTTAAAGAGAAATGTGTAGATTACCTGCAATCGGCTGTGGAAGATGGAATGCAGCAGGAAACACAAGGGTGGGAAACAGGCACAGTGTTTGGCATCAAAATGCCTGAGGAACTGCAGGAAATATTTACAGAAAATACAGATGCTCAGGGCAGTCTTGTTGAGGCTTCCGAGGTCTATGAAAGAGCAGGTGGCTTTGTTGCAGGACAGGTTGTGCAGCGGCTTGCATGGGTAGTGTCTTTTGCATTGATTTTAGCATTGCTGTCTGTTGTGGTGCATTTTCTAGACATACTTGCAAAACTGCCGGTGTTAAAAAACATTAACCGTATAGGCGGTCTTGCCATTGGCCTTTTGGAGGGGCTGATTGTCGTATGGATTTTATTTCTGGCGGTTTTCCTGTGCCAGGGGACGGAGTTCGGCAGGGAAATGATGGACACCATTCAAGAGAACGCTATTTTAAAATTGATAAGCGATAATAATATCTTGGAGCATATGATTATGGGATGGAATCGGTAATACTTAATTTGCATGCAATAGTATATTTTTGCTGCATTTTAATTGCTTATAGTAGAAAAAAATAAAAAAAATGTAAAAAACGCTTGACAACTAAAAATAACCATGGTAATATAAACAAGCTGTCGCGGTAATAACGACAGAGAACCTTGATAACTGAACAGTGGAATAACCTTGAAAGATTCACGAG
>CANOFO010000057.1 GCA_947565305.1 uncultured Lachnospiraceae bacterium | reverse complement strand
TGGTATCGGCACGCGACGCTTTGCGTCACCTGCCAGTTCGTCGGAAGGCAGCTTTTTAAATGCTTCGCATTTGCCTTCCTCCTCGCTTATCTATTATAAAATTCTTTTATTTCCAGATAGCCCTCTGCCGCAAGCTTCTCTTTCTGGAACTTCTTGTTCTTATTCATCCTTGCCACCAGCACCTGTTTCCCAGAGGCCCGCTCTTCCTGCGCCTGGGCAATCACCTGCGCAAGCTTATCCCCGGGATAATTTTTCTCAATCAGATAAGCAATCTTTTCTGACTGCCCGGGCACTTGAAAGCCTTGCTCCAACAGCAGCAAAATGATGCGCTCAAACCCTATGGAAAATCCACATGCCGGCACATTGTTGCCGGTAAACTTGCCAATCATCTCATCGTAACGTCCGCCACCGCCGCAGCTTCCGCCAAACTCCGGCATGGCAATTTCAAAAATGGTCCCTGTATAGTAAGACATGCCGCGCACCAGCGTGGGGTCAAATACCAAAGAAAAATCTGCCGCCTTAGTAGCATTCACGCTGGCTGCAATCTCTTTTAAACTCTCCGCCACCTCGGCATCAAGATAGTCTCCCAAGGTGTCTGCCAGATATGCCACGCCAGATGCCACTTCTTCTTTTCCCTCTATATTTTTAAACAACGTCAGGTATTTCTCAACCGATTCCCTGGCAAAACCGCTTTTTTCCAATTCCCCCGCTACGCCATCCATGCCAATCTTGTCCATTTTATCGAGGATAATAAAAACCGTGTCATAAGATTCTTCTGCAAAGCCGCTGTAAGCAGCCATCGCTTTTAAAATCCTCCGTTCATTGAGACGGATTTGGAAATTTTTGAAGCCTAACTTGCCAAGTGTTGTCGTTGTTGCAAGAATCAATTCAATTTCAGCCAGATTGCTGGGCTCGCCTAATATATCGATATCGCACTGCATAAACTGGCGGTACCTGCCCCTCTGGGGACGGTCCGCACGCCAGACATTGCCCATCTGCAGCGCCTTAAAAGGAGACGGCAAACTGTTGGAATTGTTGGAATAGAACCGCGCCAATGGTACCGTCAAATCGTAGCGCATACCATAATCCACCACATCCTCCTCCGTCTGTGCCGTTTCCAGCTTGAGTTTCTCTCCGCGCTTTAGGACTTTGAAAATGAGCTTCTCATTTTCCCCTCCCTGTTTGTTGCTGAGGTTTGCAATATTCTCCATACAGGGCGTCTCAATGGGAGTAAACCCAAAGCTGCGGTATGTCTCCTTGATTACGTTCATCACATAATCCCGAATCTGCATCTCCTCCGGTAAAATATCTTTCATGCCGTTTACCGGCTTTTTTGCCAATGCCATCCTGTTTCCTCCGTCTTCTCAATATTTATGCAGCACTTGTCTTTCGTCTGCCTGAACCCTCCTTAAAATGCTTTACCTTCGCATAAATTATATTTTTGTATGATAAAAAAGTCAAGATAAAAGTGTTCTTTGTGCACCTTCCCATCCTACTTAGATTATATAGGACCCAACTAAATCTCCATCACAGCTAAACCTCTTTTTCGCAGATAATGAGCTCACTTTTAATTCCGTTAAGTTCAATAATGTTTTCAGCGTCCGGCGTATCAAACCTTTCTGTCCTTTTTTCAGATTTTTCATAGAAAATGTTTGTTCCGATTCCCTTTGTGACAGCTGTAAATACTGTCCCTCTCGGAATACAGATTTTAGAAGTTGCCGATACCTGGTTGATATTGATTTCACCATTCAGGGAGCTGCACATAAACAGCAACTGCCTCCTTTGCCTGTGCTTCCGTCACTCCATTCCTGCGATTCACATCTACATCAATCCGCCTTTTGATATCATCAATCTTGACCTTGAAATCATTCTGTAATGTCTGCAGAATATTGGATGCCAGACGGACACGGATTTTCTCCCCTCCATACCCCGAAAGTTCAAAATACTTTGCCCCGCCGAATTTCATATCATATCTTTTCGGCTCGTCTATGTCGTATTCTGTAATACTCTCAAACAAATAATCCTCCTGTGTTTTTTCCTCCTTTTCATTTCCCAGAAGTTCATCTATGGAAATGCCAAATAAGGCAGAAACTGCCATAACATTTTCAATATCGGGAATCCCTGCCCCTGTTTCCCATTTCGTAATTGCCTGTCTTGATACGCCAAGCTTCTCTGCCAGCTTCTCCTGTGACATGCCTGCCTGCTTGCGGAGCAGCCTTAATTTTTCTGCAAATGCCATAAGCCCATCCTCCATTTCTGATACTACAATCGCTATGCTGCTTTTTCTCGTACAAGTATAGGAAATGAAGCAGTACATTGCAAGCAGCTCTCAGTAGCAATACAGATTTTTCTGCTACTCTTCGTGGCATTTGCCTGTTTTGCACATTCCCATAATTATCTTAGTTAATTCAATTTCCGCCATGAATGATTAACAGCACGTTCAGATGAAACACCGAAATCCCTCGTTCAACTTCCATCGTGCCATGGTATTTTTCCGCCACTGATTTGATATTGGCAAGCCCTGTACCCGGACTATACAAGACATCCGGCTTACAGCTGTTTTCCACCTGCAGCAGGATAAAATCCCCCTGTACGCTTCCCTCCACCCGGATATACCTATCTGCGTTTCCCTCCACTTTCCTGCAAGCCTGGATGGCATTATCCAAGGCATTTGACAGAATTATGCAGAAATCCATGTCCGTTATAGGACATGGATAGGGCAGCTGCAGAAAACAAGAGACGTCTATGCCGTCATTCTCAGCAATCCCCAGCTTATTCTGCAGCAGAATATCCACGGTCGGGTTATTGGTACTGCAGGGAAATGACATATCCTCTGACAGATGTTCCAAATCATCAAGATAACGCAGAGCCTCCTGCAGCTTTTGCTCCTGCAGAAGCTCCCTGACAACCGTCATATGGTTTTTGATATCATGCCGGAAGGACTTAGTATTCTCATAACGCGATTTCGCCTCATCCACATATTGGCGCAGCAGATGTTCCTCCTGTTTCAACAGGGAAAGTTCCACTTCCAGATGAAAGCTCTCCGTCAGCTTCTTATAAGCAAACAACACACAAAACAGGCTGCCTATCTCCAAAAGCTGTATCACCAGCAACTGGACATTGCCCGCCCGCTCCATATTCCCGGCGCTCCCAGTATCCGTGACATTGCCATAGACAAAAACACTTATGTAATCTTCAAAGAGGAACAGCAGCAACGTTGGCAGCAGCAGCATGAGGGAATATGCCCCGTTCTCCATCCCCTGAGACAAAAAATACCGATATACAAGCCAGTAGCAAAACATGGACAGTAATAACGCCGCTGCGCTCAAAACAAGCGCAGCCCAAAAAAGCGTTTGCGGCTTGCCAGATAAGACGCCTACATACAATATGCCTAATATGGCATTCATAATACCGAAACTAAGCTGTAAAATTTCAACGGTCACGACGGCATACAAAGTGGCAGCGAAACCATCCGCCCGAAACAGGAAAATCCCCGCTGCCACGAGCAGCAAAAAGTACGCAACAGACTCCAACATGCCATTGGGGACAGACAAAACAGCCGCCATCCCGAGCACAGCGACTGAAAAACAGATTGCCATATATTTTAACGAAAAAATCTTCATTTCCTTATGCAGGCATTTGGTAAAAAACAAAAATCCTGCCAGTATCTGAATGGCAGTAACCACATATACATGATAAAAATCCAGCCAATCCATACCTTTATCCCCTCTGGGCTTTCATATATTGCAAAATGACTTCTGAAAATTCCTTTGCCCGCAAGCGGGAAACTGGCACTTCCTTGTCTCCCTCCAGAACGGCTATGCCATTTCTGTAGCTTTTCAGGTATTTGAGGTTAATCAGGTAACTTCTATGGCAGCGATAAAATCTTTTGTCAAGAATTTCCTCCAGACGTTCTATTTTCTCATAATAGTCAACCACAGTTGATGTCTTTAAATGCAGATATACTTTCCTGTCAATAACTTCACAATAAATAATGTCATCAAAAAAGACAATGCTGCTCTCATTCCCTTTGCGGACCAACAGCCGCATTTTGCCGGCATTTTCCATAGATTGGTACAGACGCTCCATAGTTTTCTCAAACTGTTCTGTTTCCATCGGCTTAACCAGATAATCAAATGCCTGTACTTCAAAGGATTGGAACACCATCTCCCGCAGGACGGTGACAAAAATCAAAAAGCCTTTAAAATTATGGCTGCGCAGCTTGCGCGCAGTCTCCATGCCATCGATTCCTTCCATCTGGATATCCAAAAACAGGATATCCATAGTCCCAGCATATGTGAGCAATTCCCTGCCGCTGGAAAACTGACAGACTGCGGTCTCGATATTTTTCTTCTGGAAAAATGCAGTTGCCAGCTCTTTGATTTTATCCAACATATATGGTTCATCATCGCAGATTACAATATTAATCACAGCAGCGCCTCCCTGATACCATTGTACCATTTCTCAATATTGTAAATCAATGAAAATGCTGTGGAATGTTTTGGAACTGACGTGACTGTCAGCATTTATTCCCGCGAGCGATAAGCCAAGGGGCGGGGTATTTGACAGTTCCTGCAGTATACGGCTCATTTTTACATTGAGGTGCTTTTTACAGCTTGACATCCACTCTCGTACCCACTGTTTTTGCCGTTCTTTTTGCCTGTGATTTTTTCTGTAATGACTTTCTGTTCTGCACTGATTTTTCTTTCGACCTCGCTATCAGCTTCTGGGAATTTTTCTGCCGCTCCTGGCGAAGCTTCACGCTCATATTATAGCTTCTCCCATCTTTGACGCGGGAAATACAGCGGTACTTGCCATCTGCATCGATATAGCTGTGCCGGTACACAAGCGTCTTACCGCTCGACTTATAAAGGCCATCTACAAATTTGGTGATAAATTCAACACCCTTTATCATCTCTTTCATATCTTTTGCCATCTGGGGGTCATGCTGCATTTTATTGAGAAGCCCAGGGTCCAGCATCAACGTTTTACCGCTCCTGGCAGAAAAAAACGAACCTCCTGCCTTTACCTGCACACTGGGCGCAAGCTTTGCCAATTCACTTGCATAATCGGCAATGCTCTGTGATTTACGCAAGCTGCTGGCATGAACTACCGTATTGATATAATCGTTTGTAATCTCCATTGCCATAACCTTATCCTCCTTGAAACATAATCTGAATTCCATTTCTATGCCATACTGCTTTCATATCATTTTTATCAAAGTTAGCATCCAGTCTTCCTTCGCATTGCTATCACGCAGAAATTCTTCAAACGCAGGTCTGACAGGATTTCGGCTTATAGCGGACAATCTTTTCCATCCTTTGACGGATGCTTTGAATTTCCTTATTTCCGGCATCACAATCTTGGTTCTTAACAACCCTATGGCAGAGGGCGTGACAGGCAGTTTTGTGACATAGATAACCGTATCGCCGACTTTTCTTTTCTCCATGCCGGCAGCCAGCTTTTTCATCTTACTTCTCTTTGCCCACAGCAACAAAGCATACACAAAAACGCCGCCAATATACAGCCACTATACCCATACGTGCTTCTTAAAAAATTCCGCCCACTAGGAAAAAAGGATAATGCCGAGGGTATTTTCATAAAAGAACTTCATCCTGCCCACGAACAGGACAGGAATAAACAAACTCCATAGCGCTCCTTTGAGAAATACACTGTTTCGCAACGCTGTTTTACGCAGCAGACAGATTACTGCAAGCACTCCCAGGGAAACTATTGCGCACCTCATAAGCTGCATTCCATAATAGGTTACGCATATATTTAATAAATGGTTGCTAATATCTTTCACGCCATAACGTTAAATTTGTGGCTACCCCTACTATGTCTCATATGTATTTTTCAAAACAGAATCTTATTCAATCCCAGTTACCACGTACCCTCCGCACTGCTCCACTGCTGATTTTAGCAATTCATCGGAAACCTCTGCATCCTTCTCCATAAAAACCTCTGCCCAGTCTTTTTCTGTTTTCATTTCTGCATGCTCTACCCCTGGAACCTTTTCCAATGCTTTCTGGATTTTGCCCGCACATGCTTCACATCCAATTCCTTCTATCTTTACCACTTTATAATCCATCCGCTGGATTTTAAAGATTACTGGACGGGTCCCATCATTACAGCAGGCAATCATCATCCGCTCATCGTTTGTCCAATTCCGCATGATACTTCCGCCTTGCAGTGCAGTATAAATATATCTGCTGATGCAGTCCCATGCCTCTCCACACTGAGTTCCATTCCCTGTCCGCCAGAAGGTATCCGCATCTCCATAACGTTCAAAAATAAATTCATCCCCCACATTGTAAAATGGACAAGCTCCTGATTGTGGATCCGCCAGATACTGCTGCTGATATTCTGCAAAACACTTTTTGTCAATCACTGTTACCTTGCATTTGTGCTGCATATATATTCTCTCCTTCTATCACTATTTTTTAGAATTTTTTATTTTAGCTCCATCTCTAACTGTCATTGCAATGAAACCCTTCCTCGCTATTACTTTTCAAATGACTTTTATCATAAAATGATTGATAAGTGTTTGGAAGTCATCTTTATATGGACTTGCCTTGAAATTATTTTCCAGTATATCAATGACCTCTTCACTAAGATTACCTTTATAATTTTTATCCGGCCAATTTTTACTTTGTGGGTTTACAAAGTTATTATCTTTTGATCTTAAATCTTCATAAGATAAAAACACATTTATTTTATGCGAATTTTAACAGTTGCTTTTTTATTTGTCCCATCTGTTGATTTTGCTGTTATTTTTACTATCTTTCCTTTCCCTGCTCTTTTTGTTTTTACCACTCCTTTCTTGCTGACGGTTGCATACCGAACATTGGAAGAAACCCATTCCAATTTCCTGTTTGCCTTGCTTCCCGTAGTTTTAACAGCCGCTCTTACTTTTACTTTGCTTCCTGCCTTTACGGTTTTTGCCGCTGCCATTAAGTTTATTTTTCTTACAGCATGTTTCATAATTTTAACTGTCACTTTTTTTCTGACTCCGCTTCCATCTTTCGCCGTTGCAGTAATAACAACCTTCTTACCTGCCCCGGCTCTCTTGGTAGTCACCATGCCATTCTTCACCGTTGCGTATTTCTTATTGGAAACAGACCAAACCAGTGTTTTGTCACTTGCATTGCGCGGGCTGATTTGCGGTTTTAATTTCACCTTTTTGCCAGCCGCAATGGCATAGCTTGAAGATGGAAAAGCAATCTTTTTCATTTTTACCACTTGAACGCTTTTGGGTACTGGTTTTGCAGCTTCAATGGCTTTCAAAGCTTCCTGCAATTCTATAAGCGTGGTCCCTTCTTTCGCAAGAAGCCCCTCGGCTTTTGCCACTGCCTGCTCGTATCTATTCCAGCTCTCCGCTATATAATTATTCTTTTCTGCCAGTTTCTTTTCATATTCTGCCTTTGCCCTGCCGATTGCCGACTGTATTTTGTCTGCTGCCACCCTTACGCTTACCTGATATGCACAGGGTTTATAATACTCTGTTTCCTGCGCCGTTATGGTTATCTTGGCCTCCCCAATTCCATTTATCGTGACAAGCCCTTCATCATTGACCGTTACGACATAGGGTTTGGAAGATACATAACCCAGTTTCCCATGATCTGTTTTGAAGACCGTATCCAATACAAACGACTTCTCTTCTATCTGTTTTTCATACCGCATGGTCCCTTCAATAGCCTGTTCTCCCTTTGATACAACAATGGTAATGACAAATTCCGCCTTATTATAATTATCCGTCTCTAAAGCCTCCACGGTTATCTTTGCCGTACCTATTCCTCGAATCATCACCTTTCCGCCATCTGATACCTCTGCCACTTCCGGTGCGGAAGAGGTATAAATCAATTCCCCATCTCCTTCTGTCAGCTTGGCATCCAGTTCAAACGGCTCATCGCCATAGGCTTTGCTGTAACTTTCCTTTCCTTCAATTATCTGCTGATATTTTTCGCCAACAACCCAGGTGATGTTTCCGCCGTAATCTTTTTTAATCTCCTCTGACCATGTGTCATTATCATGGGGATACTTAACGACAGCATCCAGGGAATAAAAACAATTTTCTTCAAATTCAGGTGCATTTCCTTCAAAATAGATGTTTTTTAAATCTGAACATCCTTCAAACGCATAAGCACCTATTTTCGTTATGCTCTCCTTTATCACGACCTCATTGATGTCTTTGCGATGAGGATACCAAGGCGCACGATTAGCTTTGCCGTAACGCTCCATTTCCCCGCTCCCATAAATCGTCAAAGTGCCGCTAGCAGATAAATCCCACGTTAATTCTCTCATTTGGTCCGCATGTTTACCATACAATTTCACATAAGCCATTCCAGAATAACCTGGGACATAGGAAAAAGAAACCTTTCCTTTCTTATCCGCTTTCTTCTGGTCAGCATAAATCAGATTGTCCCCATCTAATGGGTCAACGGCGTCCGCGTCCTTGACCAACAGGAAAAAATAGTTTTCATCTGGTTCTAAATTTGAAAAATCCGTGCGCAATGATGTCGTTTCCGATTCCTCAAGTTCCATTGCATTTGCATAGATTGGAAACATAATTGCCAGCAGCATCAATATGCATATAAAAGTTAGATTTCTAATCAGCTTTTTCATTTCCATCTTTCCTTTCGCTTAAAACAATGACATTAACAGTGCATCCTCCTGCCGATAACATTTCTTGGTCCGGCAAGCTGGCTAAGTTTGCATTCCTGGTCTCCTTAATACTTACCAGGGCCACCAGGAATGGAACCAGTTGCTGATGTTTTGCCCGATTTTGCTCAGCCAGTCGCCAACTATATCCAATTGCGGATTCATTTTTATGTTGATTCCGCCGCCGTCCACCACAGTTACATCAAACTCAGGACCAAGCTGCTGCTGGATGTTTTGCAGATTGCCAGCCATCATTTCCACGCCGCTGGGCAGCTTTGAACCGGCAATGGTAAAAGAATTATCCGATAAGCCGCTAATTACATAAGATGTCTGCAAATCATAAATGCTGTTTATTTCCAGAGGAGCTATGTCATTCAAAATCTTATTAATATCTCCCAAAACAATGCCAGCAGCCCCTCCTGTAGGATGACCCTCATTTTTCTTAAAATAATCGTATAAAAATTTTACATATTCATCATACGAAAAATATTTCATTCGGTTAAGCCGAAGAACTGTCATTGCTCTCTGAAACACATCACCTGTATCCCATACCCAATTACCGCCATTTCTAAAGTCGTAATAAATACCTCCATCAGATCTAACCCCTCTCAGATAATCAGCGTTAATGCCATATTGATTAATAAGCGCTTTTTCCATATAATTCATTTGTGGTTCCACTGGCATCCTCACAACTGTTTTTGGCTGTCTTGTAAAATCAGGCCAATTAAACCGACATTTGTAATCATGTTCATTTGGAATGTTTAGCCATACATCCCAATGTTTAGTATAACCGCATTCGAGAAAGTCACAGCCATTTCTATCAATTTTTGAGGTATAGTTATTAGCAACATATTTATAGAGATTCAGATCACTTCCTTGTCCTATCGGATCCGCCGAGATAAAACTCATCGTATCCGCCGAAATATACCGCGCCCTGGCATAATACAGACCATTCCCATCATCGGCAATCCCATACTGTCCCACATAAGTAAATGGATTATCAACGCCCTCTGTGGAGGATGTCACTTTCCCTTCCTGGTCGTATGTATAGCTGTTCACGATATTGCCCGACAAATCCGTAATCTCCGTGGTAGACCCCAGATGGTTATAGGTGTAAGTATACAACTCCGCCTCTTCCCCCTTGACCCTATACCAGGCGGCAAGACCGTTCCCCTGCAGGAGGAATGAGGCTTTGTTATCCCGATACGCCGCTATGGCGCATCCATCGCCAAAGGGAGAATTCAGATATTCGGTGCTGACGATATCCAGGTCTGTTCCTTCCGCATTGGGCGTCCCCACAGCCACGCCCTCTCTGCATCCGAACGCATCATAGCCGTACTGCGTAATCGTGCCGTCCGGCTCAGTCACCCGAATCAGCCTGTCTTGATAATCATAATCGTAAGTTGTCGTGCCGTGTTCGTCCGTCTGGGAAATTAAATTTCCGTTGTCGTCATAGTTTCTGGTCGCACTGCCATAGGACGTATACTGGTTCAGTTCATTGGCATTGTAGTTTTCATAGCTGCCGCCTGACACCTTAGAAATCCGGTTGCCCGAGAGGTCATAGCTGTATTCCGTTTCTATCCCCTCAGGAGACTTGGCGCAAATTAACTGTCCCAGATTGTCATAGCTGTAATCCCAAGTACCGGATTTATCCGTCATAGCGATAATCTGTCCCAATTCATCATAAGTATACTGGAACGAAGACATCACCGTTCCGTCTGATTTGTAATTTCGGATAGCTGACAGCATTCCCGCCGTGTAATCATATTCCGTATAAGTGCCATTGTAGTTCCGCTGCTTTTTCAGGCTGCCGTCGGCATTATACTCGTAAGATACCAAATCCGCCCCGCCAAAGTTGGCAGACTGCAGCCTCCCATAATTGTCATATACATAATAGGTGGTATTATTTGTCTGTCCATATACGGCGGTAGTGCTGCTGACGTTTCCGCTGGCATCATAAGTATAGGCAACGCTCTTTCTGCTCGGGTAGTTGATTTTTGCCACATCTCCCCTGTCGTTGTACTCCAGCGTTGTCTTTTTTCCGTTTTCATCAATCTGCGTCAGGTTTCCTTTTCCATCATATTCATACGCTATGGTCTCGCCCGTGCTAAAGGAGACGCTCGTCAACTGGGAATATTTATCATAGGCGTATGTTATGCTGGTTCCATCCCGCTTGGTTGCCGCCACAATATTGCCCTTCGCATCATACTCATAATTCTCATATTTCCCATCGGCGTACACCAACCTCTGTGTCGCGCCAAAATTATTGCGTTCATATCTCGTCCTGATTCCTCTGCGGTCCGTGACGCTGGCAACGTTGCCCCTGCCATCGTAAGCGTAGTTCACGGATTTGCCAGACGCATCGGTCACGCTTGTAAGGTTGAACTTATCATCGTAATTATATTTATAATTGGTAAACAAGCCAAAGCTGTTTCCACTGCTGAGCAGATAATCAGAATAGCTTTGCTCTGACATGTTCCCTCTGGCGTCTATGGTACGCGCCAGATATCCAGCGGCATTGAAACACAAAGCTGCTTGGTTCCCCATTGCGTCCGTGGCGCAAAGTTCGTTAAGGCCGGCGTATTCATAGGTCATGGTCCCTTCACCATTGCTGACTGCAACAACTCTGCCCAGTTCGTCATAACTGTATTGAACACTTGCGCCAGTATGGGAGGTAACCTTAGCCAAAGCGTTTTTCCGCCCATCAAAATGTCCAGAATCATATTCATAGCTTACCGCGCCGTAGGAATTTTGGGCTGTCTGCAGCATTCCGTCCATATAGGTGTATTCTGCGCTGTTCCCGGTCAGAGCCGATTCCGCAAGGACCACATGCCCATTTTCATAAACCAGTTGCAGCCGATCCCCCTCGCTGGAGGCAATGGCGGCAAGCTTTCCGTCCGCATTATATTCACAAGTAACCGTATTGCCGTAAACATCCGCAGTCTGATTCAGTTTTCCGTCCGCACGGAAAGACATCGCAGAACCATCCTGATATGCCACAGAAATCGCCCCATCCGTGATGCTGGCAGTGGACAGACCGTAAACCGCCTCCTTAAATACGCCGTCCTTCTGCGTATACACGGACATGCCGGACCCGGTCGTAATTACAATGTTTGCACCGCCGCTTTTGTCCGCAGCGTTATACTTGGCGGTAACATCAAAATCTGTATGCCAGCCAAGCCCAAAGATACCATCGTCCTGATGCGCTGTGATATCAGTATAATAATACCGGGCAAGCGACAGGTCGCGGGAAGACAGGTCTGTGGCAGAAACAAGCGTGTCGCCAATCAGCGTTCCCTGTGCGCTGGCAAGATAAGCATTCTGCAGATAATCCACATTGAAGTTATCATCTCCCAAAGCCCCCAGCACACAAGCCATTTTCGCCATACTTTCCGCATAATCACAAGCCCTGGTCCCAGTAAGTTGGAGCAGGTTATAGGACTGAATATCAGAGACGGTGGATTTTTCAGAAATCTCCGGCAATTCCGCAATATTCTCCGTAATATCCGCATAGTTATAGACGCTTACCGAATAGCCATTGGAACCGGTAATCTTATAATCAAAATTATATGCCGCTGTCTGTCCGTTCGCAATGATGCCTGGAAGTCCCTCAGCATTGCTGACAAACAGTGTTTTCTTAGCGGAATACCCATCATCGTGATCATCCTTTGCCTCAAAGCTGTCTCCATTGATATGTATCACCGGCGCATACACATCTGTATAGCCAGTGTTGGAAAACGTAACAGAGCCTTTGTAGACCGTACCCGGTTTCGCAGATTTATCTACATTGATACTGGAGGCAAGCTGTCCTTTTGGAAGGGAGCCATCTACTTTAAAGCTTCCCGCACAGGTTACGCTTGTCCCCTTTTGCGTCAGGACTACATCATACATTCCGTCAGGCGCCTCGGTCAAATCAAACGTGGCGTAAAGCTTGGTATGGTCATAATAATAAACCTTTTGCGCATCAATTTTGCCGCTTCCATTGCTTAACGCAACAGAGGCAGAGGCTTCCATACGCGTTCCGTTGACTTGAACTGTCACCTGCCCTTTTGCCCCTTGGGCTGGAGACACATCCAGTAAAGAAAGCTCCATATCCTGTGTCACATCTGCCGCATTCTCATAGCGCAGCGCATGATACGTTTTATCCTCTGCATCTACACTATGGTTAACCCGGGAAGTAGCGGATACACCAATAACAGCCTCTCCGTCTGTGGCAATCGTCAGCTGCAGGATTGTGTCTGCTATCTGAGACTGCCGTGTCGTTGCCAGCGAAACGGTATAATCCGTTATCCCGCTGCAATCCATCTGCTTCTCTGCCGCCGCGGATTGAATCGCATTGACAATCGCTGATGGCTGGATATCAAACAGAAGATTCCTGCCGTTTTCAGGCACGATAACCGTATAGCTTCCATCGGTATTCTTTTGCACTACCGGGTCACCTAAAATTGCGTAATACCCGATGCCTTTTACCGCAAACATTTGCGCATTCTGATAGCTAAACTGAATACGGTTTGTGCCATCATCGGATATGCCCACGCCAACAGCGGAGAGGGCATTATCTCCATCGGCTTCAACCAGCATACCGCTATTATGAGCCAAATCCACGCCTGGGGGAATAAGCCATACCTGTCCTTCTGTCGTACTGGCAAGCGTCAGTCCGGCATCCTGCACCGGTATGCCAGAACCCACATATCCGTTTGCCATGTCATAATTTGCAATATCAACATTTGTTGTATAAGAGACTTCTGCAGAATCCAGCGAAGCCCCATCTTTTGTACGAACCAGGCTGATTTTGCTGTCAAATCCGCGAAGCTTCCCTGTTTCCGCGCCCAACATCATATTCTCATAATCAGAAACAGGAATAGAAAATGTCGCAGATATTCCATCCGCCGTTTCACTTTGCATACTCAGACCCTCTGCCAATGCATATACAGAAGCCTGAGCTTCACTGCTCATGGATACTTTCAAGGTACATGTTCCTGGCGCCGAGTAGCTGCATGGGATTGTCAGATTATCCGCTAACGGCTCATAACTCCCTTCCCGCAGCAAGAATACCTTAAATTGCACATCTTTGCTCAAGCCCCCAATTGCCTGGAATTCAGCATGAAGCGTTCCACCTGCTTCTACGCTGCCGGAAGACTTAGAGGATGTCAGCATTCTTCCATTTTGATAGGCGGCCGCCATAAAAATGACGTTCTCTTCCTGGTCCGTTTCGTTTAAAATGGTAAAATGACCGGCAAGCGTTCCTGTATCTGATGCAAAAGAAATATCATCCTTTATCAGAGCAACATCAACCGAATCAAGCGCAGGACAGCCATAAAACGCACCTTCCGCAACGGAAGTAACGCTCTCAGGGATATCAACGCTCACAAGCTTCGGACAGGCGGCAAAAGCGGCTGTCTGCAATGTTTTTACACCATCGGGAATCCGCACCAGTTCTATCTGGCAGCCATAAAATGCGCCTTCCGCAATGGTAACCGTTCCGCTGGGAACCTGGAATACCCCATTTGTTTTGCCTGCCGGATACTGATACAAGGTATCCCGCGCGGCATTGTACAGAACGCCTCCCTCAGAGACAAAGTCTGCATTGCCGGAAGCAACCGTAATTTCCGTAAGCTCGCCACAGTTGCCAAAGGCAAAAGCGCCAACCGCTGCCGTTGCAGACGGAATATTCACCTCATTCACCGCAATTCCGCAAAATGCAAATCGCCCTATTTCCTGCACATTTTGTAAATCAAGCGTTTTCAGGGCAGTACAGCCAAAGAAACAGTAATCGCCGATGCTTCTTGTTGCGCTTCCAAGGCTTAACCCAGACAGCGAAGCACATCTGGCAAAAGCCCATGGTTCTATGCGGGCAAGATCCGCCGGAAGTGACAGCTTGCTCAGGGACTCACAAGCATAAAACGCAGAGTAGCCAATCTCCCTCACCGCTTCCCCTACATGGACATTTCTTAAACTAGCGCATAATGCAAAAACATAATCAGAAATTTCTGTCAACTGTTCCGGCATCTCCACAAGCCGCAACGCTGAACAATGGTAAAATGCTGCTTTGCCAAGCGAAGCAAGTGCTGTTGGCAGATAAACAGATACAAGATTGTCGCAATCAGCAAAAGCCTGTGCGCCAATGGATGTCACACTGTCGGGAAGCACAACCTCACGTAAAGAACTGCATTGATAAAATGCATTTTCACCGATGGAGGTAACGCCATCATCCACAATCACATTTGTTATGGTTTCACTATACTGCCGCCATGGCGCTTCCGTCAGCGCATAATCTTCCATGCCGCCTGTTCCAGAAACATGCAGCAATCCCAATTCCTCCGAGTAAGCCCAACGGAGGCTGCCGCCACAGCTTCCAGAAGCAGGGGCATATGCGGCGCAAAGAATGTCTGCCCCATCTTCAGATTTCAGCGAGGTCTCCGACCATTGCCCCACATGATTCAGCCTCAGATTATCGTTTGTCTTTCCAAAAGACAGATACCCCAATTGGGAAGGCTTTTCTCCGGCAAAAAAGACAGAGGCTAAATTCTCACACCCATAAAATGCGTAATTTCCAATCTGTTCTCCGTTTCCCGCAATATAAACCGATTGCAAAGAAGTACAGTTGCTAAAAGCAGATTTTCCAATCGTTTTCGTTTTATCTGTAATGACTGCGGATGTCAAACCAAAGCAGCCGGTAAAGGCATAATCTGGAATCGCTGCCATTGCAGAGGGCCATATAACTGCAGCAAGACCAGAACAATTATAGAAACAACCCTCTCCAATAAAATTAATATTCCCTGGCAAAACTATATTTTCCAGATTAGAACAGTTGAAAAACGCATAGTTACCGATTGTCTTTAAACTGCCGGGAATCACCAGGTCATGAAGGGAGGTACAATTATAAAACTGATATGCACCAATCTCCCGTAAGCTGTCTGACAGCAGCACAGAATACAGATTATCGCATTTTGAAAAAGCATAGTCGCCACAGATCTCCACAGAATCTGCCATATTTACATTTCGCAGCGCAGAACAACCAGAAAATGCACGAGAACCTACAGAACGAACACCTTCCTCAATACGGACAGTATAAATCTCTTTCTTGTAGGCATACCATGGTGCAGCGACCTCGCTGTCATAGTCACTCATAAAACCGTTGCCTGAAATGACAAGCGTTCCTGAATCTATGTAATAAGTCCACGTCGTACCGTTTCCACAATTACCGGTAACATCCGCTTCAAACGATTCCGTATGATAGGTATTTTTATCAGGTCCGACCCAAGAGGGGGTTGTCCATCCTTTTACAGACGGACTGTGATGCAAAACCAGGTCAGACGGCGTTCCAGAAAATGCGCTGTCTCCAATGACAGCCGGGATGCCAGACAAGAGAGTGACATCTGCCAGGGAGCCGCAGCCGTAAAAAGCGCCGGTCCCAATACCGATTATCTCTCCTCTGCAAATAACGCTGCTTAAGGCAGAGCAGCCGTAGAACTGATAATTGCCCACGGTCACCAGGCTCTTTGGCAAGACAGCGTTTGCCAGCGCAGTGCAATAAGCAAAAGCACAATCACTCACTGAAACGACATTATCTGGAATGTTTACGGAATCCAAGCCCTCACAATGGGAAAATGCATATTCGCCAATCCGGGACAGCTTTTCCGGAAATACAATCCTCTTTAAATCCACACAGTGATAGAAAGAGGCATAACCAATCTCACGAACCGTATCCGGCAGCGCGATACCGGACAAAGATGTACACTCATAGAACAGTCCTTCCGCAATATCCTCCAAAGCACTAGTACATCATTGCATTAATTTCTAAGTAAATACTGGACTTACACTTAAATAT
>CANOFO010000056.1 GCA_947565305.1 uncultured Lachnospiraceae bacterium | reverse complement strand
TTACTTGCATGAGGAGATGTTTGGAATATGGATGAGACCCATCAGAAGATTATTGATGCCACAATGTCTTTAATCCGAGACAAAGGATATGTCGCGACAACTACAAAGGATATTGCTAAAAAAGCAGGTGTAAATGAGTGTACGCTATTCCGCAAGTTTAATTCAAAGAAAGACATTGTTTTATGTGGTGTGGAGCAGGAGAAATGGCGCGGAAACCTGACACCAGAGATTTTTGCGGATGTAAAATGGGAACTGCAGCCGGATTTAGAGATGTTTATGACGAAATATATGGAGCGGATTACGCCGGATTTTGTCAAATTGTCCATTGGTCTCAGGGCACCGCAGATATATGAGGAAACGGCGCCATTAGTTATGAAAGTTCCCCAGGCTTTTCTCAGTTCCCTGACAGAGTATTTTCAAGAAATGGAACGGAAAGGCAAGCTTCCGCAAATGGATATTGAATGTCTGGCTCTGACGATTTTTTCCAGTACTTTCGGCTATACATTTTTGCAGGCATCTTTTGATAAAGAACTGTTTGAAATTGGCAGGGACCAATATATCAAACAGTCTGTGGCAACGTTTATTCGGGGAATAGAAGAATGGGGGGATTCGTGACAGGGGATGCGGCAAGAGAGCTGGCGGAAGCATTGTTTGCTGAAGTAAATGTATAGTCCTTGTATTGGCTAATTTTGTTGTTTACGGTACTGCTAAAAGCAGTGCCGTTTAAAACACCTGATATGCAAGTGGATACTTGCAATTTAAAATTCTGTAGGAGGAACTAATTATGCAGATAACTGGAGCAGAATTATTTGTAAAAGCATTATTATCTGAAAATGTGGATACACTTTTTGCCTATCCGGGTGGGCAGGCGATTGACTTGTTTCACGCGCTTTATGGTGTAGAGGGCTTGAATATCATTTTACCCCGGCATGAACAGGGATTGATTCATGCAGCGGATGGCTATGCACGTTCGACTGGAAAGGTGGGAGTCTGTCTTGTGACAAGTGGTCCTGGGGCAACAAACCTGGTCACCGGAATTGCCACTGCGAATTATGACAGCGTTCCGTTGGTCTGCTTTACCGGGCAGGTTCCGACATATCTAATGGGGAAGGAAGCATTTCAGGAAGTTGATATAGTTGGCATAACAAAAAGTATCTGCAAATATGCAGTCACGGTCTGCAGACGGGAGGAGCTGGCGGATGAGATAAAGAAAGCTTTTACGATTGCGCAGTCCGGCAGACCGGGCGTTGTGGTGGTTGATCTGCCGAAGGATATCCAGCAGGCAATGGGCAGTGCTGCATATCCTGAACATAATAAAACTGATGGTAACAGATCGGGTGGAGCAGTTCCCATGAAACAGTTGGAGGAGTCTCTGGATTGTCTGAGAAGAGCAAAACGTCCGCTGTTCCTCTTAGGAGGGGGAATCAATATTTCCCATGCCAACCGGGCAATGACAGCTCTGGCGGAAAAGGCAGGCATTCCGGTTGTCACAACGATTATGGGCAAGGGGGCGTTGCCAACGAATCATTTTCTGTATATTGGCAATCTTGGGATTCATGGCAGTTATGCTGCCAACCAGGCAGTCAGTGAATGTGATGTGCTGTTTGCTATTGGTGTTCGTTTCAATGACCGAATTACTGGTAATATCAATGAATTTGCCAGCAAAGCGGAGGTGATTCATGCAGATATCAATTCCGAATGTATTTCCAAAAATATAGAAGCTGATATTCCGATTGTTGCGGATGCCAAGGATGTAATTGAAATGCTGCTTGATAAAATGCCAAAATTGGATTTTGCTGCGTGGAGATTTCAGGTGGAAGAATGGAAACAGCAAAAGCCGCTGGGGTCAGAACAGTACAGCGCAGCCAGGTTAACGCCTTTGGCAATTTTTCAGGAAATCAATCAGATATTTTCTGATGCGGTTATTGCCACGGATGTAGGGCAGAACCAGCTTTGGGCAACACAGTTTCTGGAACTTACGGAGCAAAAGAAGATGCTGACTTCTGGCGGTTTTGGAACCATGGGTTATGGCTTGCCGGCGGCGCTTGGCGCCAAGTTGGGCAACCCGGGCAGAGATGTGATTGCAATTTGCGGTGATGGAGGATTTCAGATGACCAGCCAGGAAATGGCAACGGCAGTTGCCTATGAATTGCCGGTGATTGTCTGTATTTTAAATAATGGCTATCTGGGAAATGTACGCCAATGGCAGGAAATGTTTTATAGTAAGCATTATTCCGGTACTTGCCTGCGGTATCGAAAAAGCTGTCCTTTAACTTGCAATACGCCATCTGCCTGTTGCCCACAATATACGCCGGATTTCATAAAGTATGCAGAAAGCTATGGAGCACAAGCGTTCCGTGTCCAAAAACGGGAGGAAATAAAACGTGTATTATTGGCGGCAAAAAATACAAGAAAAGTTCCTACAGTCATTGAATTTATCATTGAGAGGGAGGAAGAGGTATTGCCGATTGTGCTGCCTATTCAATTTGAATAGGCAGCGTTATCTTCATATCTTCCTTTGGTTTCATGCGGAATATAATCCTCCAATGTACCGTTGTTACAGGTGAAAAATGCAAGGAAGAAACGGCGGTTCGGAAATCATCATTGGCAGGCTTCCCCGCTAAAAAAATGGCTGTGGGTCCATCTGGACCGCAGGTATCCCCATTCTCTTCCAGGGTTCTTGCAGGTTCGCTTTCGGCACAGTCAAGAATATCGAAAAATTCGCGGCTAATTTTTGGTGATATAGTGTAGGAGAGTTCCTGCAGATATTCAGGATAAATGAGATTACCCTCTGCGATGCCATCCATGTCCACCTTGGTTTGTTCGCAGCCATGCAATGTCAGCGTGTATTCCTTGCCAGTAACAGGCTGCAGGACTTTTATAGCTTTCTTGTCGCGGTAATCACAGGAGGAATCCGTGGTAAAATGTCCTGCAGTGACAGAAAATGTATCTGCCCGCAAAGTCAGTGAAATGTTCTGTGGGGACAGGATGGGGCTGTCGTTCCAGTCAAAGGAATGGCGGCTGATGCGCCAGAGACAGTCTCTGTCACAGTGATAGGCTTCCATCAGTTCTTCTGCATTGTGGCTGTTTTTATTTTCTTGGGCGGTTGTGCTTTCTTCAGCTGCCGATTCTTCATTTAATAATTGAAATATGCTTGGCGGATACCAATACAGGCTGCTGCTCATGTTGTTTGCCAATGGTATTTTGTTCAGGCTCATTTCTACGGTAAAATCGCGAGAGGCTGGATTTTCTGCCTCCATCTGTTCATAATCTTCCTGTGTTTTCAGGGAAAGACGCCGGTCTGTGTTCCAATTTTTTAGGAAATCAGTCATGTCTTCTAAAGAAATTTTTGCACACACATCAAGAACAGCGCCATTTTTGCCCACATAGACGGCAGGAATATACATTTCCTGTCCTTCCCAGAAAAAGGTCTGCTTGACAGGCAGCGGTATCAGTTTGGCCCCGCGTCCGTTGCACTCATGTATGCTTTGGTTATGATAGATATCCAAATGATTTTCCCTCCTTAGGTCATATTTTACAATAATTTAATATTTTTATCCAGAAAATTTTATATGTTTCGCATTTAAATCTGCTATACTTAAAGCTGAGGAGTTTTGGGGTCTTATATCGGTGCTGATAAATACTTTGGCATGAGGAGGAAAGAGATTTAATGACAGATCAAGAATACTACACATTCATACAGCCGTATGAGGATGCAAAGGAGGTCCTGCTTGCCAGGCTCCATGTGCTGGAACATAGCCTGTATGAGGCTTCTGAGAGCCAGCCTATCCATAATATCCAGAGCCGGATTAAGGAGAAGAACAGTTTAGAAGATAAATTAAGGAAGAAAAAGAAGGAACCTACGGTGATGAATGCCAAGGATTATCTGCAGGACATCGCGGGCGTGCGGGTCATCTGCTATTTTGCAGACGATATTTATAATCTTGTAGATGTGTTGAAACGTCAGGCAGATTTGATTGTGGTTCGTGAGTGTGATTATATTAAGAAGCCTAAGCCCAACGGTTACCGAAGCTACCATGTAATTGTGGGGATTCCGGTGTACTGTCTGGATGGTATGGAGTATTTTCCTGTGGAAATTCAGTTCCGCACGATGTCCATGGATTTTTGGGCAAGCATGGAACACCGCATTTTATATAAGAAACAGGAGGGGACTGGCAAGAAGCGGCTGGCGGAGGAGTTAAAGGATTATGCCAATACATTGGTGGAGATTGAAGAGCGGCTGTTTCATGCCATGGAACCATCGGAAGCTACGTGACGTTTAAGATACGAGAAAGGACCACAAGAATGAATGGTTATATGGAATATTTAGCAGACCTGATACCGGAAAAGGACAGCCTTAAACTTGTAAAAACAGAGGCGGAGAAATACTATAAGTCTCACTCCCTGGAGGAATGTTATGAGGTGGGACTTGAACTGTACCGGTCAGATAATTTCCAGATTCAGGAGGTCGGAGTTTTCCTATTGGGGTATTCAGCGCATCAGTTTCCGGCTGCTCTGGCGTTCCTGAAAGATACCGTAAGCCGGCATGACAGCTGGAAAGTGCAGGAGATACTGGCGATGGCGTTTGACAATCACTGTAAGATAATTGGGTATGAAAATGCATTGCCGCTGATTGAGGAATGGTTCGCCAGCGATTGTGCTAATGTCCGCCGGGCAGTTTCCGAGGGACTGAGAGTGTGGACGAGCCGCCCCTATTTTAAGGAAAATCCACAGACAGCGATTCAGTTATTATCCGCACATAAAGAGGATGACAGTGAGTATGTGCGAAAATCCATAGGCAATGCTTTGAAAGATATCAGCAAAAAATTTCCTGATTACGTTGCAGAGGAATTGGGGGCATGGGATTTAAATTCTAGGGAAATAAAACAGGTACATAAATTGGCAGGTAAATTTCTGCAGCAGGATGCGTAGCGCGTATACAAGGGACGGTTTAGAAATTTTATTGGAAGATATCTTAGTAAAATTTCTAAACTGTCCTTATAAATTGTAAGAAAGAACTAAGTTCCAGACAATGAAGCGTTTGCTAATTCCCCATGCGCAGCCGTTCCACAATTGTCTGCCGGTCTGCATTTTTATAGCTTATCAGCATGGCAAATTCAATCCTGCGGGAATAGATGGAAGTCAGGATGGCATTGAAGAAATTGAGGATACCAATCAGCGCAATGATAATACTGAGGCTTCCGCCCACGATAAGAAACATATTACGGTAATTTGTCACGTAATCTTTTTACTGTTGCAGAAAGTGCATTTTCATCCACGTACTCTGCGCCGTCTGTCCAAATCCGGTCTACCAGCAAGCTTCGCTCCAGGGTTATTTGGGGATTGTTTACCAGAAGTTTCAGTAGCTTTTGCTCCGTCTTGCTGAGTTCAATTTCCCGGTCGCCTTTATAAAATTTCATATCGAAAAAGTCAAAGCAAAAATCATCTATCTGAAGCGTCTCCTTTGCCTGTGTCTCCTTTGCCCTCAGCCGGGCATTGACCCTGCCCGCAGTACAGCGAGGATGAAAGGTTTTGTCACATAATCATCAGCGCCTGATTCCAGACCGTTTAGGTTTCTTGTAAGACTTGAGTTTCGTGTGTGGTTTATGTATAATATTTAAGAAAAAAGTAGAAATAAGATTAATTGCCAAACGGATAGGGGATAGAAACGTATGACGGAAAAGATAAGGGTGATAGATTTATTGTCAGGAATTGGCGGAAGGTCATTGGGATTTCAGCGGGCAGGTTATGACGTGGTATATGCCATTGATCGTTCTCCTGTGTGCACAGAAATGTATCGTGAGATTGTTAAAAATACAAATAGTATGATAAAAAATGTTGAAGATATCGTAATCAAGGATTTGCCGGAGGCAGATTTGATAACTGCCAAGCTGCTTATGTATCCTTGGCATAGTTTAAGTGAAAAAAAGAAACAAAACTTTGAAAATAATGTAATATGTGAGATTATAGAGAAAAAAATGCCGTCAGCTTTCTTGCTGGAAATCCCACCTGCGATGATTATTAGAAATAGGGCAGCTGAATTTAATTATATATTAGGACAGGAGGCATTTCGCAATTATGCCGTTACATATGAGATAATGAAAGAGGCAGATTATTCAGGGTTTCCTGTAAATGGAAGACAGGCATATATGGTGGGAATACGCAATGACTTGTATCGTAATGAGTTTTATTTTCCGAAAGAAGTGCAAGCTGGAAGTCCGATATATCAAGAGGCAGCAGAGAAAATCGCTGAATGGTATAGAAAGATATCTATTACGTCAGATATAGTATTGGAAGAGGGAAAATTTTATGTGAAAAAATACAGGGATTTAGAGGAAACAGACTCTATCTACATAGGGAAATATAAGGACATGTTTGTTGCGGACACTCGGGGGCTGAGAAGATTTACTCACAATGAATATGCTTATTTAAAAGGGTTTCCTAAATACAATTTTAATAATTGTAAAAATAAGTATGACACGTATATGAAGATTGCATATGCTTCCAATGTATTTGTTGTAAATAAGATTGCATATGCCTTAAAAGAGTATTTGATGGGCGCTGATTTTGCACAGTCAAGTGACAAAAATGTGGAACTTAATACGATAAGTGTTAAGTCGGTTAAAAAAGTAAAAAATACAGTCACTAAATCCGAGCATAAAATTTTTCCAAAGATAGAAATAAGAAGCATTCATATAGACAATTTAAAGGGAATAAAAAATGCTGATATTTCTTTTGACAAAAATCTAACAGCGATTATGGGGGTTAACGGAGCAGGAAAGTCTACAATCTTACATGCATTGGCATGCGTATTTAAGCCTTATAAATCGAAAGAAGATTACAAATTTTCATTTTTCTTCACACCCACTCCAGATTCCAGCTGGAAAAACAGCAAATTTTCAATTACCTATTGGGACGAAAATATGCAAAAAGAAAATACAAAAGAATATCGGAAAAATAAAGACAGGTGGGCGCGATATGCGGACAGGCCGCAGAGAGACACTTATTTTATAGGAATTGAAACATGTGTGCCAGAAATAGAGAAAGAGAGCCAGACATCCTATATTGATTATAAGACAAGTTTGGCAAATGAAAGAAATGCTAATAAAATACTCCAGGCAGCAGCGTATGTATTAAATAAAAATTATGATCAGTTGAATTATCATAAAACGAAGAAAAAAGAATTGCTTGGGGTACATACAGAAGAAAATATAAAATATTCGTCTTTAAGCATGGGGGCTGGAGAGCAAAGAGTTTTAAGGATATTAAGGACAGTTTATACAGTAGAGCAGTATTCTTTGATCCTGATTGATGAAATTGATGTTTTGCTGCATGTAACGGCGCTAAAAAGGCTGATTTCTGAGCTGGCAAAAGTTGCAGAAAAAAGAAAGCTTCAGGTTATTTTTACAACTCATTCCATGGAAATGAATAGGTTGCAGAAGTTTGTGGATATTCGTTATCTGCAGCCTTTGAAGGAAAAGACCATGGTATATAATAGGATAACTCCGGATATTGTATATGAGTTAAGCGAGGATGTGGAGCAGCCAATAAAAATTTACGTGGAAGATATTTTGGCAGAAACCATCGTAAATATCGTAGCAGATGATTTAGGGTTATCCAGATATATTAAGGTGATAAAACTGGGGGCTGCCTATAATTTAATTGTTCTGTCTGCGAGTTTTATTTTGCAGGAGAAAGACATTAGTGAGGACTTTTTTCTGTTAGATGGAGATGTTTATAGGAATGAAAACGATAAAAGAGATGCTATTAATAAAGTTTTAACTGGAACAGAAAAGGAACATGATGATAAAGTGGATAAAGCTGACAAGTTGCTCCATCAGCTTCAGCTGCCTGAAAAAACAGCGCCTGAGAAATATATTTTTGATATGCTTGTGGAAATGAATGTCGATAGTGAGCTTGTAAAGGTTGCCAAGAAGTTAAAAGCGGTATCGGACAGCCATCAGTGGTTGGATAAATTGGTGGAAAGAATGGGAAAGAGCGAAGAATTAATTTTGGATAAAATTGTTGAGATAGTTTCTGAACATGAAAGATGGGGAGATTATGTTAGTGAATTGCGGGAACATCTAATTGCTTGTAAAAGTCGGCTGCAATTATAAAAGGCAGATATATAAAAGTTAACCTTGTAGAGCAAAGGAGCTATAAAAATGAAACTTAAAAATATATTAATTGTGGTGGAAGACATAAACAGATCAATTGCTTTCTATAAAGAGTTATTTGGTCTGCAGGTTATCCTTGACAATGACGGTAATGTTATTATGACGGAAGGGCTTGTGCTCCAGGAAAAAGAAATATGGGAAAAATTTATTGAGCGGGAAATTGTTGCTGAGAACAATGCCTGTGAGTTATATTTTGAGGAGGAGAATATCGAGGCTTTTGTAGAAAAACTGGAAAAATACCAGGAACCGATTCAGTATGTAAACCGTCTGATTGAACACTCCTGGGGGCAGAGAGTAATTCGCTTTTATGACCCGGATGGGAATCTGATAGAAGTTGGCACGCCTATGAGGGAAATATCATGCGGATAATTCTTTCACCGACAAAAAGAATGAATGAGGATTTGGACACCCTTGCACCACAAGGGCTGCCCATATATATCAGACAGGCAGAAGAAATCCTTTCGTGGCTTCGGGAACAATCCCCGGAAAGATTGCAAAAGCTGTGGAAATGCAATGATAAGATCGCCGCCCAGAATTTTGGGCGTCTGGAACGCATGGATTTATACAGCAGACTGACGCCGGCGATTCTGTCTTATGAGGGGATTGCCTATCAGTATATGGCTCCCGTGGTATTTGAGAATGCCCAATTTGATTATGTACAGGAACATTTAAGGATTTTATCTGGATTTTATGGCGTCTTAAGACCGATGGACGGAGTGGCGCCCTACCGTTTGGAAATGCAGGCGAAAGCTGCGATAAATGGGCACAAGGATTTGTATAGCCTGTGGGGCGAACGGATTTATGAAGCAGTGAAAGATGGGGGCAGAATCATTGTCAATCTGGCTTCGCAAGAATATGCAAAGTGTGTTGAAAGCTATCTGACAAAAAATGATAAGTATATAACGGTTGTTTTTTGTGAGGAGGTAAGGGGAAAGCTAGTAACAAAAGGCACATATGCAAAGATGGCAAGGGGTGAGATGGTGCGTTTCATGGCTGAGAGGAAGATTGAGGATCCGTTGGGAATCAAGAACTTTGACAGGTTAGGTTATGTATATCGAGAGGATTTATCTGCAGATAGGAAATATGTGTTTGAGAGGAAGAAATGATATTGACATAGCAGGTTTGTAGGCGTATAATTTGATAAAAGATAAACCTATATACCTACAATATAAATATGTATAAGTATTAGAAAGGAGCGTATGCTGATATGAGCCAAATAAAAGAGAGCGCATTGGAACTGATTGGTAAGACACCAATTTTGAAACTAAATGGATATGCGAAGAAAGCTGGCATTACAAATGCCACTATCCTTGCAAAGTTAGAGTACTTAAATCCGGCGGGTTCTGTAAAGGACCGTGTTGCCCTGGCTATGATTGAGGATGCGGAGCAGAAAGGTATCCTAAAAGAGGGGGCAACGATTATTGAACCCACAAGCGGCAATACCGGAATCGGCCTTGCGGCGGTTGCGGCGGCAAAAGGCTACCGGACAATTCTCACATTGCCGGATACCATGAGTGTGGAAAGGAGAACGCTTCTAAAGGCATATGGTGCAGAACTGGTGCTGACGGAAGGTGCAAAAGGCATGAAAGGAGCCATTGCCAAAGCGGAGGAGCTGAGAAGCGAGATTAAGGGTTCCGTGATATTAGGGCAGTTTGTAAATCCGGCAAATCCGGCGATGCATAAGAAGACAACAGGACCGGAAATCTGGGAGCAGACTGCTGGTAAAGTGGATATATTTGTCGCAGGGGTAGGTACTGGTGGGACAATTACCGGCGTTGGGGAATATTTGAAGGGAAAAAACCCAAACGTGAAGATTGTGGCAGTAGAACCGGCAGCAAGCCCGGTGCTTTCCGAGGGGGTTTCAGGTGCCCATAAGATTCAAGGAATTGGGGCAGGATTTGTACCGGAGGTACTGAATACAGGAGTATATGATGAGATTATTACAATAGAAAATGAAGATGCGTTTGCAGAGGGTAAATTATTTGCAGTTAGCGAAGGTATTTTGGTAGGAATATCCTCTGGCGCAGCATTGAAAGCGGCAGCTATCTTGGCAGGCAGACCGGAAAATGCCGGAAAAATAATCGTTGCACTTTTGCCGGACTCCGGGGACAGATACTTGTCTACGCCGCTGTTTCAAGATTAAGTTAAGAGGGCGAATCCACTAATTTAAAACAAATATATTTCTGCGTTCAAAAGGTCTTGCAGCATAAAGCGGCATGACCTTCTGAACGGCACTGTATCTTTCACGTATGTCAGTGCAATAGTGCCATTTTTCAAATTATCGGTTATATTACCCGTAATTCACCATCTCTCATTTTGAGAGCCACGTCAGCCGCATCGGCTACTTCCATGTCATGTGTGACAATAATTACGCAATACCCTTTGTCGTGCGCAAGGCTGCATAATATGTCAATAATATTTTGCGTGTTTGCACCGTCAAGATTACCGGTCGGCTCATCACCCAGGATAATCTTGGCATTGGAAGCAAGGCTTCTGGCAATTGCCACGCGCTGCCTTTCTCCGCCTGACAGCTTTGAGGGGAAACGTCCCATCTGTTCTTTGGTGATGCCCACGCCCTCTAAGAGCGCTGCTGCCCGCGGTTTGGCATCCTTAGGCGTTACCCCGCATAGTTCCATAGGGAAACAGACATTCTCTATAACGGTCATCAATGGAAACAGATGGAATGCCTGAAAAATCATGGAGATGCTTTCGCGCCGATAGCGGTCAAGGTTTAGTTTTGCCAGGCTGTCGCCGTTAAAAGCAACCTCCCCTTCCGTGGGCAGGTCCAGCCCGGCGAGCAAGGAAAGCAGCGTAGATTTGCCGGAGCCCGAAGGACCTACAATGGCATATACGTGTCCTTCCTCGAAAATGCAGGAAATGTCAGAAACAGCAGGTCTCTGTGCATTCTTGTATGTGTAAGTTACGTTATTTAAGGCTAAAGTTGACATATGTTCACTCCTTTACGTGTAGTATAGCCAGCATCTAGTTATGTGGGTTAAGATGTGCAAAAACATATTCTGTATAGTTTCCCACAGTTAGTTAAGCATATTATGTTTTGGACATATCATTTGTTTACAGATACTTTCTGTAATTACTGCTAATATTTTTTATTTCTGTTAAAAACAGTATATACTTGAAACTGTCGAAAGTCAACAAAAATTTGCTTTTTCAGAAGAAGCATATTATAATAGAATCGTTTCACGAAAATATCTTAAAGAAAAAGAGGGCAATTATCAGGTTATGAAAAATAGAATAATTAAAATATTTGCTGCAGCCATTGCGGCGTTTTCTGTATTTATGGCATTCGGATGGTCTTTCTTTAAAATGGTGGTCTATTGTAAGGGCAATAAGAGGCTTGCCCAAAAAAAATGGTTCCGGTTATCCCACACGAAGATAAATCATCCCAGACATAAATTTGAGAAAGAGTATGAGGAGGGCAAGGAGTGGTGTGCGCTGCAGGAGATGGAGGAATGTTATGTCCGAAGCAGGGATGGGCTGTTGCTCCATGCGTCTTATTTGCCCGCGGAGAATGCGAAACGTTTTGTCCTGCTGAGCCATGGATATAAAGGCAGCGGCTTTGGAGACTTTGCTTATATGGCTAAGTTTCTTCATGAGCATCACTGCAATCTGCTTTTTATAGACCAGAGGTGCTGTGGGGAGAGTGAAGGGGAATATATTACCTTTGGGGCGAAGGAACAGTATGATGTGCAGCGGTGGGCATATTATCTTTCCGGAAGGAATAAGGAGCATCTTCCCATCTATCTCTATGGGGAATCTATGGGGGCGGCTTCAGTGCTGATGGCATCGGGACACAGGCTTCCGCAGGAGGTAAGGGGATTGATTTCTGATTGCAGCTTCCGTTCCATGAAAGGGCAGATGCAGGATATGGCGGCGAATTGGTTCCATCTGCATTGGGTTGGCTTGCTGCTGTTTCGTCTTGATTTGTTCTGTATGCTTTTTGCAGGCTTTCGCATGAAGGAAGCGGATACGGCAGAAGCCATGAAGAAAAATCGGAGACCGGTTCTGTTTTTCCATGGTGCAAAAGACACTTATGTGGATCCGGGCAATACGATATATAATTATTCCCTATGCCAGGCGCCTAAGGAGCTTGTGGTGACGTCGGAGGCAAGGCATCTTTGCAGTGCATATGAAGAGCCGGAGCTGTATAAGGAAAAGGTCCTGGAATTTTTTGAAAAGTATGATTAGGGTTCTGCTTTATTCCTGCGAGCAATGCACCCACAGGGCACTTAGCCAAGCAGCTGTGCAGTTTAGAAAATAGCCGTTCACAACAGAACGTCTATTTTTTTGCTCTCTTTTTTACAGACAAAAAACGTTCCACTATCTGGAAAGTCTCGGTCAATTTGAGGTAAAGTGTATGCTAACTCTCCAAGGGGGTAGAATTTATATGTGAAATGTGGTAGTTTCTCAGAAGAAGGAAAAGGAGGGTTTCACATGAGAGATTATTATCCGTTGACAGCGGCACAGAAAATGCACCATAACTGGATTCAGGATTACAAGACACAGCAGGTGTCAGGCGTCAGCGTTGTGGCATCGTTAAAGGCAGCTTTGGATTTTGGGCTTTTGAAGAAATGCATTCAGCTGGAGTTTGAGCGTTATGGATGTATGAGGGTTCGTTTTACAAAGCCCGATGAAAAAGGACAGGTAAAGCAGTATATTGTAGAAAAGGATACCAGGGACATTCCGCTTAAAGATTTATCCGGTATGAGCCTGGCAGAGGCAGATAAGCTGATGCAGCAATGGGCGTATGAGACGTTCGTTGGGGATGAGATTCCGCTGTGTGACGTGACGATGGTGAAACTTCCAGAAGGATTTAATGGTTTTTTTATCCACATGGACCACAGGCTGATTGATTCCTGCGGTCTGGTGGTAATGATAAATGACCTGATGCAGCTTTATACGCATTATCGTTTTGGTTCGGAGTATCCGAAAGATTTGGCAGACTTTGAGATGGTGCTGGAAAAAGATTTGAAGAAGGCTAATAATGAGAAACGCCTTGCCAAGGACAAGAAGTTCTGGGACGACCAGTTGGATGCTTTGGGGGAACCGCTCTATTCTGATATTCAGGGTCCCTCCGTTCTTGAAGAGGCGAGGAAGAAGCATGGGAATAAAAATTTGCGGGCAGCAGACATAGAACTGAAGAATTTGTTTGTGGAGGTAAAAGACTATTATCTGGAGCCGGAGCCAACGAAAAATCTGATTGCTTTTTGCATGAACCATCAGCTTTCGATGACGAATCTTTTACTGTTGGGAATTCGTACTTATCTGTCGAAAGTGAATGATGGGCAGGAAGACATTACGATACAGAACTTTATCTCACGGCGTTCCACCCATGATGAGTGGACATCCGGCGGCAGCAGGACGATTATGTTTCCTTGTCGGACAGTCATCCCTGCGGAGATGGAATTTATGGCGGCAGCTTATGAAATCCAGAATGTGCAGAATCGGATTTATATGCACAGCAACTATGACCCGGCGCTGATTATGGACGAAATGCGGAAGCGTTACCATACTCCAGAGCATACCGCGTATGAGAGCTGTTACCTCACCTATCAGCCGTTGCCGGTAAAGATGGATAACCCGCATTTGGAGCAGATTCCGCAGCATTCCAAGTGGTTTGCCAATGGCGCTGCCACCAAGAAAATGTATTTAACCGTATCGCATACGGAACATGGGGGAATGAATTTCTCTTACCACTATCAGACCGCTCATTTGGAAGAGCATGATATGGAACTGTTATATTACTATATGATGCGTATCCTTTTTAAAGGAATCGCAGAGCCGGATATGACAATCGGCGAGATTATGGCGCAAGTGTGATATGTAATTTGGAGCAATCCGTAATTTTACACAGGGAATAATATTTTAGGAGGAAGAAAGATGACGAACGAGATGCAGTTTAAAACGATTGTGGCACAGTATTGTGATGTAAAGCCGGAGGATATGAAGAATGAGATGAGATTTCGGGAAGATTTGGGATTCAGCTCACTTGATTTCATGTCTTTTCTGGGAGAACTTGAAGATACGTTTGACGTAGAACTTGAGGAGGAAGATGTATTAAAGGTCCTTACGATTGCAGAGGCTCTGGAAATGATGGAAAAATTACAGCAGGAGGCGTAAAATTATGGGAATGCTTATTCGTGATGTCTTAGAAAACAGTGTGGAGAAATTCGCAGATGTTAAGGCGGTAAAATGGCTGCAGAAAAAGGAAATTCTGGAGAGAAGCTATAAAGAACTGATGGAAAATGTTGTGGCAGTCAGAAAAGGTTTACTGGCAGAAGGATTTCAGGGTAAACACATTGCCCTTATCGGAAACAGTTCTGTAGAGTGGATTGAAAGCTATCTGGGTATTATCACTGGCAATACAGTTGCTGTGCCGCTTGATGCCGGGCTTCCGGGGGAGGACTTAATAGATTTAATAAACCGTTCGGATTCGGAAGGTCTTTTCTTAAGCCCTAAGGGCGTGGCGCTTGTGGATGCAATCCTGGCTGCATGTCCGAAATTGAGGAAAATATGGCTTCTTCAGGAGGAAGAGACAGAAGCTGCCAATGAAAAGGTCTCATCTTTGGCGGAACTTAAGAAAGCTGTTGGAGACAATGCTGCAGATGCAGACAGACCGAATACCGAGGATGTGGCAACGATTATTTTTACATCGGGGACAACCGGAAAAAGCAAAGGCGTTATGCTGACGCAGGATAACCTGGCGACAAATGTGGCATATGTTCGTTATACGGCAGAGCCGGGTACACCGATGCTGAGCGTGCTGCCAATCCACCATGCATTTTGCCTGGTGATGGACTGGCTCAAAGGATTTTCTCTGGGGGCAACTGTCTGTATCAATGATTCGCTCCTTCATATGGTAAAAAATATGGGTATCTTCAAGCCAGAGGTAATCTTAATGGTCCCCATGATGGTAGAGACAATTTATAAGAGACTTTCGGCAGCAGACCCGGCAATCCCTAAAAAGGTGTTAGCAGCTAATGTATTCGGTGGAAATCTGAAAATTATTTTTACCGGCGGCGCTCATCTTGACCCATTTTATATTGAAAAGTTTGTGGAATACGGCGTAAATATTTATGAGGGATACGGCATGTCAGAGTGCTCCCCGGTTATCAGTTCCAACATGCCAGGCGATAATAAGCCAGGTTCTATCGGCAGACCGCTTGAAAATGCAGAGATTGCTTTTGATAATGGGGAAATCCTCGTTAAGGGCAGCAGTGTCATGAAAGGATATTATCAGATGCCGGAAGAGACGGCGGAGGCCTTGAAAGACGGATGGCTGCATACAGGAGATAAGGGATATCTGGATGAAGACGGATTCCTGTTTATCAATGGGCGCGTGAAGAATCTGATTATCCTTTCCAACGGAGAAAATATTTCACCGGAGGAAATCGAGAATAAGCTGGCGCTCGGCGCACTGGTAGGCGAAGTCATTGTGACTGGTGAAAATAATGGGCTTACGGCAAGGATTTACCCAGATATGGATGTCGTTCAGGCGAAAGGTCTTGGCGAAGCGGAAATCCAGGCTGGGCTGCAGGCGTTCTTAGATGAGTATAATAAGAATCAGCCTACCTACCGCCAGATTACCGGGCTGATAGTGCGCAAAAATCCCTTTATCAGAAGCGCAACGAAGAAAATCAAGCGGCAGGAAGCTTTGATTGACGAGCCGTTAAATCAATAAATCCCCTATGAGATAAACGGCAGCATGACAGCGATAAACGATTGTGTAAGGATGTCGGCGATGACTTCGGCGGGGGCATGGAAATGCTCTGCGCTCCACTTGTGGAGCACGCCGATGGTACTGCCGATGACGCAGGCAATCATATAGGAGAATTCCTCCTTGCTGGGATGTGAGGGGTCCGTATTCTGCATGACATTAGAGACATAGCGGTGGAACATGGTCAGGAATTTCTCGAAAAATGCCTTGTTTTGTGGGTTGCGCAGGAGATTGCCCAGGAAAGGGTTCGTCATTGTATACTCGCAGATTGTCAGAAAATAAGACCTGCACATTTCCCTGTCATTATTGGGATGGAATTTTTCCATGAGGGAAAAAATATCCTGTATGGTCTTATCCTCAATCGCAGTGATGAGGGCGGGAATGTTTTCGTAGTGGTTGTAAAAAGTACTACGAACAATCCCGGCTTTTTTTATGACATCGGAAACGGTTATCTTGTCTAATTCTTTCTCTTTGAGAACTAAAAAGAATGCATCATAGATGGCTTCATCGGCGACGGAGTATCTCTCGTCCTGTATCTCATTTATCATAGGGCTCTCCTTATATATAGAATACTGTATAGAACATTTGTAATTATTTTACCATGGCATGGAGGTTTATTCCATAATTTCTAAAAAAAATTTTGCCGTTTGCAAGAATACCAGCAATAAAACCCGGAAGAAAGAATGATGTCTTTAGTTGAAAGAATGGCAATTGAGAGTTTGTTAAATGATTTTACAAGGCAGACCTTGAAAGTAATTGAAAATGTGGCATAATATAATTGAAAGTACTAAACCCCCAGCTATGCTGGGGAGAATAGTGTAAGTGGAAAC